>NZ_FBXK01000005.1:1915000-2234166 GCF_900013425.1 Sphingobium sp. Z007
TTTCGAGGGCCGCGCCGAACTGAGCGTGGGCAATTTGAACTTCAAGCAGGCCAAAGCCGCCGTCTCCGGCCCGCTGTCGGAGACGATCGCAGCCCGCATCGCGGTCGCCGCGACCAGCCGCCGCGGCACGCTCTATAACGTGACCAGCCAGCGCTGGATCAACGAGCAGGATAATCTGGGCATTCGCGGCCAGTTACTGTTCAAGCCCAATGAAGATTTCAGCGTCACTTTGTCGGGCGATTACAGCAAGCAGGACCCGGAATGCTGCGGCACGACCTTCGTGCGTGTCGGCAAGACCCAACGCGCGCTCGCCCGCCAATATGACGCACTGGCCGCCGCGCAAAATTATGTCGTGCCCAGCCGCAATCCCTATGATCGCCTGTCGGACCTCGACAGCAACCTGAACGCCGGCAACAAGATCGGCGGCGTGTCGGCCAAGATCAAATGGGATGTCGGCCCCGGCACGCTGACGTCGGTCACCGCCTGGCGCTTTTGGGACTGGAAGCCGGAAAATGACCGCGACTTCACCGGCCTGTCGATCGTCGCCAAGTCGCAAAACCCGTCCCAGCAGGATCAGTATAGCCAGGAATTCCGCTATAATTACGATAGCGAGAAGGTTGATTTCGTTCTCGGCCTGTTCGGCTTCAAGCAGCGGATCGACACGCAGGGCACCGAGCAGCAGGGTAGCGCCGCCAGCAAATGGAGCCTGACCGGCGCCTTGGCGAACGATCCCAGCGTCCTGGAAGGACTGACCGCCAGCAACACCCAATGGCTCAAGAGCACCAGCGCCGCGCTGTTCGGCCAGGTCAGCTGGAAAGTGACCGACGCGCTGACGATCCAGCCGGGCGCGCGCATCAACTATGACAAGAAGTCGGGCTTTTACGAACGCATCGTGACCAATGGCGCAGGCGCGGTCATCAGCTGCACCCCGACACCGGCCGCGGGGTCCGTGCTGGCCGCCCAGTGCGGCGTCTATCAGCCGCAGGTCAGCGCGCCGTCCGACAGTGCGTGGAACTTCACCTACGACTTCAACGTCAACTACAAGGTCGCCCGCGACGTGTTGGCCTATGCGACCTATGCCAAGAGCTTCAAGACGCTCGGCATCAACCAGAACGGCCTGCCGCTCAACGCCGACAACACCGTCAATTACGACGCCGGCACGGTGAAGCCGGAATCGGTCAACCATTATGAAATCGGCCTCAAGACCCAGTTCTGGGATCGCCGGGCGACCTTCAACCTGTCCGCCTTCCGCACCGACATCAAGAATTTCCAGGCCACCGTGAATGGCGGTCAGTTCGGCACGGTGCGCGGCTATCTGGCCAATGCGGAAAGGGTGCGCTCGCAGGGCATCGAGGCGGATTTCAAGATCGTCGCCAGCGATCGCTTCACCGCCTACGCCAATGGCGCCTATACCGACGCGCAATATAAGAAGTTCACCAACGCGCCCTGCCCGCCCGAATTGTCCGGCGGCACATTACAGCCGGCGGGTCAGCCGGCCGATTATTCGCAGCCGGGCGTCCCCGGTGCGCTCAGCCCGCGCCAGTGCGATATCTCCGGCCAGACCCTGCCCGGCGTATCCAAATGGGCTTTCTCCTACGGCGCGGAATATAACATCCCGGTCACGCTGCTGGCGAAGGAAGGTCAGGCCTATCTCGGCGTCGATGGCAATTACCGGTCGCACTGGAACAGCAACGCTTCGCCGTCCATCTATACCGACGTGAAGGGGTATGCGCTGACCAACTTCCGCGCCGGTTTCCGTGGCGAAGGATTCGATATCTTCGGCTGGGTGCGCAACGCCTTCGACGTCGATTATATCGAAAATCTCCAGGTCGCGCCGGGCAATACCGGCCTGATCGCCGGTCAGGTCGGCGATCCGCAAACCTGGGGCGGCACGATCAAGGTTTCGTTCTGATAATGGCGGCACGGGCCGGGGCGGCGTATCATGCCGCTCCGGCCCGTCCGGCATTTGCGCGCCGCGCCGCGCTGCGGTAGAGCGCGCTCATGTCCACGACCTTCACGATCGACACCGCGACCAGCCGCGCCAACCCCACGCCCGCGCCGATGAAGCGCCTCACCGTGCCCGCCATCCAGCGGCGCAAATATGAGGGGAAAACGGCCGAACCGCTGGTCATGCTGACCGCCTATACCGCGCGTCAGGCACAGCTGCTCGACCCGCATTGCGATATGCTGCTGGTCGGCGATTCGCTGGGCCAGGTGATTTACGGCCTGCCCTCTACGCTGGCCGTCACGCTCGACATGATGATCGCCCATGGCGCGGCGGTGGTGCGGGGCAGCTATCACAGCGTCGTGCTGGTCGACATGCCCTTTGGCAGCTATGAATCCTCGCCGCAGCAGGCGTTCGCCAGCGCCAGCCGGGTGATGGCGGAAACCGGTTGCGCTGCCGTCAAGCTGGAGGGCGGCGAGGCGATGGCGGACACCATAGCCTTCCTCAGCCAGCGCGGCATCCCGGTGATGGCGCATATCGGCCTGACGCCCCAAGCCGTGAACGCGCTGGGCGGCTATGGCGCGCGCGGCAAGAGCCAGGAGGAACATGCCAAGATCATGGCCGACGCGCGCGCGGTGGCGCAGGCCGGCGCCTTCGCCATGGTGCTGGAAGGGGTGATGGAGGAACTGGCGGTCGCGATCACCGACAGCGTCGATGTGCCGGTCATCGGCATCGGCGCTTCGGCCCATTGCGACGGTCAGGTGCTGGTGACCGAAGACATGCTAGGCATGTTCGATCGGGTGCCCCGCTTCGTGAAACGCTATGAAAATTTGGCGCAGACCATCGACGGCGCTGCCGCCCGCTACGCTGCCGAGGTGCGGACGCGCAGCTTTCCCACTGACGATCAGGTCTATCGTCCTAAAATTTGATTTGCCTGTTGCCTGAGCGCCGCTATTGATCGCGCCTTGTGCGCTTAGTTTCTGATCTATTTCTCGGAGAATATCGTGGCCCTGACGCCGCAAAATAGCCAAGCCTTTATGCGTGAGGTGGACGACGCCGTCCGCCAGGACCAGCTTCTGGGCTTTTGGCAGCGCTATGGCCGCTGGATTTTGGTCGCCGTCGTGCTGGGCCTGGCCGCTTTTGGCGGCTGGCTCTACTGGCAGCATCACAGCAAGACCCAGTCGGAAGCGGTATCCGAGCAGATGGATAGGGTGCTGACGACGGCGGCCGGCGGCGGCGCGCCCGATGCCAAGCAACTCGACGCGCTGGCCAAGGCTGACCAGCCGGGCTATCGCGCCTCCGCGTTGCTGACGCAGGCCGGCGTCGCATCGCGCAAGGGCGACGCCAAGGGCGCGATCGCGCTTTATGCCGCAATGGCCGCCGACACCAAGCTGGACCAGCCCTATCGCGACCTGGCGTTGATCCGCCAGACCGCGCTGGAGTTTGAGACGCTCAAGCCCCAACAGGTGGTCGACCGATTGAAGCCCCTGGCGATCGAGGGCGCGCCCTGGTTCGGCAGCGCCGGTGAGTTGGTGGCGATCGCCTATATGAAGATGGGCAAGACCGACCTGGCCGGTCCGATCTTCGCCGCGATGGCGAAGGACGCCAATGTGCCGCAGTCGATCCGTTCACGCGCGCGACAGATGGCAGGATTAATGGGGATCGACGCGGTCGAGATCCCGGCCGAACCGAGCGAAGGATGACCGAGCGGATGGGAATGACCAGCATGAAATTCGCGCCGATAGGCCGTGTCGTAACGATGGCCGCCATAGTCGCCCTGCTGGCCGGGTGCGGCGTGATCGGCGGCAAGAAGGGCGGCCCCAAGACGCCGGTCGTGGGCAACCGCACGTCGATCCTGAACAACGAACAGGGTGTCGAAATCGAACCCAGCCTGGCCGATGTGCAGGTCACCCTGCCCGCTCCCTATGTCAACGACAGCTGGTCGCAGCCGGGCGGTGACCCGTCCAAGGCGATGGGGCATGTCTCACTGGGCGGATCGCCCGCGCAGGTGTGGACCGCCTCGATCGAGGGCAGTTCGCCCCAGGCGCGACTGGCCGCTTCGCCGGTCGTGGCAGGCGGCAAGCTGTTCGTGACCGACGCGGGCGCGCATGTCATCGCCTTCGATGCGGCGAGCGGCGCAAAGCTGTGGCAGACCAACCTGCCCTCCGAAGGCAAGGGCAATGGCCGCGTGTTGTTCGGCGGCGGCGTCAGCGTCCTGGGCGACCGGGTGTTCGCCAGCACGGGCTTTGGCGACGTCTTCGCGCTGAATGGCGCCGACGGCGCGATCCTCTGGAAAAAGCATCTGTCCGGCCCGCTGCGCGGCGCGCCGACGCTGGAAAACGGCCATGTCTATGTGATGGGCCAGGATAATCAGGTGTTCGCGCTCAACCAGTCCGACGGCGAAACCCAGTGGACCGATAGCGGCACGTTGCAGGTCACTGGCATTTTCGGCGTCGCGGCCCCCGCCGCTGCGCAGGGCACCGTGATCGCAGGTTATAGCTCAGGCGAAATCAATGCCTATCGGTACGAAAATGGCCGCACCCTGTGGGGCGACGCGCTGTCGCGCACCAGTATATCGACCGCCGTGGCGTCGCTGACCGATATCGACGCTGATCCGGTGATCGACCGCGGCCGCGTCTTCGCGATCGGCCAGGGTGGCCGCATGGCCTCCTACGAACTGACCAGCGGCCAGCGGCTGTGGGAAATCAACATTGCGGGCATCTCCACCCCCGCCGTGGTCGGCGAATGGGTATTCGCCGTCACCAGCGACGCCCGGCTGCTCTGCGTCGCGCGCGCCACCGGCAAAATCCGCTGGGTCAGCCAGCTACGCCGCTGGCAGAAGGAAAAGAAGAAGGACAAGGCGATCCGCTGGACCGGCCCGGTGCTGGCCGGCGGCCGCCTGATCGTGGTATCGACCCGCGGCGAGATGGTCTATGTCGATCCCGCAACCGGATCGGTGCAATCGACGGTGGACATGGATCGCTCCATGTCGCTCTCGCCGATCGTCGCCAACAACATGCTCTATGTGCTGGCTGACGACGGGAAATTGACGGCGTTCCGTTAAGCCGGGAAAATATGCTAGATGTGCTCCCGCGCAGGCGGGGGGCCGGTTCTCCCATCTGGACCGGACCCCGCCTGCGCGGGAGCACGGCGTTTATCGATTTTGAATTTTTAAGAAGGAAACGGGCCTCCATGCTGCCCACCGTAGCCATTGTCGGGCGCCCCAATGTGGGCAAGTCCACCCTCTTCAACCGCCTGGTCGGCAAGAAGCTGGCGCTGGTCGACGACCAGCCCGGCGTCACCCGCGACCGGCGAGAGGGCGAGGCGCATCTGCTGGGCCTCGACTTCACGATCGTCGATACCGCCGGTTATGAGGATGAGGACGCCAATAGCCTGCCCGGCCGGATGCGGATGCAGACCGAAGCGGCGGTGGAAAATTGCGACGTCGCCCTGTTCATGATCGACGCGCGTGCGGGCATCACCCCGCTGGACGAGGAAATCGCCCGTTGGCTGCGCGCCAACGACGCCCCCGTCATATTGGTCGCCAACAAAGCGGAGGGTAAGGCGGCGGACGATGGCGTCATGGAAGCCTTTTCGCTGGGCCTTGGCGAACCGGTCCCCTTTTCCGCGGAACACGGCCAGGGCATGGCCGACCTGTTCCAGGCGCTGCTCCCCCATCTGGAGCGGGAGGGCGACGAGCCGCACGAAAAGGAATTTTACGAGGATGACGAGAGCGCCCCGCTCAAGCTCGCCATCGTCGGCCGTCCCAATGCGGGCAAGTCCACGCTTATCAACCGGTTGCTGGGCGAAAACCGCCTGCTGACCGGGCCGGAAGCGGGGATCACCCGCGACAGCATCGCTGTCGATTGGATGTGGACCAGCCGCGAAGGCGTGGAGCGCCCGGTCCGCCTGATCGATACGGCCGGCATGCGCAAGCGCGCCAAGGTGCAGGAAAAGCTGGAAAAGCTGGCCGTGTCGGACGGCATCAATGCGGTGAACTTCGCCGAAGTCGTCGTGCTGATGATCGATTCGACGCGCGGCCTGGAGGCGCAGGATCTGCGCATCGCCGATCGGGTGCTGGAGGAAGGCCGCGCCCTCGTCGTCGCGCTCAACAAATGGGATACGGTCGAACATGGTTCGGCGCTGTATCAGGGCATCAAGAAGGCGCTGGACGAAGGGCTGGCGCAGGTGCGCGGCGTGCCGATCATGACTATTTCCGGGTCCACCGGAAAGGGACTGGACGACCTGATCCATGTCGCCTTCGAAACCCGCACCGCCTGGTCGCAGCGCGTGTCCACCGGCATCCTCAACCGCTGGTTCGAAACCGCGCTGGAGGCCAATCCGCCGCCCGCCCCCGGCGGCAAGCGGATCAAGCTGCGCTACATCACCCAGAACAAGACCCGCCCGCCGACATTCGTGCTGTTCGGCACGCGGCTCGATGACCTGCCCGAAAGCTATCGCCGCTATCTGGTGAACGGCATTCGCCGCGAACTGGGGTTCGGCGCGGTGCCGGTGCGCCTGACGCTGCGCAGCCAGAAAAACCCGTTCGCGACCAAATAACGCGATGGCGGCCGATCCCGTTGCGGTTAACGCCAGGGGCATGAAATGTCCCTGGCCCGCGCTGCGCGCCGCCCGTGCCCTGCGCGACGCGGACGCCATCGTCATAGAGGCCGACGACCCGATCGCCGCGAGTGAATTGGCGGCGCTCGCCCAGCAGCAGGGCTGGACCTTTGCGGCATTTGGCAACCATCGTTTCGCCCTGTCGCGCACCCGCTGAATATCCTCCAGATCGGCTGGCTTTCCGCCACGCTTTAACCTGCTGTTTACGCGCCCCGTCTATTTTCGCTTCGTTAGAGTGAAGGAGCGGCGTGGGTGTCCTATCAAGATACCGAACTGGTCAGTTGGAGCGAATTTACGCGGACCCGCGCTGAGCTGGGCACCGCCTTTCTGCGTATCCTGGGCTATTTCCGGGAAGATGGCGCCAAATCCATCGGCGCCGTCGAAGAGGCTTTCCGCGCCCGCAACGCCGCCGCGCTGGTCACGCCCGCCCATACGCTCAAGGGCGAATCGGCCCAGTTCGGCGCCTATCGCCTGAGTGCCATGGCCGAGGAAATCGAAATGGTCGCCCGCCGCTGCGTGGAAACGCATGAAGGCCCGGATGAACTGATCGAGGTCGTAGTCGCGTTGCGCCCTTGCTTCACCGAGACGATGGCGCTGCTGGATCGCGACGCGAACCCGCTGGTCGCCCGCCGACCCGCCACCTTCGGCCGTCGCGCCGACGTGCCTGCACAGGGATTTGGCCGGGCGGTCTGACGCGTTGGGCCAGTATTTTTTAGGCCATTGCCAACAAACGGCCGGCGCGATGCGATCATAGGTCTTGAAGTAAAACCGATCATGCCCCCATATGAAGGGCATGACCCGTTTTTCCCTGCTCGATCTCGTCCCCGTCCGTGAAGGCGATACCGTCGCCACAGCGCTCGCCAATGCGGCGGACCTTGCCGCTCATGCGGAGGCGTTGGGCTATCACCGATTCTGGGTCGCCGAACATCATGGCATGGCGGGCATCGCATCGGCCGCAACCGCGGTCGTGCTGGCGCATATCGGCCATGCGACATCGACCATCCGCATCGGCGCGGGTGGCATCATGCTGCCCAATCATGCGCCGCTGGTGATCGCCGAACAGTTCGGCACGCTCGACGCCCTTTTCCCAGGCCGGGTCGACCTGGGCCTGGGCCGTGCGCCGGGTTCCGATCAGCGGGTCGCGCAGGCGATTCGCCGCAACCTGTCTGGCGGACCGGATCAGTTCCCGCGCGACGTGATGGAATTACAGGCCTATTTCGCCCAGGACGAGCGGCTCAGCATCCAGGCGACGCCGGGCGCTGGCGCAGATGTGCCGCTCTGGATATTGGGGTCCAGCCTCTACGGCGCGCAGCTCGCCGCTGCATTGGGCCTGCCCTACGCCTTCGCGTCCCATTTCGCGCCCGCCGCGCTGGATGAGGCGATCGAAATCTACCGCCGCGACTTCCGCCCGTCGGCGCAGCTCCCATATCCTTATGTGATGGCCGGCTATAATGTCTTTGCCGCTGACACGGCGGAGGAAGCCCATCTGCTCGCCAGTTCGATGCAGCAGTCCTTCGTGCGGCTGCGCACCGGCCAGCCGGGCAAGCTGCAACCGCCGGTGCCGGGCTATTTTGAGGCGCTGCCCGCGCAGGCGCAGGCAATGCTGTCCGATGTGCTGAGCGTCTCCAGCATCGGCACGCAGGCGGATGTCGAGCGCGACATCGCCGCCTTCCTGCGCCGCACCCAGGCCGACGAACTGATTCTGACCGGCCAGATTTTCGATCCCGCCGCACGCAAGCACAGCTTCGCCATCGCCATGGCCGCCGCTCAGACGGTCACGACGCGCGAGATCGCCTGAGGCTCCGGCCGCTTCAACCGCCCGCCGCTGAGCAGCGCCGCCGCTCCGGGGGCGACGCGGCGCAATGCCGCGCCGATCGCCACCACCGCGCCCAGCACCATCAACGGCTGCGCGATCAGGTAGAAGGGATAGAAGGGCGTGCCCATCTTCCCGAAAAGCCCGCCCAGCACCGGCCCCAGCAGCCAGATCAGGATCAGGTGGGCGCTGAACAGCAGAAACATATAAGGCTCTGTCCGCAGCAGCATCGGCCGCGCCGGGCTGTCCGCCAGCGCCCAGGCCAGACGCCAGAAAGCGACCGCTGCCGCCACGCGCAGCGTCAGGTCCAGCGCCCGCGGACCCACCGGCCAGGCGTCGTCGCCGACCGTGACGGCCTGATAGAGTTGCGCGGCCATCAACAACGCGAAGGGAGCCGCCATCAACAGCATCGGCTTGCCCGCCACGCGTTCGGCCCAACCGCCGCGCTGCGCCAGGATGCCCAGCGTGAAGAAGACCAGGATCGACGCCCGCATCAGCAGCGGCGGGCCGAATCCCGCGATATGGCAACCCGCCGCCACAACCGCGATCACCACCAGCGACCAGTTTGGCATGCGCACCAGCAGCGGCGCGGCGACCATGCAAAGAAACAGGTCGCGTAGGAACGGCATCTGCACGTTGATGTCGGGGTTGCGGGTCAGGATCAGTATCTCGTCCACCAGCCACCAGCCCGATTGCGGCATCGGCGCCGACAGCCCAAGCCGCCAGGCGGCGCCCGACACCAGAATGATCGCGATGATGTTCCACATGACCATGGGCAGCAGGATGGTCCGCGCCTTGCGTCGCACATGGCGTCCCCAGTCACGCGTAGTCTGCGACTGTGCGACCAGCCAGCCGGAAATCAGGCCCAGCAGCGGCACGGCGCTGCGACCGAACAATTCCATCAGCAACCAGCGCAGATTATCCTGCCCACTGCCGCGCAACGCCTTGAGCGCTTCCCCGTTCAACCCGGTCCAGGCGTGTACATAGACCACGCCCAATATGCATATGACGCGGGCGATCGCGATCGCGGCTGAGCGACGTACTCCATCGGGCTGGGGAATATTGAACACGCGGCCATCCTGATTGTTGCCTATTCCCAATGCCCGAACTTGACCCATGTTCCTGTCAGTGAAACGACTGGTCCAGATCGGACCCCGGCTCAGCGTCTCTTAACCTTCCCGCTTCACCCTGATGCGGGGCTTTGCCGACATGCGGGGGCAAGAGGCTAAGCCAATCTTTACCTCTTTTGCCTAGAAGCATCCTGTTCACCGGAAGCCGTTCCGGTCCAAGGGACGACAAAGGCTCATGACCCATATGCCGGGCGCACATCATTTTTCTGCTGCATCAGCGCCTGTGCATCTGACGTCCGTCCAATCGATGGGCATGGTGTTCCAGATCGCCGGGTCCAGCTCCAAAGTGCTGATAGACGCTCAGCGCCTGGCGATATTGGGACAGGATGAAGACCCCTGCACCGCCATGGCGGGCCAGGTCGGCAGCCAGGTCAAGATGCGCGTCGGCAACAGCTGGCTGGTCGCCAGCGTCCGCGCGATGACATTGGACCAGGCGAGCAAGGGCATCGTGGCCGACATCGATTTCCTGGGCGAAGGCGATGAGGAAAAGCTGACCGGCCGCATCTACCGCTTCCGCCGCGGCGTCACCCGCTATCCAACGCCCGGCACCGATATATTCCCGGTGTCGGGGCACGACATGCAGCAGATCTACGCAGCGGATGACCGCGCGAATGTGGAGATCGGCACCGTCTATCCCACCACAGACACGCGCGCCGCGCTCTATGTCGATTCGATGCTGGGCAAGCATTTCGCGCTGCTCGGCTCCACCGGCACCGGCAAGTCGACCAGCGCCGCCCTGATCCTGCACCGCATCTGCGACCTGTCGCCGCAGGGCCATATCGTCATGATCGACCCCCATGGCGAATATGGCGCGGCCTTCGCCACCAATGGCGCGGTGTTCGACGTCACCAATCTGGCCCTGCCCTATTGGCTGATGAATTTCGAGGAGCATTGCGAGGTCTTCGTCACCTCCTCCGGCTCCGAACGCACGGTCGATTGCGATATCCTGGCCAAATGCCTGCTCGCCGCGCGGATGAAGAACCGCCTGGCCGAAAGCATCGGCCGGCTGACAGTCGATTCGCCGATCCCCTATCTTCTGTCCGACCTCACCACCATCCTCCAGAATGAGATGGGCAAGCTCGACAAGGGCACCAATTCGCTGCCCTATATGCGCCTGAAAACCAAAATCGACGAGATCAAGGCCGACCCGCGCTACAGCTTCATGTTTTCCGGCATGCTGGTCGCCGACACGATGCAGGCCTTTCTCGCCAAGATTTTCCGCCTGCCCTCCGACGGCAAGCCGATCTCGATCATCGACGTGTCGGCCATGCCATCAGAGATCACCTCGACCGTCGTGTCGGTGCTGTCGCGTTTGGTGTTCGACTATGCGATCTGGGCGCGCGACGAACCGCAGCGGCCCATCCTGCTGGTCTGCGAAGAAGCGCATCGCTACATCCCCAACACGACCACCGGCAACGGTCAGGCGGTGCGCAAGATATTGGAGCGGATCGCCAAGGAAGGCCGTAAATACGGAATTTCGCTGGGCCTCATCACCCAGCGGCCGTCCGATCTGGCCGAAGGCGTGCTGTCGCAATGCGGCACCATCATTGCGATGCGCCTCAACAACGATCGCGACCAGGCCTTTGTGAAAGCCGCCATGCCCGAAGGCGCGCGCGGCTTCCTCGATTCGATCCCCGCCCTGCGCAATCGCGAAGCGATCATCTGCGGCGAAGGCGTCGCCGTGCCGATCCGCGTCGCGCTCGACAATCTGGAGGAGCATCGCCGCCCCGCATCGGGCGACCCCAGCTTCACCGAACTGTGGCGTCAATCCGGCAGCGAAGCCGACATATTAGATCGCACCATCACCCGCTGGCGCAACCAGGGGCGCTAAGGCTGCTTCAGCCTGCCGGTACGATCCGGCCCGCCGGTTCGGCGTCGCTATTAGCCGTTTCGCGACATTGTTCCTCATGCACCGGGACCAGCAGCCGCGTCTTGCGCCATCCGCCGCGCGCATAGACGATCCACGCCAGCAACAGCGCTACCGCCGATCCGGCCGGGAAGCTGAGCCAGAGCGCATCGGCACCCAATTTGGGATAGCCCAGTTCGTAAAAGCCCAACCGCACGCCGAACAGGGTGACGATCAGGATCACCAGCGGCGCGACCACCACGCCATTGGCGCGCATCACCCCGAACAGGATCATGGTGACGCCGAATATCATGAAGCTCCAGCTGGCCAGCAACTGCATGTTCCACGCCGCGTCGATCGCCGCCTGATTGCTACCCAGGAACAAGGACAGCAGCGACGCGTGGAACAACAGGATGATGACGATCATCGTGCCGGTAATGGCCAGCAGATAGCCGATGCCATAGCCCGCGATACGACTGATCCGGTCCCAACGCCCCGCCCCGACATTTTGCGCCGCCATGGCGCTGACCGCCGCGCCCATCGCCATCGCCGGCATCTGCAGATAGGTCCATATCTGCTGCGCTGCGCCATAGGCGGCCGTCACCAGCAGGCCTTCGCGATTGACCAGGCCGATCATCACCAGCCCGGACGCGGACATGACGATCATCTGCAAGCCCATCGGCAGCCCCTTGGCCAGCAGCACGCGCAACTGGTCGGCGGCCGGCCAGAGATAGCGCAATTCCGCGCCGCGCAGCCGCAACGGCAGATCCTTGGCATAGATGAACCCAACGACCCCGATCAGGCTGACGATCCCGGCCGCCGCCGTCGCCGCCGCCGATCCGGCGATGCCATAGGCCGGGATCGGCCCCAGCCCCAGGATCAGCACCGGATTGAGGATCAGGTCCACAGCCACGCTGACGATCATGAAGATCAGCGGCGTGCGCGCGTCCCCCGCGCCGCGCAGCCCCATCATGATCATGACGACCAGCAGCGTCGCGGGCATGGCGAAGAAAATGACGCGCAGATAGATGAGCGCCATGTCGAACGCTTCGACCGGCGTCGCCAGTAGCCGCAACAGCGCCGGCGCGCCGATCCAGCCGCCGATCGCGACGGCCAGCCCCAGCATCGAACAGAAACCGACCGCCGATCCAAAGGCGCGCCGCGCCGCATCCACGTCGCGCGCGCCGACCGATTGCGCGATGACCACGGTCGACGCCATGCCGAAACCAAACACGACCGAGAACATCAGGAACATGATGATATTGGCGTTCGCCGTCGCCGCCAGCGCCTGCGCGCCCAGGAAGCGCCCGACCCAGATCGCGTTGATCGATCCGTTCAAGGACTGGAGGATATTGGACGCCAGCGTGGGAATGGCGAACAGCAGCAGGGTCGATCCGATCGGCCCTTGCGTCAGGTCTTTTGCACCCGGTCTGCTCGCTGCCATTGGCCTGCCTCTTCCCCTGTGTCAGGCTTGTGGGCGAATAGCCCCCTGCCCCGTTCGCCCTGAGCCTGTCGAAGGACCGACCTTCTTCAACAAGAAGAAGGCTTCGACAAGCTCAGCCCGAACGGATTTTTGTTTATTTCCGAAAAATCTATCCCAACCGGTCCAATGCCGCCTTCAACCGTTCCGCCTCGGCGCTCTTCTCGGCATGATCCTCACGCGCCTTGGCGACCGCTTCGGGCTTGGCCTTCTCGACGAAGCTGGGGTTGGACAGGCGACCGCCCAGACCATCCCGCTCCTTCTCCGCCGCCGCCAGCGCCTTGGCCAGGCGCGTCTTTTCCGCCGCGATGTCGATCACGCCTTCCAAAGGCAGGATGAAGGTCGCCTCATCCACCACGATCTGGGCCGCGCCGCCCGCTGGCGGTTCGCCGAAGGTCAGGCTTTCGACCCGGCCGAGCCGCGCCAGCGCGACCCCCTGCCGGTCGAGCCGACGATGCGTTTCTTCGGATGCATCGCGCACGATGACGGGCAGCTTTGCGCCCGGCGGCACGTTGAGTTCGGTCCGCGCCGTCCGCATCGCGCTGACCAGCCGGATCAGCCAGTCGATCTCCGCCTGCGCCTCGCCATCGACCGCCGCCAGCGCCTGCGGCCATTGCGCGACGATCAGGGCGTTCGCACGCTCGCCGGTCAGATGCCATAACTCTTCGGTTATGAACGGCATGAAGGGGTGCAGCATCACCAATATCTGGTCGAACGCCCAGCCCGCGACGGCGCGCGTCTCATCGTCCATCGCGCCCTTGGTCAGTTCGATATACCAGTCGCAAAACTGGTCCCAGACGAAATGATAGATGGCGTTCGCCGCCGCGTCGAAGCGCAGGTCGGCCAGCGCCATGTCGATCGCCTGCACGGTCGCCACCGTCTCGGCAATGATCCAGCGGTTGACCGGCAGCGCGGCGGCGGGCGCCTCATGGCTGGTCGAGGCAGTGACGCCATTGGCCTGGAGGAAGCGCGCCGCGTTCCACAGCTTGGTCGCGAAGTTGCGATAGCCCTCGACCCGCTTCTCATCCATCTTCACGTCACGGCCCTGGCTCTCCATCGCCGCCATGAAGAAGCGCAGCGCGTCGGCGCCGAACCTGTCGATCAGGCCCAGCGGATCGACCACATTGCCCTTGGACTTGGACATTTTCTGCCCATCCGCCGCGCGGACGAGGCCGTGGAGATAGAGCTTCTTCCACGGCACATCGCCCATGAACTCCATGCCCTGCATCGCCATGCGGGCGTCCCAGAAGAACAGGATGTCAAAGCCGCTGATAAGCAGGTCGTTGGGATAATGGCGCGACAGCTTCTCGCTCTGCTCTGGCCAGCCCAGCGTCCCGAACGGCCAGAGGGCGGAGGAGAACCAGGTGTCTAAGACGTCTGTTTCTTGCCAAAGGTAGATATAGTCAGGATCAGCACCATTGGAAACCAATTCGCGGATGCGCGCCGGCGAATCCATAAAGGCAATAGGCCGTCCCACATCCTTATAGCGAGCGAGGGCATCCAATTCTGCATCATATTGGCTCTCGGCAACGAAAACTTCAGTGTCCGAAAGATCGGTATCATAGACCAGTTCATTGCCTACAATTTTTGGCCCAAACCAAGCCGGAATCCGATGCCCCCACCACAATTGGCGGCTCACGCACCAGGGCTGGATATTCTCCATCCAGTTGAAGAAGGTCTTTTCCCATGTCTTGGGCACGATCTCGATCGCGCCGTCGCGGACCGCCTGCATCGGCGCGACCGCCAACTTCTCCGCGTCGACATACCATTGGTCAGTCAGCCAGGGTTCGATCACCACATTGGACCGGTCGCCGAACGGCGTCTGGATCGTGCGCGGCTCGTAATCGGCCTCGACCGGCTCGCCGTCCTTGTCCTTGGTGATGTGCGGGACCAGCAGTCCCAACGCCTTCATCTCCGCAACCACCGCCTCGCGCGCACCGTCCACGCCATCGCGCCTGAAGCGGTGCAGCCCCAGGAAGCGGTCGGGGATCAGGCCATCGGCGGTCTGGACGACATTGGCGTCGGCATCGAACATGTTGAGCATGTCGCCGGCCTTGAAGCCCGCGCGCTTGCCCACGTCGAAATCGTTGAAATCATGCCCCGGCGTGATCTTGACCGCGCCCGATCCCAGTGCCGGGTCGGCATGTTCGTCGGGCACGATCTTGAACCGCCGCCCGGTGATCGGCTGGAGAATATCCTTGCCGATGACCGCCTTGTAGCGCTCGTCATCGGGATGCACCGCGACCGCCATGTCGGCCAGCATCGTTTCCGGGCGCGTCGTCGCGACGACGATATGGTCGCTGCCATCGGCCAGGGTCACACCGTCCGCCAGCGGATAGCGGAAGCGCCAGAAGCCGCCCTTCGTCTCGACCGTCTCGACCTCCAGGTCCGAAATGGCAGAGCGGAAATGCGGGTCCCAGTTGACCAGCCGCTTGTCGCGATACAGCAGGCCGCGCTTGTGCAGTTCCACGAACACCTTGACCACGGCCTTGGAAAAGCCCTCGTCCATGGTGAAGCGTTCGTTCGCCCAGTCCATCGAACAGCCCAGCCGCCGCAGCTGGCCAGTGATGGTCCCGCCGCTTTCCGCCTTCCATTCCCACACCTTCGCGACAAATTCCTCGCGGGTGAAGTCGGTGCGCTTCTGCTGCTTGGCATTGAGTTGCCGCTCGACCACCATCTGCGTCGCGATGCCCGCATGGTCGGTGCCGACCACCCACAAGGCGTCCTTGCCGCGCAGCCGTTCGTACCGAATCACGATGTCCTGCAACGTATTGTCCAGCGCATGGCCGATATGCAGGCTGCCGGTCACGTTGGGCGGCGGATTGACGATCGTGAAGGGCACCGCGCCCGGCCGCTCCGGGCGGAACAGGCCGTTGCTCTCCCAATGCGCGTACCAGCGGGATTCGATATCGGCGGGGTCGAAGGTTTTCGGCAATTCGGTCATGAAAGCGCCCTTAAAGGGCCTTTCCGCTCCATTCCAGCGAAACTATCATCCGATCCAGCGCCAGATGCCTGCATCCCACCCGGCGAGCGGCATATGCGCCCAGGTGGCGGCCAGCCAGACGACCAGTCCGCCCGCCAGCGTATGCATCCCGAACCGGCCGAACCGCGCGCGACCGGCGGCAATCGCGGCGAAGGGCCAGTAACTGGTCCGCGCCTCCCATTGCCGCCACATAGCGGGCGTAAGCGCCGCCTTCTTGCGGTCCTGCAACGCCGCGCCGACCAGCGCCAGGATCAAGATCGCCAGCGCGACGGTGATATTCTTGGCCACCGGATAGACGAGGATATGGCTGAGGCTCCAGAGCGCGAACGACCACATCATCGGATGCCGGGTGATGGCGAACACGCCCTTCGCCTCGGCTGGCGCGCGCATGTGCCCATCGGGGTCGGGCATGGCGGGATTGCCGATCAACGACCCCATCAGCAGCATCGCCGCCAACAGCATGATAGCACTCGCCATCGCCCATAACCCATCGCCGACCGGCCATATCATAGTCGTTACGGATTCGGAACGATAGGCCGTGATGAGCCAGCCCAAGGTAGCAAAGGCGACCAGCGAATAGAGGCCCAGAAACGCCTTCTCCCCCACCCGCGCCACGATTGGCCCGCGCAGCGGATGAGACAGAAGGAAATGCGTGCCCACAAAGGCCACCGCCGCGATCAGCACCATCGACATGTCGTTCTCCCAAACCGCCTGATGCCAACATTACCACGATTGAGCTGTCTATCTTGCTGTCCATTTGTCCAGCCAGCCCAGCGCCTCATCATACCATTGCAGCGAGTTTTTCGGCTTCAACACCCAGTGATTCTCATCCGGGAACACCAGCAGCCTGGATTGGATGCCTCGCCGCTGGAGCGCGGTGAAGGCGGCCAGCCCCTGCGTGTAAGGAATGCGGAAATCCTTTTCGCCCGTCACCACCAGCATCGGCGTCTTCCACGCGGCGACATGGTTGACCGGGTTCCACTTCTCGAACTCTTCCGGCTTCTCATAATAGGGGCCTCCATGCTCCCATTCGTCGAACCACAATTCCTCGGTCTCATAGGCCATGGCGCGCGCGTCGAACACGCCGTCATGCTGGACGATGCATTTGAACCCGTCAGCCCACTGCCCCTCGATCCAGTTCATCATATAGCCACCATAGCTGGCCCCCAGTGCGCAGGCATTGCCGGCATCGACTTGGCCGTCCTTGGCCGCCGCGGCGGCGAGGCCCAGCTTCAGGTCTTCCAGCGGCTTGCCGCCCCAATCCTTGTTGATGGCGTCGGTGAAGGCCTGCCCGTATCCGGTCGAGCCGTGGAAATCCACGATCACCGCCGCATAGCCATGGGCCGCGAACGCCTTGGGATTCCAGCGATAGGACCATGAATCATTGAAGCTGCCCTGCGGCCCGCCATGGACCAGGAAGGCGACGGGTAGCTTGTTCACCGTGCCGCTGGCGGACGGATTAAGCGGCTTGACGATCTGGCCCCAGACGATGTCGCCATTGGCGCCCTTGAAGCTGAAGCGCTCGACCGACACGTCATCGACGCCCGCCAGCTTGCTCGCATTGACGCTGGTCAGGCGCACCGGCTTCCCCTTTGCCGGCATCTTCCAGAAATCGGCGGGCGACTGGATGCTGTCCATCGCATAGACGAAACCGCCCTTGGGCAACGGCACCACGCTGCCCGCATGGCCTTTCTGCGTGAGGCGCGCCACCCTACCCGACGCCGCATCGACCCGGAACACCGGGTTATCCAGCACATCATTGGCGGTGACCAGCAGCCCCTTGCCATTCGCCTCCCAGGCGATCGATGCGACGGACCGGTCCCAGCCTTCCGTCAGCGCCTTCGTCGCGCCGGTCGCGATATTGCGCAGCATCAACACCTGCCGGTCGGCTTCATAGCCCGGCCGCTGCATCGCGACATAGGCCAACCATTTCCCGTCCGGCGACACGGTGGGCAGTGTATCGGTCGCGTCATTGGCGTCGGTCAGGTTGATCGGCGCGGCGCTGCCGTCGGCGGGCACCGCGAATATGTCCAGATTAGTCGATAGTGGCTCGATACGCCCCGCCTCGCGCAGCGCGAAGAACAGCGTCTTGCCGTCCTTGCTCCAGGCGATTTCCTCTGCCCCACCAAAGGGCTTGGACGGACTGTCGCCGACCAGACCGCCCATCACCGACACGGCCGGCCCTCCAGCGACCGGCATCACGAAAATCTGCGACCGCTGGCCGTCGGACCATGTATCCCAATGGCGCACGAACAACTGGTCATAGACGCGGCCCGACCCGGCTTCCTTGGGCGCATCAGGCTTTACGTTATCAATCGTCCTCGCACCCACCGGCCGATCGGCCCAGAGCGCCACCTGACTGCCGTCGGGGCTGAGCAGGAAACCCGAAATGCCGCCCGGCGCCTTGCTGATCTGCACAGGATCGCCACTACTCGGCGCCACGCGCCACAGCTGGTCGTCGCCGCTGGCATTCGACTGATAGTAGAGCGCCGACCCGTCCGGCGAAAAGACCGGCGACGCTTCATTCTGATCGGGCTTGGACGCGATCAGCTTGGGCATCTGTCCGGCCTTGCTGATGTCGAGCAGATAGAGGTCGATCCGCCCCTTGTTCGCGGCCAGATCAGTGCTGCGCAACTGATAGGCCAACCATTTCCCATCCGGCGACACGGCGGGCGCGGCTATACGGTCCAGTGAAACCATATCGGCGGGGGTGAAGGGCCGGGCGAAGGCCGACATGGGGCATGTGGCCAGCGCAGTAGCGGCCAGCGCAGCGGTGAGGATTTTCTTCATGGGACAGGCTTTCCAGATCGATCGCCCGGCCCCGGCACCGGGACAGGGCGATACGGATGATGCCCGTGACCTAAACCTGCGCGGCGATGCCGACAAGGGCGCGCGTTCCGGCGGGATCAGGCCACGACACCCTCCGCCTTGGCGAAGCCATCCAGCTTGGCGTGGCAGGCGGCGCGCAGCCCCTCGTCCATCCAGCCCGCGTTGAAGGCGTTGCGCTGCAACCGCACCAGTTCCGCCTTGGTCAGCGCGCTGTGCGCCTGCGCCTTGAGCAGCACCTCATTGAGATATTCGCTCCCCATATAGGCCGGATCGTCCGAATTGATGGTGAGGTTGAGACCTGCGTCGATCATCCCGCGCACGACATCGACCGGCGGCGCGTCGCCCCGCACGGTGCCGGAAAAGGTCGGACAGACGGTGAAATAGAGGTTCCTCGCCTTGGCCGCCGCGATCAGCTCCCGCGACTCCAATATATTGCCGCCATGGTCGATCCGGTCGACGCGCAGGTCGATAATCGCCTGGCGCAGATGCTCTATAATATCCTTCTGATTGAGGTCGCAATGCGCCGTGACCTTCAGCCCCGCGGCGCGCGCCTTGGCGAAATGGGCGGCGAACTTGGCCGGCGGATGGTCCTTCTCGTCGGAATCCAGCCCGACGGCGACCAGTTGATCGCGAAACGGCAGCGCAGCGTCCAGCGCCGCCATCGCCGATTCCGCCGACAGGTCACGCACGAAACAGAGGATGAGTTGCGACCCGATCCTCAATGTCGCAGCGGCCGCCGCGCGCGCCTGGGTGATGCCGCCGATCACCGCCGCCATCGGTACGCCGCGCTTCAAATGCTCCTGCGGGTCGAAGAAGATTTCGGCGTAGAGGATGTTCTGCGACGCCGCCTTGGCCAGATAGGCATAGGCCAAGTCGTAAAAATCCTGCTGCGTCCGCAATACTTTCATGCCGTCATAATAGATGGCCAGGAAGCTGGGCAGGTCATGATAGTGATAGCTGGCCTTCATCGCGGCGACATCGGCGAAGGGCAGGTCCAGCCCGTTGCGCTGCGCCAGCGCGAACTTCATCTCCGCTTCCAGCGTGCCTTCCAGATGGACATGATATTCCGCCTTGGGCATCGCGGCGATGAAGCGGGCCATGTCGGCCGAAGCGCCCTCATTTGATGCCGCCCAAGCCGTCGCCGAGTTGATCCAGGCGGCCAAAGGTGCGCCCAACAGGCCATGAACTACCGCGCGCCTGCCCACCATTGACCATTGCCCCTTGAAACCCGGCCTTCTATCCGGGGATCACGGTGCGCCTGTCCATCATGGAATATGGGACAGCCCGTCGCAAAAAAGGGAGCGGGCCTGGTTTAGCGGCCAGTGATGCGCGCGATTTCCTTGGCGACCATCTCTTCGACCAAAGCCGGCAGCCGCTGGTCCAGCCAGTCCTTGAGCATCGGCTTGAGCATCGAGCGGACCAGGCCGTCCAGCGTATTGTCCTGCCCGTCCTTGGGCGCGACCAGCATGGCGGACAAAGCGGACAGAGAGTGGCGGGCAGCGACCTCGCTTTCGACCGATAGGATCGATTCGTCGCCGGGCACGCTCGCACTCACAGGGGCAGCAGCTTTGGGAGCAGGCACGGCAATCTCCTCCGCGATCTCGTCGGTCAGTTCCAGCACTTCTTCGACCGCAATAGGCACGGGCGCTGGCGCAGCGGCCGCCTTGGCCTCGCCACGCGTGCGACGGGGGGCGGCCTGCACCGCGTCCTCGCCTTCTTCGGCGATAATCCGCTTGATGGACGAGAGTATCTCTTCCATCGAGGGTTCCTTGGTCATGTCACCCATGGATAGTCCCTGTCCAAAATCCATTGCGCATCCTTAACCGTCAAGATTACCCAGCCGGGTTAACAAGCGGTTAAGGCTGCTGCGAAGCGGGTTCGACATTGGCGTTTTGCGCGGGCGTGTCAACGGTCCGCGTGGCGACCGGCGTCGGCTTGGGGTCGAAGCTCCAATCCAGCCACTTGCCCTTCACCCGTTCATAATTGACCATCGGGTCGTATAGCGTGCCGCTTTCCAGACCCAGATCGTCGGCTTCGGCATGGCCCATGGCCGCAATCACGCTGAAACCCGCGACATAGGCGTTACGCTGTGCCGTCACGAGCTGGACCTTGGCGTTCAACGCCTCCTGTTCGGCATTGAGGATGTCGAGGATGGTCCGGCTGCCAACCGAATTTTCCGCCTGCACGCCTTCCAGCGATAAATTAGCGGCTTCGACCGCCTTGCGGTTCGATTCGATGCTCTCCAGCGACGCCTGCCAACTAGCATAGGCGGCCCGCGTCTGGGAGATGACGCTGCGTTCGACCTCGATCTCGCGCTCGATCGCCTGCGATTCGAGCGCCTGATTCTGGCGGACCTGCGCGGCCGGGCGACCGCCCTGATAGAGCGGGATGGTCAGCTGGACGCCGGCAGTGGCCTGCTTGTTGATCTGCGGTCCCTCGACGGCATTGCCATCGACATCCAGCGCCGTGCCGCCCAGCGTGTGCAGATAATTGGTGTAACCTGCCGTCGTGAATCCCGACACCGTCGGCAAACGTCCGGCGCGCGCCACCTTTACGTCATAGCCCGCAGCGATCCGGTTCTTTTTGGCCGCCAATATGTCGGGATTGTCGTTCAGCGCGACTTGCACCGCGGCGACCGGCGTGGCGGGAAGGCCCGGCAGCGCGGGTGGCGGCTCCAGTGCATCGGGCGCGTCCCCCACCAGGGCGATGTAATTTTCCCGGCTGGTGATCAGATTGGCTTCCGCGATCTGCAGGTCGGACCGCGCCAGCGCCAGGCGCGACTGCGACTGGGCGACGTCGGTCCGGGTCAGGTCGCCGACCTCGAACCGGTCGTTGGTCGCCTGGAGATTGACCTCTAGCGCGCGCACGTTGGACTGGTTCAGCGACACGATCGCGCTGTCGCGGATCACGTCCATATAAGCGCCCACGGTCTGCGAAAAAATGCTGGCTTCGGTGCCGCGTAGGTTCGCCTGCCCGGCCTCCACGCGCACCTTCGCCGCCTTCACCCCGTTGCGCACTGCGCCCCCGGAATAGATCGGGACATTAAGCTGCGCCTGCGCATTCACCGTCCGCTGCGGCGAGGTGAAGCTGATCGTGGGCTTGAGGATGCTCTCGGAAAAACTGCCCGAAACGTCCACGCCGGGTCGACCCGCCGCCTTCTGGATCGGCACATTCTCGTCGGTAGCCCGCTGCCCCGCCCGCGCACCGGTCAGCGTCGGGTTGGACGCATAGGCCTTGGCCAGCGCGCCCTGCAGCGTCTCGGCCTGCGCGTCGCCGGCCAGCACCCCGCTGGTCAGAGCAGAGGACAGCAACAGCAAAGCGGCTGCGGCATGATGCCGATAAAAAATGCGCTGCGCCGTCATCTGTCCCCGCCCATCATCTTTCAGAACACAAATCCCTTGGGTGCGCCAAAACCGGGCAACACCACCATTTCGATATCCGCCAGGCTACTGAGGCCCAGCACGCCGGCGACCACCCGACCGGCGCACAGACGCGTAACGCCGCGATCGACGATCCCCGTCACCACGCGCGCATCCTCGCCAAGCTGCTGAACGAGCGCCGCGGGCACTTCCTCCACGGCGCCGTCGATGAACAGCAGGTCATAGGGCGCGCCATCGGCCGCGCCGACGTTGAGCGCGCCGCGCGCGATGGTGACGCCGGGCAGCGCGATCTCCGCACCGCCTTCTTCCTCGACCGCCGTCACCTGCGCGCCCAGTTCCGACAGCAACGCCGCGGCATAGCCGGTCGCCGCGCCGATCAGCAGCACCTTGTCGCCCGGCGCGACCTGGGCCTCCGTCAGCAGCCGCCCCGTCACCAGCGGCGGGTTGAGCGAACGCCCTCCGGCCAGTGGAATGGGGCGATCGATATAGGCCATGGCGCGGCGTTCCGCGGGCACGAAATCCTCACGCGGCACCTTCGCCATCGCGGCGATGACACGCTGATCGCCGACGTCGCTGGTGCGCAACTGGCTTTCGACCATGGCGGCCCGCATCGAAGAATAGTTCTGCTCGGTCACGATAGTTCTCGCTTGGTCCAGTGGGCTTGGCACAACTGTATTGGCAATGCAATACACTAAGGGGATCATCGGACCTCTAAATCAGCGGGCGGTCCGCGCCAAGCGGCTTTGCGTGCAGCGCGACAAGAATCTTGACGTCCCTGCTCCATCCCCTGCTTGACTTTGCCTCCAAAGCCGCACATTTGCGGCCACCCACTTGTCGAGGCCCGATGGCGGAGTGGTTACGCAGAGGACTGCAAATCCTTGCACGCCGGTTCGATTCCGGCTCGGGCCTCCAAAATCCTGTCTGGCGACGTCTGCCAACAGTTGAAAAATCCCTGATTTTCGGTAGTTTATGGGCATTCTCTGATTGTCAGTGGATGCCCTTGTTTGCCTGCAATTGCGGATGATTGGGGCCTAATTTGGGGGCCTCAAAAGGCCCCAGCAGAATCGAGGCCCCCAATGGTGCTAACCGATACCGCTATCCGCAATGCCAAGCCCGCAGATAAGCCTTACAAGGTTACTGACTCCCAAGGTTTGTATTTGCTCGTCAATCCAAGAGGCAGCAAGCTGTGGCGAATCAAATACCGGATCGATGGCGTAGAGCGAAAACTGTCACTCGGGGCGTATCCCGAGATTACCTTGGCCGAGGCGCGCGCTGCCAGGGATGCCGCCCGTAGGCAGCTGGCTCATGCGATCGATCCCAACGTAGCCAAACGACAAGCCCGCATTGAGGCGAGCATTCGGGCCAGCAACAGCTTCGCTAGCGTGGCCGAGGAATTGATAGAGAAGAAAGCGCGTGAGGGGTTGGCTGAGCCAACGCTGGAGAAGATGCGCTGGTTTGTAAAACTGATGGGAGCAGACTTCGGAAAGCGGCCTGTCGCCGATATCACGCCTCAAGAACTTCTTCATGAACTGCAGAAGCATGAACGGCGGGGCCGCTTGGAAACCGCCAATCTCCTGCGCGCCTTTGCCAGCCGTGTTTTCCGCTTTGCAGTTGCAACGGCCCGTGCAGAACGTGATCCGGCGCAACTTCTGATCGGCGCATTGACCACGCCGCGGGTCAAACACTTCGCCGCTATCATCGATCCGGACGAGTTCGGCGCTCTCCTGCGCGCTATCGAAGATTATCAGGGTGACCCCGCCGTCATTTATGCTTTGAAACTGACACCCCATGTCTTCCAGCGTCCGGGCGAACTGCGGCAAATGGAATGGGCTGAGGTCAATTTCGACAAAGCTGTCTGGACGATCCCGGTGACAAAGATGAAAATGCGCCAGCCCCATTCGGTGCCTCTGTCTCGGCAGGCTCTCGCGATACTGCAAGCCATGCGATCCTTATCCGGCTCCGGGCGCTATGTGTTCCCTTCGATCCGCACCCGAGCAAGGCCGATCAGCGAAAACACCATCAACGCAGCATTGCGGCGCATGGGCTATTCCAAAGAGCAAATGACGGCACACGGCTTCCGAACATCTGCATCATCCCTGTTGAACGAATCCGGCAAATGGAACCCGGACGCCATCGAGCGCGCGTTGGCACATATGGTGGCGGGGTCCGTCCGTCGCATATATAATCAGTCCGCCTATTGGGCCGAACGTGTTG
This sequence comes from Sphingobium sp. Z007, assembly GCF_900013425.1. Taxonomy (GTDB): domain Bacteria; phylum Pseudomonadota; class Alphaproteobacteria; order Sphingomonadales; family Sphingomonadaceae; genus Sphingobium. The sequence continues at coordinate 1,939,241 of NZ_FBXK01000005.1, forward strand.
AAATGGCGCAATGGTGGAGCGACTATATGGACGAACTGCGAAAAGGCGGAAACTGTCAATCGGCGTCCAAACGGGACCCCTTATCGGCGCGCAAAAGGGACCCCCTGTCAGGATTGCGCACGGTTGATGTGACGCGCTTCCTTGCGCTGCGCGCGGCGTAGGGAGGGCGTAGCCCGACCGGAGGCGCGCGCAGCGCAAAACATCTTCTAATTGATCGCTGCTGGGGCGGATCAGCTGCGGTTTTTGAAGCGCCAGCTGTCATTTGCCGGTCTCGACAATGTCGCAATGATGGGTGACGCGATCGAGGAGCGCGGTTGTCATCTTGGGATCGCCGAACACGGTGGGCCACTCGCCAAAGGCGAGGTTGGTGGTGATGATGACACTGGTCTGCTCATAGAGTTTGCTGATCAGGTGGAACAGCAACTGGCCGCCCGATCGAGCGAACGGCAGATACCCCAGTTCATCGAGCACGATGAGATCGAGGCGGGATAGCTGGGCGGCGAGAGCGCCACTCTTGCCGATCCTGGCCTCCTCTTCGAGGCGGGTCACCAGATCGACCGTGTTGAAGTAGCGGCCTCGGGCGCCGGAGCGCACTACATTGGCGGTGATGGCGATGGCCAGATGGGTCTTTCCTGTGCCTGTGCCGCCGACCAGGACGATATTGCGCCGTGCGGGCAGGAACGCGCCGCTGTGCAATGAACGCACAAGCCCCTCGTTGATCGGGGTACCCTCGAACCGGAAGGCATCGATGTCCTTCACGACTGGCAGCTTGGCAGCGGCCATCCGGTATCGGATCGACGCGGCATGACGATGCGTCGCCTCCGCTCGCAGGAGATCGGTCAGTATCTCCATGGTGGTGCGCTGGCGCTGAAGGCCGGTGGTGACGGCATCGTCGAACGCGCCCGCCATGCCCTTGAGTCCAAGCCCGCGCATGGCCTCGATCATATCATGCCGCTGCATCGAAGGTCCTCAGCTGGTCGTAACGGGCACAGTCGGCGATCGGGGGATGGCGCAAGGCGCTATCCTCGGAGGTGATGATCGTCAGCGGACGCGGAGGCTCCCGGCGTCGTGCCAGGATGTTGAGGATCAGGTCGTCGCTCGCCGTGCCCGTCGCCAGTGCCTCACGCACAGCGGTTTCGACAGGCTCCAGGCCATCGGTCAGTACGGCCGACAGTACACGGACGAACCGGCGATCGGCATCGTCGCCATTACCCAGCTTGCGGCGCAGGCGGGCCAGCGCCGGTGGCAGATCCCAGTCCTGGAAGGGGGCACCGTTCCGCAACGCGCCAGGCTTGCGGGCCAGCACTGGCAGATAATGCCAGGGGTCATAGATCGTGCGGTTGCGCCCAAAGTAGCGAGGATGTTCAGCGACAACCTCTTCGCCGCAGCGAACGACGATGCGGTCGGCATAGGCGCGGACCTGCACCGTGCGTCGTGCCACCGTCGAGAGTACCGAGTAGCGGTTGCGGTCGAAGCTGATCAGGCAGGTGCCGGTCACGGCATGCTCACTCTCATTGAAGCCCCGGATAGATTTTGGCTCACGGTCCCAGCATCGGCTGCAGCGCAGATCGTTCGATCTCCAGCATCTGCGCCACGGTCAGATCTCCCTGTTCAGGATGGGGCTGCCGTTCCGCCCAGCGCCGACACTCGGCCTCCAGCCAGCCATTGAGCTCTTCGAGACTGGCGAACCGCAACCGGGGCTGGAAGAAGCGACCCCGGATCGTCTGCACCTGGTTCTCGACCTGACCCTTCTCCCATCCCGCCGCAGGCGAGCAGGCCGTGGGCTCGACCATATAATGGTCGGTCATGATCAGGAACCGCCGGTTGAAGACGCGTTCCTTGCCGGTGAACACGCTCGTCACAGCCGTCTTCATATTATCGTAGATGCCGCGCCCTGGCACGCCGCCGAAGAAGGCAAAGCCGCGCGCATGCGCGTCGAACAGCATCTCCTGGCTCTCGCGAGGATAGGCCCGGACATAGACCCCACGTGACGCGCACAGGCGCATATGCGCGACCTTCACCCGCATCGGCGCTCCTGCGATCTCGACATCCTCATGGCTCCAGTCGAACTGGTAGGCCTCGCCTGGCCTGAACATCAGCGGGATGAAGGCGGTGACGCCATCGCCAGCATCCTTGCGCCGCTCGATCTTCCAGCGCGTCGCATAGCGCCGCACCGCATCGTAAGAACCCTCAAAGCCTTCTCGCACCAGCAGGTCATGGATCCGCGTCATCCGCAGCCGGTCACGCCTGCCGCGCAGCTCGTTCTCTTCCAGCAGCGTGTTCAGGCGCTCCTGGAACGGACCGATCCTGGGCAGCGGCTGAACCTTGCGCTGATAATCAAAGGCGCCCTCCGGCGCTCGGACCGCTTTGCGGATGACCTTCCGCGACACATGCAGATCCCGTGCGATCGCCTTGATCGCCTTGCCTCCGGCATACTCGCGCCGGATCCGTAAAACTGTCTCCAAAACCAACATCCCGATCTCGCCGCCTGAAAATCCAGCCGGCTGCTTAAACCATCGAAATGAGGGGTCCCTTTTAGACGCCGATCACCCCGCTAACGGGGTCCTTTTTGCACGCCGATCCACACGGTATCGGTCACGGGCACCTCCTCGATCGGCATGTGGAGGTGCACGCTGGTCCGCTCGGCGGCCCGCGCATCGTCACGGACAAGGTTGCGGGCGGCCTGGCGGAGATAGGCGCCCGGCGACGCGATCGCGGCGGATTGATCGTCGGTCTTCCCCGCCATGCGCGCAAAGACCTGCTGGACGATGTCCTCGGCCCGATCCTCCGCTGTCCGGCGCGCCAGAAATCGCAGCAAGGCCGGACGCTCGGCCCGATACAGCGCGCCGAGCAAATCTCTCGGCGTCGCAACCCGATCATGATCAGGCGGCAGCGGGTCGCGTTCGTCCAGGGGCAAGCGCGCGGCGCCTATTGCGGTCGACATCTCGGCCCATGACCTGCGCTACTATGCGCTGCATTCTTCATCGGCATGGCCTCCGTGCAAAGAGCGAGGCGATGCCGACAAGAGCCGGGTGTAGAAAACATGCTTGAGACATGCGCCGACGCCTTTGGCCGCAAGCGGCTTGGACATGCGCGTCGGCCACCCGGCCGCGTGTATGGCGGGTCCATTTCTTCCCAAGCGAGGTTCTCAAGCCTCGGCGTCGCCTTCGCGACGCGGAACAAGACTAGGCCGTAGACTCATAAGCTCGCAACCACAGACGCATTGATGCGAGCTGGACCATGGCGAGGAAGTTTTCGGCGAGCTTGTCGTATCGGGTGGCGACACGGCGGAAGTGCTTTAGCTTGGAGAAGAAGCGCTCGATCAGGTTGCGCTCCCGATAGAGCCGTTTGCTGAAGCACGGCCTCCATTTTCTATTGGATTTGGCCGGAATGTTTGGCGTGGCACCCTGTTCCTCGATCAGCGTGCGGATGCGGTCGGCATCGTAGGCCTTGTCGGCAAGCACGATCATGTGTGGCCCGAGATGGTCGAGCAGTTCGTCTGCAACTTGCCCGTCATGAGTCTGCCCAGCAGTCAGGCCGAGCCGGATTGGGAGCCCTTGCGCATCGACGACGGCATGGATTTTGGTCGTGAGGCCGCCGCGGGATCGACCGAGACAATGATCTCGATCCCCCTTTTTGCCGTAGCAGCCTGTTGGTGCGCCCGGATGGAAGTGCTGTCGATCATTTGGATTTCACCGTCATACGCGGCGGTGATGGCGTCCATCATCCGGTCCCAGACGCCCACCTTTCGCCAGCGGACAAAGCGGTTGTAGCAGGTGGTGCGAGGCCCATAGCGCTCGGGCAGGTCGCGCCATGGCGCACCAGATCGCAGCACCCAGAATATGCCGTTCAGCACGCGCCGGTCATCGACGCGCGGGACGCCCCTTGGCTTGTTGGGCAACAGCGGCTCAATCACGCGCCATTCGAAGTCGGTCAGATCATATCGGCTCATACCAACGCTGAATCACTGTTCGGCGAAAATGGGAAGGCCTGTTTATTGCCGCCCGACGCTCTGCTCGATGATGTTGCCAATGATAACGAAGGCGATGACGCATCCAAGCAGCCACCATCCTGAGCGCCGCTTCCAACGGTTCAGCAAGATGATTGCTATCGGTAAGCCGATCATGATCGCTACCGCGACCATCAAATCGAAGCTGCTTATCGGCATGAGTCCACCATCACCCGAACCCTACGCCAAACAAATCCGTTCAGCCAAGAGCCATGCACGCTTTTATGAGTTCACGGCCTAACATCCTGATTCGGAGAAGCAATACCGATGGGACGATTTACAAAGCGCGCGTATATGGAGACGGGGAGATCGACCACGATCCCGCCTGTAATAATGTCCCTGCCTCCCAGCCAGCGCTCGACTGCACCATGTCGAAGAACGTGATCATCATGCGCGAGCGTTTCGCGCCTCGATTTCTGCGGGCTTTCGTTCGGGCGCAAGAGAACATTTGAGGTAAATCGCGCGAACGGATCGGGATGCTGACAAAATCAGTCGGGGTTGCAGAGTTTCAGGCAATCATTCCGCGATACTCACTTTTTCAATCCGGATTCGAGAAAAATTTGCCGCCATTCACTCAAACTGACTTTTTCAATCGCAGATTAAGCTCTTCAATCCTAAATTTGGATAATCCCGACTCAACTTCCCGGTCGCCCGCTCAACGTCCCGCTTATGGGCTACCTGCAAATCATCGAGGCTTTTCAACTCGAATCTCCGCTAGGGAGAATGACCGCGCTGATGCCGATCGGCTAGAAAACAACATCTGTGCGAGACGGCACTTAACGAGTTCTCCTTCCCGGCAACGCGAAATATCGTACCTAAACAGCGAATCGAGTATCTCACCGTCTCATTTGTTACTCATCGTAAAGCATTCAGGTTTTCTTGAATCCGGCAGGAGGGCCGATTTACGGGAAACTTGGTGCGTTACTCTAAAGTCAGCACGACGGTGCAGGCAAACCGATTGCCCATCACCCCATCAATGCCACGCCCAAGATCCCAGGTAAGCTGCTTGCCCGACCATGTCGTCGCCTGCACTTCCCGATCATGGAGCGACCGGTTGCCCCGCTTCGAAACGGGTATGAATTGCAGGGCGACATCCTGACCGAAGGCGGTGCGCCAGCGGTCGTGCATGTCGGCATATTGCATGTCGCTGCTTTCGGGGTGGGAAACATCGACGCTGTCGGCATCGAACGTGACGATGTGGACCCGTTCCACCCTTTGCCCCTGCTTGAGCAGCATCCGCGCGAAATCGACCATGTTGCGCCGGGCACGCTCCCCGGCTGCGCCATAGGGATCGACGATCCGCAGTTCGCGCACGGGATCATCCGCTATCGGCGCGGTGAATATCTGGTAATCCCGCGCGCCCCCGGCATGATAAACGACGCGCCGTGGCCATGAAGGCGTCGGCGCGCGCGGCGCTTCCATCGGCACTGGGGTGGCGGCGCGCGGGCGCAGGGAGAGGCGGGACGGAGGTGCTGGCGACACGGCTTCCGGCAAGGTTGGCGCATCAGGCGCGCCGGTGACGATGACGTCCTGTACTGGGTCGTCGGTCCTTTCTTCGCTGCCCCCCAGTACGCTGTCAAACAGCGCGCCAGCATCGCCATCGTCCTCTGCTGGTGTCAGCAGACCGCGGCTAAGCGTTCGCTTGCGCTCCATCAGCGCGTGCAATTTCAGGTCGAAGCTGGAAGGCGCTATGATCGGATCGGGATGGACCGACTGGGGCAGGTAGACCGTGACGTCGCGTTCCTGCCCGATGCGATAGGCGCGGTCGGTTGCCTGATCTTCGACTGCCGGATTCCACCAGCGCGACAGATGAATGACATGATTGGCCGCCGTGAGCGTCAGGCCGACACCGCCTGCCTTGGGCGAAAGGATCATGACGTCGAAGCCTGGCCCTCTATTCTGAAACTGATCGACGGCCGCCTGCCGCGCCTTCCCCGCCACGCCGCCATGGATGCGGATGACGCCATGGGGCAAGGCGAAGCGTCGTGCGATCTCCGCCGCCAGCAAGGCCTGCATCGCCAGGCTCTCGCAAAAGACCAACGCCTTCTCCTGCTTCGCGCTGATCTCCTGCAACAGCAGGAACAGGGTCGCAATACGCGCTGAATCGGTAAAATAGTCGACATTCCCGCCCGCGGCGTCCGGCGCGACCGGGTGCAGCGATACGCCGCGCAGATGATGCAGCACTTCAAGCATGCGTCCGTGCTCGCCAGATCCCTTGACCGCCATGGCGCGCAGGATGACTTGGTCATAAGCCTGGGCCTGCCGCAGCGGCATGGGCATAGGCAGCGTGCGGATATGCTTGGCGGGCAGTCCCGCGAGGCAGTCATCCTTCATCCGGCGCAGCAGCACTGGCGGCCGACTGCGCACTGGCTCAATCAGCAAGGCATGGAGTTTTTTCAGCTTTTCCGGTTCCGCGGGGTAATCCATTTCGAACTGACGGCTCGATCCCAATAGGCCGGGATGGACCACATCGAAGATTGACCACAGATCCTGCAGCCGATTTTCAACCGGCGTGCCAGTCAGTGCCAGCTGAAATCTCGCGTTCAACGTCTTGGCCGCGCGGGTGATCTGACTCGCCGGGTTTTTGAGCTTTTGCGCTTCATCATAGAGGATCGCGGCAAAAGGCTGGCGCGCAAAGCTCAGATGATAGTCGCGCATGGTTTCATAAGTGGTCAGCACGATTCCGGCGTGGGACCATGCCGCCGGATCGACGGCGCTGGTGCCGCTGTCGATATCGCGTCCCGCGCTGGTGCGTAGCCGGGCCAGGTCGCTTCCATGGGCATCGGCGATCCGGCCCAGCGCATCGGGTTGCAGATGGCGTGCGATTTCTGCGCGCCAATTTTCCAGCAGACCCGTCGGCGCGACGATCAGCACCGGTTTGCCGCCATCGGGTTGCGCCCGCAGCCAGGCCAGGAAGACCAGCGCCTGAAATGTCTTGCCCAGCCCCATGTCATCGGCCAGCAGCGCGCCGGGCAGGCCCGACCGGTAACAGCCGACGAGCCACTGAAAACCATCACTCTGATGGGGCTTGGGTGCGGATCGCACTGTATCGGGGAACGCCACTGGCGCTTGCGCAATCGCATGATCCTCGACCAGCGGCGCATATGCCAGATCGTCCAGATTATCGCGCACTTGCAGGAAGAAGCGTTGGCGCAGCGCGGCAGGCGGCTGCGCGTCCTGCGCACTTGGCCCGGTGGCGGCGGCAAACAGGTCCGCTAGGCCCGTCAACGCTGACAGCGTAGCCTGCGTCGCCGGGATGTCTTCCCCTTCATAAGTGAAGCTGGCGCGCTGTTCGCGCACCGCCTGTTCCGCCAGGGCGACCGTCGCTTCCAGCCTGTCCGGTATGATCGTGATGCTACGCGCATCGGGCTCCTCCCCGATGCGCAAACCAAAGGATTCGGGCAACCAACTGTCTGGCCGCGGCTTGATCCAGGGCAGCACGGGCTTGCGCCAGATGTCGATCCCCGCGACGCGCTCGGAAAATTGCTGGGTTTCGATGAACAGCCGCGCGGCGTCCGCCGGGTCGTCGCCACGCGCGCGCAGTGCCTCTGCGACATGGCGTTCGGGGGCCGTGGCAAAGGCGCGGCGCTGCTCGGTCGTGCCGGCTTGCGCGGTGCGAACGACCGCCAAAACATCGCTCAATTGCGGGTCGATATAGAGCAACGACCCATCATCAAGCAGATAGGTGCGCCGGCTGCCATCCCCTGCGCGAAAGCGGCGGGCAAAGCCGATGGCCAGCGCCGGCGGCAGCAGACTATCGTCCGCTTCGTCCAGCACCGCGCCCTCTTCGGCTGCCGCCAACCGATCGCGCGCGAACAACACCGGATCGAAATCGAAGCCACCCGCCGATGTATGCAGCGCCAGCGACAAGCCAGAGGCATAGGCCAGGCGCAATCGGCTAATGACGCCATCAGGCGCAATCTGCGCTGCGCCCTCATCGCCGATGGCTTGCTTCAACGCGGCCAGCGCTTCCTGGCGGCCCGCCTCGTCCGGGGCGGCATTGACCATGTCGACGGCAGCGAGCGCTGAAAACAGCGGTTCCGGTACCCGCCACAGCCGCCCGTCCTGGCGCAGATAGCCATTGGCCAACACCGCGCGCACCGGCACGCCGCCCGTGCGCGTCCAGTGCGTGCTGATCCGAAACCCCTGTTTGTGGATCAGGCCCGTGGTCGCCAAATTTAGCGACAGGCGCGTTGCCAGCGGCAGGCCCACCGCCTGTGCCTCGCTATCGGTCAGCCTTGCGATCAACGCCGGATGTAGGTTGGCCCCGTCCGCGTCCGGCTCGACGAGGGGACTGCCATCCTGGGCCGCCTCACCATCCCCCAACGCCTGTAAGAGCCGAGCGATGGCCGATGTTGCGGCATCGGGGCGGTGCAACACCCAGTCCTCAAAGGCGATGACGTCTCTTTTCACCTTGCCAAAGGGTATGCGCGAAGGCGTTTCGCGGATCAGGGTCAGGTGCGTGCCGGTGGCGTGGAAAGCAAGCATGGAACTACCAGTCAAAACCTTCGCCAAATTTAGGGTGCCTTTGTCCAGTCCGTTTATAAATGCGATTTGCGAAGCGTCGTTGCCAACCCGATTGATGAGGAATGTAGGTGAAATCTGCTCCACCATTCATCGCGCGTAGCTGGAAACCAAAATATTCCGCCGAATAGGTTTTGGGGGCGGTCCGGTCCTTGGCTTCCCAAAACCGACAGGCTCCCGAATGACTCCATTCGGCGATGCGTTCGTTTCCGATAGAAAGGATGAGCGAAGAATGACTAGGATCGGCATATTGGCGATCACCGACAATCACGCCGTGATCCACGCTGCTTCTGTTTCCCTTTGCGGCAATAACGTCCTTGGCTCTTATACCAAGTGCGAACCAGGCATCGATGATGACGCCTGTATCAAGATATCCAAGCCAAAAAGCCTCTCTTTCGGCCCACTGGGTAGGGTCATTGGTCGTAACCGAGACGACCTTGAAAAACTCACGGACGGTCAGCTCTGTTAGCCACCGCTTCAGTATATCGAGCAGACTTTTTGCGCCACTTAACTCTGGAATTTCGGTGGCTACCGCTTGCCAGCGCGCGGTATCCATGCGTGGGTCACCGATACGGTCAACCAATAGCTTTACGACTTTTTTGCCATAAGCCTTAGCAGGATTGGTATCTGCCCAAGGTGCCAGCAAGGCCCAGGCCAGCATCGCCTCCATGCCCCCTATCGCCAGCCGATCGAACAGTGCAATCAGCCGGGTGCCCAGCAATTGCGCCTGTTCCCCTTGCGCGCGACCGGCTTGTTCGCATGCGGCCTCCAGCGCGTCCGCCATGAACGCGCCTTGTGCCAGGTCACCGTCCAACCCGGTTTCGCGCAGCACCAAAGCGGGATCATCGCTGGCCAGCAGGGCGGCGGCGACCCGGTCCGGTCCTGCGCCTTCGTCCCACAAATGCCATTTTCGTCCACGGGCGCGCCAGGCCCAATCATAACGTTCGGCGGTCATCGCCGATGCCGCCCGCAGAGCCTCGAAAGAGGGATGGTCGCGGGGGAAATGGCGAAGATAGGCCGTCAGGACGGATCGATCGAGGCTTTTGGCATTGGCCGCGACGGCGGCATCTAATGTTGCGCGCGCGATGCCGTCGCATCGTTCGTCGGGCCACATGTCGCTGACCAGACGGCGCAGGTCCCGGCGGGACAGGGTGCGGGGGTCCATGTGCCTCAATCCTCGACGATGCCGATGCGGCGCAGGAAGTCATCCCAGCTTTCGGGTGGACCCGCCGGGCGGCTTTCGCGTTCGGCAAGGCTGTCGGCCGCGCGTTCGCATGCCAGCTTGCGCTCGGCAGGGGGCAGCGGCAACCGCCCCATGCGCGCCAAGCGATCGGCCGTTTCGAGCAATCCGGTCATGGCTTTTCCGTCAGGATCGAAACCATGTCTTCAGGAGGCGGGGCCGCCATCAGGAAACGCAGGTCGATGCGCCGGTTGCGGCTTTTGGCGGCTTCGTCCAGGCCGGTGTCCACAGGTCGGTTCGCACCATAGCCGCTGACCGACAAAATGGGCCGATCCTCGCGATTATGCAGCGCATCGAGCGCCGCTACGGCCTGTTCCATGGCGCGGAACGTGTTGGTCGCACGCAGGGCCGACAGGTCCATATTGTCCGAAATCGCGCCCCACCCTGCAAAGGCATCTGTGTCGGTATGGCCCTCGATGAAAATGGCGTCGATGCTGTGCGGCGTGGCCGGGCAATTCTGCTGGCGGCGTGGGAAGGAATAGCAGGGCAGAACCTGCCCCATCGCTTCGGCAATGACACCCACCGCTGCCTGTCCGTCGGCCGACAGGCGATAGTCGCCCTTGGCGAACAGGATCGCGGCCGGCATCCGCAATACGCCGGTGCGGGTGTCAATCTGTACCTTCACGCTCGAATCGCGCCGTTCGATTTCGGTCTTGAGATCGCGCAATATCTTGGTCCTCGCCTCGCCCGCATCGGACAGGGCCTTGCTCTTCTGCTGAAATTGCAGCGCGAAATAGAGCAACAGGATGATGAAGATGAACAACAGCCCGACCATCATGTCGGCCATGGAGATGAAATAGCTTTCTTCTTCCTCTTCCCCGCGCGACCGGCGAACGCCCCGACTGGCCATGGCTTATGTCCTCGGATCAGAGTTTAGGCGCGCCAGAAGGTCTTCAATGGCGCTTGCTAGAATGGCGATATCATCGACCGCCTTGCCGAAATTATCGACCGCCCGCGCCATGGCCAGGTCGATCCGCCCGACATGCTCATTGAGGCCCGTTGCATGTTCATGCGCGGCTTGCTGAATCTGGGACAGCGCTTTGCCTAGCGCTTCGTCCACATCGGTGAAGCGGCGCTCGTAATTATGCCACGCCTCCGTCGCGGAGGTTCCCGTGCGTTCCAGACTCGTCGCAATCATTTCCATCGACGTGCGCTGGCGGCTGCCGCTTTCTTCCGACCGGCGCAGCAATTCCTGTGAATGGCCCACCGATTCCTGAATGGTCTTGGACGCGGCCTTGATCGGTTCGGCGGCACCGGCGACATCATTGGCGGCGCGGCCCAACATGGCCGCGACGCCCTGCGCCTCGCGCCCGGCGTCGGCGAGTTTGCCCGCATGGTCATTCGCCGCGCCTGTCGATCGCTCGATTGCGCTGGACAGCGTCTCCATTCGCCCCGCCGTCGTGGTCAGCGTCTGGACAAGACCGGCGCTGGCCGCCTCGAACCGTTCGCCAAAGGCCTCAAAGGCCTGGGCTATCGCGCGGCCCGACGCTTCGGCCGACCGGGTAATGGCTGTATCGAGCGTGGCCGCCATACCTGTATGCGCCTTTGCCGCAGCGCCTTCCAGCGCAGCGGCGGCCTTTTCCAGCACAATGGCATTGCGTTCCGCTGCGCCTTGCGCACTGCCGGACAGCACATTGCCCATATCCGCCACCTGCCCACGCATCTGGTCGAACGCGGACTGGATGCCGCTGGTCGCACCGGCAAAGCCGTCCAGCGCGCCGCGAATGGCGGTGCTGCTTTCGGCCATGGCGTCGCGCACGGCGGTCTGAACCGCTTGCACCATCGCTTCACTGGCCCCGGTGGAGGCCGCACGCATTTCCTCGCCCATGGCGCGCATCACGTCGCGCTGGCCCTGTGCCATCGCATCATAGCTGGCCTTGTCTTCCGCGACCCGCTGCGCAGTGCGGCGCTCGGCTTCCTCGGCTTGCCCGGCAAGCGATTCCGAAATCCCCTCGATCCGCCCATTGAGCTGCGAAAAGGCGTGCGTCATATTCTCAGAAGCCGTGGAAAATTCGCGCGCGGCCCCGGCAATCTGCTCGCTCGCCGCCCCGCTTGCCCCTTCCAATCGGTCGTTCACGCCCTGCAGGCCAGAGGTCATTCCGGTAAGGGCCACAGCAAGCCCCTCCATTTCCGATCCGGCATTGCGGCTGATCGCTTCGCCCAGCTCCTTGCCGATCTGGTTGAAGCTGCCATCGCGAAATTCGTTGAGCGAGCTTTGGATGCCGCCCAGCCCGGCGACTACGGGCTGCATATGCTGGCCCAGCGCATCGCCGATACTGGCCGCAAGCTGATGACTAAACTCGGTAAGCGCAATGCTTTGTTGCTTGAGTTCCCGAAGCTGTTCGGCGGCGATCCGCTGCGGCGGTGAGAACAACGTGCCATATTCGAGCCGATCGCACAGGGTTTCAAGACGGCGGTCCGTAGCGCTATGCCATCGCCGATCGAACCAGCGCAGCACGATCGAGGCCAGCACACCGCCAATGGAGGTCCAGAATTTGGCGGCGGTAATGGTGAGGAGATCGATCAGCGCTTTTTGGATCTGCGCCATATCCGCCCCGGCCGTCATCGACTGAACGGCACCGACCAGCGCGGCGATGATCCCCAGAAAGGTGCAGGTCAGGCCCAAAGCCACGAAGATATTGGCCCACCAGGCCAGAACGCGGGTGTCATCGCCCAGATGGAGAAAATAGCCTTCGGGGCGGGTCGTCGCCTGAAGCGGCGCGTCATTGGGATTGACGATGGTTTCGGTAAATTGCGTCCAGGCATGGCGCAATTCGGCGCTGCCCTTGCCGCCCCCCTGCATCGCCCTGTCTATATCGTCATAATGGGCGACGAAGGCGCTTTGCGCATCGACGTCGCTGGTCTGATCACCCACGATCTGCGTCGCCGCGAGCCTACTCTCCAGGGCTGCCTTGGTCGGGCGATAATGCCGCCAATTGTTCCAGGCGATGATGATCCCTGCACCGACCAATATCGCCAGGAACAGGCCAAATCCGACCCATCGACCGCCGAATATCAGCGCGACAAGTTCGTTAGGCCAGATTTGATGTTCGCTCACCCTGTTGCCCCCAATAATCTCTTACACTGCGCCAATGCGGGTGCCTTCATGCCGTCACCACGATATAGCCGCCGCCCCTGGCCGCGATCAGCGCCGAATAGGCCATCAACCTATCGGCTTGCCTTTGCGCGTCCACGCCGAAATCGAACTTTGCATAGGATGGCGTCCGCCATGGGCCGAACCCCTGATCCAGTACCAGCCGCACCACCGCTCCTCCCACGAAGGACAAGGTCATCACACGGCCATGCGCAGCCCCCTGCTCCACCAGCGTCGCGGTCAGCGCCTTGGCGGCCAGGACCGCCTCCAACACATCGGCACGGTCCTCCTCCCACTGCCAATCATGGTCGGGAGCAAAGGGCTGGCGCTCATTGCGCTTGAAGCGGTTGGTGATGAGCCGCACGTCCATCGCGTTGCCTGATTCGGCGAGCGCATCGCGCAACGCAGCCATGGCCTCCGCCATCAAGCGAATGACCAGCGGAGATTGGAGATAGCGATCATTATAGTCGATCCGCGCCAACACGTCGGTCCCGCCTGCCGCACGAATGGCGGGCAGTAGCGCGTCGACCAGCTTTCGGCCGAAATCAGCGATCGGCCCGTCCAGATCCTGGCCGAGTTCAATGAACTGGGTGCCCGACACCGGCAGCAAGCTGTCGAGGTCCATCATGGCCGACAAAGGCATGCGCCCGGCAGGGGTGCGCACGACGGGCGCATCATGCCCCAGGCCCCAATAGGGACCAGGCCGCGCCGCCTGTTTGTCGCGCGAAGCCCAGATACTGGGCTGCCCGCCATCTGCCGCCGCAATGCCGATCGCATCATTGGCGAAGCGCGGCGCAGTGCCTTGCCGCAGGATGATCGTGCGCGTCTTGGCGAAATCGCGCAACGCCAGCCGCGCCGCCGGGTCCAGCATGCCGATCCAGAGCGGATCGATCACCAGATGCAGCGCCACGCCCCGATCCGCCGCCCGTCGTGCCACCAGCGAAAGCGCCCCTTCGCCAAGCGCCGCGACGTCGCTGTCCCCTTCGATCCAGAGGGTCAATGTCCGCGCGCCCTGGTCCAGCATCGCGACCAGATCATCCCCGACGGATCGGCATAGCTGCGCATCCGCCGCGATCGCGTCGGCGCTGGCCACGGTTCCAAGGGCCGCCAACGCGGATTCCGCCCAAGCCAGCGCGCCCGTTCGGTCGATCCTGTCCTGTTGCCGATACAGATCGCCGGTCAGGACACAGGCGGAACAGCCCCGCACGCACCCTGGTTCATGGCAGTCCAATATCGCCACGGCGTCGCGCAACAATCGGTCGTACAGCGGCACGACCTGGGGGGCAAAGCCGGCCCCGCCCGATGCCCGGTCGAACAGATAGAGCGAATGCGTCTTTTGCCCGATCGGCGTCCAGGCCGGGCGCACCTCCATGCCCAGCTCGCCCGTCTCGACCCCCAACCGCCGCGCCAGCGCCTGCCGCAAGGCCGACAAGAGCGCCCAGGCGACGCCATCCTCCTCCAACCCCACCGGCTGCATCTCGGCAACGTCGGTCAAGGTCTGATGGCCAAGCGCGATACCGTACAGTATCTTGAACGACAAATCGTTGCCCGGGCAAAGGCCCGCCGCATCGGCGCGGCTATGGCGCAAGGGCTTATGGTCCTTGAGCGGCCTGTCCATCCCATCGGTCGCGGCCTCGGCACGGCCGCATTCCAAGCAGACGTCATAGCCTTTGCGAGTCGCGCCGCGGGAAGAATAGAAGACGAGGCCGTCATGACTGAACCGCATCCGCCCCTGCGCGGGATTGGCAAAGGGCAGCCAGGCGGCACCTCGTGCGACGATCTGTTCCGCTTCGGGCTCGACATAGCTGACCATATCGGTCTCGGCATGGGGCTTTGCGCCCATGTCCGCTGTAAAGCCCGATGGCTCCAGGAAGCGGCGCTGCGCGCTGTCATCGGTGGGAAGGATCGCATGGCAGGCGGGGCAATGCTGTGGCGGCACGGGTGCGCAATCGGCTGCGCCACAAGTCGGGCAGGCCCAGAAGGTCTGGATGCTCTGCACCTCGCGCACCTTGTCGGCATCAACCGGGCGCTGCCAATTGAGTGTCACCCCGGCCGAGCGATAGACAAGGCCATCGACCACCACTTCCGCGCCAGGCGCATAGTCGCGGATCGCGATGTCGAGATTGCGGGTCGGATGACCGCGGCGGCGGGCGCTGCGGTCATCGCCGGCGGCCTCGTCCGCCAAAGGTTTGTCGCTGGCGACAAACGGCACCACGTTGGTTGGAAAACCATGCCCTGGCAGCACGGCCCGCACCGACAATTCGCTCAGCAGATTATCTTTCGCCAGCCTTTGCAGCTGAAAGCCGATGGCGTTCTTCCCTTCCTTGGGCGCGTCGGCGGCCTGCGCCTGCATCGTTTCCCACTCCTGGACGATGGCCGCATGGGCTTTCGCCAAAGCATCACGCGTCGCATCGAACAACGTACCATCGCCCGCCAGCGCAGTACCTGCCGTCAAGCGCCTGACCTCCTCACTCATCGCCAGCACCGTGCTGGGCTGCGCCACCCAGGCGCGAAACGCATC
Organism: Sphingobium sp. Z007; assembly: GCF_900013425.1. Taxonomy (GTDB): domain Bacteria; phylum Pseudomonadota; class Alphaproteobacteria; order Sphingomonadales; family Sphingomonadaceae; genus Sphingobium. Next base: position 1,954,629 of record NZ_FBXK01000005.1, read on the forward strand.
GACCGGGGCCTGATCGGGCCGCTTGGCACCGACGCCTTCGGGGCAGCCGAAAAATTCGCCCACCCGCGTCTTCAGCGCCTCGCCCCCCTCGCCCGCAAACCAGCGTGCCAGCAGCAGCGCATTGACATGGCGCTGGACGATGCGGCGGCTGTCCAGCTTCACCTGCGGCGCGAGGTTGTCCTGGCGCAGATATTTTTGCGGATCGCGGAACATCTCCCGGTCGAGCGGGGTGTCGCGGGTATAGGTGAGCGATGTGGCAAAGCCCTGCCCCCGCCGCCCGGCGCGGCCCACACGCTGGCGGTAATTGGCCAGTGCGGGCGGCACATTGGTCATCATCACCGTGGACACCGACCCGATATCGACGCCCATCTCCATCGTCGTGGAGCAATTGAGGATGTTGATGGCACCGGCCTTGAACGCCGCCTCGAACCGGCGCAGCCGCGCCGGCGGTTGTTGCGCGCTATGTTCGGCCGCGCGCAGATAGGGCGATTGCAGCGCGACCCGGTCATGCAGGTTGGTCCACATCCCGGCTTCGCGCAAAGCTATGACCTTTTCATCCTGCACCAGCCAATCGCGCACCCGTTCGACATCGTGTCCCCTGGGAAAAGTGACGGGCAAGTGCGGCAGGCTGATGGGCTGGGGTGCAATATTGCTCGTCAGCAGCCCTTCGCGATGGCCATAGGGGCTAAGCCCCAGCGGCAGCGTCGGCAGCACCCGGCGGCTGACGGGGCAACGCCAGGCGTCGATCACCGGCGCAATCCGCGCTTGATCCAGGTCCAGCGCTAGTCCGGCCTGGGTCGGGCTGGAGAAGAGGCTGGACAGCCGGTCCCATGCCGCCTCCAGCACCTCGTTCAGGTCGCGGCGCTGCTCCGGGTCGGATCGGTCGAGATTCAGCGTCTTTTGCAGCAACAGCAAGATATTGGACGGATTGCCGCCCGCCCCTGCGCTTGGCCAGTTGACCTCCTTGCCAACCATGCCCTTCTCGCCAAATGGCTTGATTTCCTTGCGCCAGCCCTTGGCCGTGATCCAGTGCAAATCCTCATCCGACGCGCGAAGGGCAAGGTTGGCGCGCACCGTCATGTCGATGATGGCGTAAAGCAACCCTTGCCAGGCCTCCACGCCCAAGCCGCGTGCGCGCAATAGGGTGGGTACATCACGGATACGGTCGATCACGGCAAAGCGCAGCCGCGCCAGCCCCATGGTTTCGATCGTGTTGGCCCGGCGCGGACGCCGCGCCAATTCGCGCAGCAACAGGAATTGGGCAAAGGCCTCGCTCTGCAAATAGCGTGTGTCGCGCAGCGACCACACATCCGCCATCCATTTGCAAACCTCATCCTGTTGGGCGAGGTCGGTGCGCAGCTTGCTCCATGCCAGACCGTCGACTTTGGGGCTAAGCATAGCCGCAAGCTGCCCCTTCTTGCCCGCCACCATGTCGGCCAGGTCGGGAATACCCAATCCCTCCAGCGTGGCGATTTCGGCCCGCAATTCGACGGCTGCCGGATCATCCGCGTCGGCGCTGACCATGCTGCCCTGCACCGCATGATAGATGTAACCGCGCACAAAGCCCCGCTCGGCGGCATTTTGCAGGTTGGCGGCAAATCGCGCCGTGCCCTGCCGACTATCCGTAAAGGACAGCAATTGCCGCCCGTCCGCAGGCGGGCGATGCGAGGCTTTCGGGTCGATCCGTGGGGCTACGCCCTCCAGCAATATCGGCGCGGCATTGCCGATCAGGAAGGGCGCGCCGAACCGTAGGGGCCACAGAATATCGCCCCCGTTCCCACTGTCCGCCCCACACGCCCCGCAATGGCCCGTGGTCAGGATGAAATAGGGCCGGGTGCCATCCTGCGCCGCGTCGCTCCGTTCGCCGGTGCCGGGCTTCACATGGGCGGGCCGCGACCGTTCCACCGGCCGCGTGGCGATGGACAGGCGAACGGCGTCATAATCAGTCGCTGGACCATCCGCTTCGTCGTCATCGTCCGGTTCGCTCGGCTCCCGCTCGCGCAACGCGGCGAATTCATCCGCCTCCCGCACGGGGATGCGCTGTTGCAAGCGGCCTTCGCGCTCTTCGCAGTCCAGATAAGGCTCGCCACATTCGCGGCAATTCACCACCTCCAGCACCATGGCCCGACAATGGGGACATTCGTCGGCACGTTCGGGCAGGATCGCACCGAACGGCCAACCGTCAGGCGAATCCTTGCAATCCGCGTTGATGCAGCTCCACAGCCCCGGCACTGCGCGCAAAAACCCATGCACCCGCAGGGGCAAGAGCGGCCCGCGCTGCATATCATGCGCGTCGGCGATCGCCGCGATCAGGGCGTCGGCGGGCTGGCCGGCGGGACGAAGCATCGCCTCCGCCTCGTCCAGCCGCAGCGGTCCTGCTTGCGCCGCGCGGATAAAGGTCTGCACCGGCGGCGACGCGGCCAGCGCATCACGATCGGCCAGCATCGCCGGCGTCAGCACGGGCGACGCGGCGGGTGCTGGCAGGTCGATCGTGTCGCGTGCGCCCAACACCACCTGCACCATCCGTTCGTCCGCACCCGACAGATCGCGCAGGAAGCGGCGCAGTTCGTCGGTCACGTCGCGCCCTTCGCCGATCGTTGCCGACGTCGCGACGAAGCGCACATCTTGCGCGCGCACGCCGAACGCCAGCAACACCCGGCGCAACAACAGCGCCACTTCCGCCGCCGCCGATCCGACATAGCCATGCGCTTCGTCGAGAATGATCCAGCGCAACTGGCCCTGACTTTTGTCGATCAACGGGCGGTCGATCCGCCGCACCGTCATATATTCCAGCATGGTGACATTGGTGACCAGGATCGGCGGTGGATCGTTGCGCAGCGTCAGGCGGTCTTCGGCCTGTTCGGGCTGCGTCTTGTCCTGCGCCCGCAATTTTTCCGGCGTCATGCCATTATAGAGGCCAAAGCGGATGCGCTCGCCAAAGGGCGCGGTCCAGGCACTCAACCGTTCCTTCTGGCTCGCGATCAGGGCATTGAGCGGATAGAGCATGATCGCCCGCACGCCCGACAATCTGCCCACCGCATCGGACTCGGTGGCCAGATCATGCAGTAACGGCATCAGGAAACATTCGGTCTTGCCCGACCCCGTGCCGCTCGACACCAGCACCGACCGCCGTTCAGCAGCAGTCAAATGCGCCCAGGCCTCGATCTGATGCTGATAGGGCTGGGCATCTCGATCGAACCGATAATCATCGTTCGTGCAGGTCGAAATCGCCCGGATCACATCGGGATGCAGCGGATTGCCCGCGCAATCGGCAAAGGTCCGCCCGCTCGACACAAAGGGCGCTGCCCCCTCGATCACCGGTTCGCGCACCAGCGCGCCCTGCGCGACATCCGTTCCGCCAAAGCGCCGACGGATTTCGGCGGCCAGCGCGGGATGGTTGAGTGCAGACTGGCCCAGCACCGCCTCGACCGTGCGGGCGCGCACCAGGTCGATCGTGCGCAGCGGTACGGTGGCCGGGCGCACGGGGTCGGCATCAGCCATGATCAGGTCTCCTTGAGGGCTGCGGCAAAGGCGTCAGCAAAGAATGTCGGAAAATTGCGCGCCACGGATTTGATGTGGCGCACATCGTCGGCCTGCGGCGTCCACGCGCCCGCAACGGCCAAAGCGGCCGCATGGGGTGTGTCGAGCGTTTCGAGACAATGGTCAGGGCGGCGTAGATGATCGTCGGGCAAGCTCAAGCCAAGCTGCCGATAACGGCTGCCGCGTCGCCCCTCATCCAGTCGCTCAGCGGCCATATTGAGGAAGGTCTGGATGACGGCATCGCGCGGCGTTACCGGTAGTTGATCCTTCAACACGGGTTCCAGCAGTGGTTCGCGATCGCACAGAGTAGCAATGATGCCCGCCACTGCTTGCATGGCATAGGCGGTTGCACCTTCGACATCATGCATCGCCGCCCGCAATTGATCGATGCGCCAGATACCCGCTGCCTGCCAATAGGCTTTCGGGATCAGGCACCATGCAAAGGGCAGCCCGTCCGACAAGTTCAGTACAGCGTCGCGCTGTTCCGGCGTCGCGGCAAAGGCCATGCGCGCCAGGACAGCGGGATGGCCAGGTAATAGGCGCAACGCGCCGAAAGTGGATGCGGCCAGTCCATTGAGCGATGCCGCGAGCCCGTTGAGTTCGGCGATGGTCCCATTATCATGGCTTGCCATGGTCAACACGGCCGTCAATGCTTCGTCCAACCCGGCCCACGGCGCAATCTGCATCGCTCTGGTCAGCGGCGTGGAGGGGGATGGCGCAGCTCCATCGCCTTGCGCCAATTCTGGCCGGGACAGGATATGCTCGCCTTCACGCAGGTAGATCAGCCAGCTTCCCGCCAAACCCGTAGGCAGAGTGAAGGGGCGGTGATTGGCATTTACGAGCAGCGAGTAGGGACCGAAGCAGACTTCAGTGGCCGGATCCGCGAGTGATCGACCACAAATGACGACGTCGGGCGTCGCGATGGCCTCACTCGCCACAAGCCCGCTACCCTGTTTTACAAGACGCAGGGCGAATTGCTGGACATGCCAATAGGTTTCGATGCCATCCAGCATCCCCAGCTTGACCGACGCATCGATCGACGCCGGCAGCAGCAGGCTGGCAATGTCCGCCGACACGGAACTCAGCGGCATGTCACCCCAGAACTGCCAAGACATCGCCGACTCGGCGCCCCTCGTGCGCCCGTCCATCAGTTCGCCGAACAGACGCATCTCGCCCCGGTCCACCGCCACCAGATCGCGCAGCTCAGCCAGAGTCACCCGTGCCCCACCGGGCAGCAGGCTACCGTCCCAATGCGCGATGGCCGCCGCCGCCGGATAGTCGATCCGCACCGGCAAGGGCGGCCCATCCAGCCATGTCACAGTCGCGTCGAACCGGAAGGTCGGGCGCGTCGTTGCTGGCGGCTTCGCTATCCAGCTGTCGCCTAACGCCCGCACCGGCGCGTCCGCTGCGGGCGTCAGGGCAACAGCCTCCCAGCCCGTCAGAGCATAGCGCGTGTCGCGCCCCATGCCGCTGCGGTCCAGTCGCGCAGCAGCAGGCAGCACCGCAATCCGGCGGCGATCGAGCAGCGAGCGCCCCTCACGCCAGCCTATGTCATAATGGCCGACCGGCAGCGGCGATGGTACACGACGCCATTCGCGCGTGCCGATTGGCCGAATTACCACATCGCCGCGCCCCGGATCGCTGGGTCGTGCCGTGGGACTGCCCAGAAACAGGTCAACATCGCCCTCCACCTGCGCCCAGCGCGGCGCATCGCCATCGAGGTCAAGCCGATCACCCCGGTTGCGGGTTTGGCCGGTACGGATGCGATAGCAATCGCCCTGGGGGTCGATGACGAACGCCCCGCCCTGCACCTGCCACAACCCTGTTTCGCCCACGCCCGCGCCGATCTGCGCCACATGCTCTTCCGTCGCGCCGTCGTCCGACCCCGATACGCGCCAGTCGGCAGGCACCTGGATCACCACAGCCTCCGCCTTGAACTGTCCCGACCCGCTGGCTTCCACCTTGAGCTGTTCAGGGTGCGCGATGCTGCCCTTGGCCACCGAACAGACCAGCAACCGCCCCCGCCGGGCCTTGCCACGCGGCAGCAGCACGCGCCCGACCCAGCGTTCGCCCGACCGCAACTCCACTTCCGCTACTGTCGCAAAGGGGATGGGCAGGATCGCGCGCACGTGCCGCCGCGACCGGGCCGTCCAACCCTGTTCCCCCTCCCCTGGCGGGTCCAGCAGCCCCAATTCACCCGGAACCACTCGCGCCAGCGGCCCGGCGGCGAACAGGCGCAGGCGCCCCACTTGCGGGTCGATCCCGCGCATGACCGCGCCCTCCATCCGCCCGTCCAGCGTCAGCCGCGCCGCTTCCTGCCAACGACCATCCTCGCCCCGGACCAGCAGTCGTTCCACCCCGGCGTCCAGACCCGTAACGGCGGCCGCCTCCACCATAAGCAATTCGCCCAGCAGCGCGTCGGCCCCCTGGCCGGTCACGCTTAGGGGCAAATCGTCCTTCCAATCCGGGCGATGCTGTTGCAGCCAGGCGGCGACCGGCAATCCCACTGCCTGCGCCGGGCCGTCCGCTTCGCGGCGGACCTGGGCGATCGCCAGCGCTAGATCGGCGCAAAGCAATGCAAATTCGGCATCCTGAAACAGCCGCGCGGTGATGCGGCCCTGCTGGTGCCGGGCAAAGCGTTCCGCCTCGTCCCGTCCTGTCGACGGATCGGCGAGCAATGGCGCCACGATGCCCGCCAGCATATCGCGCGCCCAGCCCTTGCCGCCCTGTTCCACCGCTGCCACGGGAAAGCCGCCCTCGCGGGCGAGGGTGCCTAGAAAATAGCGGCGATCCCCTTCACTGGTCTTGAACGGGCGATGCCAATGGCTCAGCCCCTTTTCCGTCACATGGCGCAAATAATCCTTGTCGATCCGAACGCTTAGCGCTTCGGTCAGCCGCTCCCATTGCAAGCCATCTCCGCGATAGCAGCGCCGGAACCAGTCGGCCGCCCACAGGACGAACAAAGCGGGGCAATAGCCCTGCTCCAAACGGCCCTGCGCAGCCATGGCCGCGACATCGGCCTGCAAGCGCGCAAAGGCCTCATCCGCCAGCCGATAGCCATGCAGGGCAATGTCGCGTGTCGCCATGATGCCGTAGGGTGCGGCGAAATGCGGCCCGCCTGCGCCGGCACCATTGCGAAGCTGCCGCATCTTGTTGATGGCCTTGAACCGCAAGGCCTGGACCTCCCGGTCGCCATGCTGCGCTGCACGCTCGGCCAGCACCTGCAGCGTTGACACATCGTGCGCTTCATCGATGCGCAGCGACAATTTCACGCTCTCTTCGCTCATACCACCCCCACCGCATCGAAAAATTCGGAGCCGGGCGCGGACAAGCGGGCCAATGAAGGGATGAAACTGTCAGTATAAAGCAGGGTCATTGGGCGCGCGCCTTCACTCACAGGTTCAGTCTGCCGCGGCCCTTTTTATGCAGGGCAGTTTAAGATCGGGTTGCAAATCAATGCAATAGGCGATTTTCCACCATTATGAATGAAAGCCGATTTGCCCTTCCTGATCGCGGCATAAATAGCCGCTGGCGCCATCGCCCCGCCATCTTCACCTCGACATCAAGCCAGGCAAAGATGGCGTTGGTCATGGGCGACTATATCCGGGCGCGGATCGCCGCGACCAATGGATCCAGCAATGGCTTTGCCTTGGCGGCCATATCGATGGCCCGTTCCAGCGGCGCGCTAGCTTCGCTGAAATCATTGGCCTCGAATGCGCGCGCCAGCGCGTCGGGATCAAGCGTCACAGGATAGTCGATCAACCCATCGCGCGGTTCGATGGCAAAGCCCAATCCACGCAGCTGTTCGACAATCACTGGATACTCAGTAAGAATCTTTCGCCACAGTGTTTTCGTAACCACGCTGCGTCCAAAGCCGAATTCCAACCATGACCCTGATACCGCCTTGCCAACCGCGCAGGCAACCCAGCTTTCCCACTCACTGTCACCTTCCCCATTATGCCAACCCAAATAGAACCACGCATCTTCCTCACATTTATCTCGCCTGGGACCGGATGCTGCCCAGTCTCGGGGCATAATGAAATATGTGTCCTCATTATCCTCTTTGATGGCATGATACCAATCGAACGTGCGGGCTTTGCTCTCCAGAACACCCAGCATTTCCTTAAGCAACCACTTGTCCATCTTATCCGTAAGAAACTGCCGCGCCGCCTCCAAGTCCGCGATATTGGCGATGATCGCCGTGGCGGCGGCGCGTTCGGTGTCGGTCAAGATCATGATGGCATCCTCGTTCAGAAATGTTCGATATGGTCGGCAAAGGCATCCAGCAGCTGGGCGAAGAAAGTCGTCCTGTCGCCGGCCGACAGGCGCGCGGCTTCAGCCACGTCGCGCCAGCTTGCGACCGGCACGCCATCGATGGAGGGGGCGCGGGGTGCCAGGAAGATCAGATAGGGGGTCAGCCCGCCACCCGCCGGGCCGCGGCTCTTCGCCCGTGCGGCAAGGGCCGTACGATAGCGTTCCAGCTGCGCTTTCCCTTCGCCCGCGTCGATCTTGACCTCGATGCCGATCAGATAGTCCGGCCCCTCGATGGTCAGGTCGATGCGCTCACTGGCCTGCCCGACCGCGCAATCCTCGGTCAGGATGACATAGCCCTGCGACAATGCGGCATGATCGGGCAGCCGGATATTGTTGGCCCGCTCCACCCGCCGCAGGAAAGCGTCCAGGAACAGCACCGCCGCCTCCCCCGCCATCGCGGGATTCCACAGCCCCGCCAGCACGGCGGCATTGCGCACCTCTCTGCGCCCCAAACCGGCCAGCATCCAGGGATTGATCATCGCCCCGCTCGCCCGCATCGCCTGCATCGGATCACGGATCGCCGCCAAGCAGCGGGTCAGCGCCACCAGATCGATCCTTTGTGCGTGTGATGACGGCTGATAAACCTTCAATAGGTTGCTGATGTCCATCAGCAGCGCCATCAATCGGCCGATATTGGGCAGGATATTCTGCTTGGCTTCCAGCTTGGTCATATCGCCCCCCTAACAGCCTGTTGGCCTCGGGATAAGAACCTGTCAAACTGGGAACATGACCCAACGTTGCTCAATCTACTTCTTCAGGGCTTTCTGAATCCTCGGCCAAGACGGGTTGAGTTCAAACGGGAATTTTTTAAGTTCTGGGTGCTTGGGAAAGATATGAAATGGAACCAGAACTCGGATTAAAAGGAGGCCGGGCATGAACGCATAAGCAGAAAATCGGTTGATAATGCCGCGATATTTCTCAGCAAGTGCATTGATGGTGCCTGAGCCGCCAGTGTTAACGACCATCCACCCCCCATCGGGAGCTTGCTTGTAGAAGTGGTGCAATGAGTTTGCTGCAGGATGGGCGAATTGCGAGAGCTCCGAGTAGAAGGAATAAACGCCCTCTAAACCGAACCTTTCAAGGTCTTTCACATATTCGAAAGTTTTCTTCGCCTCGAACACGTTGGAGAGCTGGGCGCGTTCCACTCCATTCAGTTTCCGAGCATGCATGAAATGCGTGATCTTGTCTTCAAACTCCGAGAAAGTCAGCAACGTCGCGCATTCACCGGCAAGGGCTCCCCGAATTTGGGGCGCGCTTTCTGCTAATGAAATCGCGAGTAGATTGAGATCGCTGTAGAAATCTGCGGTGGACTCAATCAGCGACCTCAGATCGTTGCACCACGCAAGCAGGTCACCTCGTTGGTATGAATTCCAGCATGCCAGCAGCCATTGTTTGGAACGTGACAGGCAGAGCAGCGCGGCCAAGTGGGAATTCTGAAGCATCTCCAGTGCGCAGATGCGATTCGCGTTCGCCGTAGCTGATCCGTCCGCGAGAATAGCGCCGAACGATTCTTCTGACGTGAAGTAGTGTTGGAAATTTGATGAGCGCTCCAAAACGGTTTCAACGACTGGCCCGAATTCACGCGCATATCCACCAAATAGAGGCGTCGATTCGGAAATGCATTCTGTCACGTTCACTCCTACATATCAGCTAAGAAGTTAGCTCGATCCAGGCTGGAAGTTCCTAGGACCCAATACCCAATAGACACTGTCAATATTACCAAGACAGCCAGAGTTACGTATTGCGCCCCCGGAACTGGTGCTGTCGCTCCGCCGCCAATCTTCAACTAAGTCCGAAGGCGGGCGCGACGACATCGGCCCAGATGGTGATGGCGGGGCGGCCCCAACCGGTCTCGAGGTTAATACGCTCTAGCGACAGATTTGGTAGCCGGATCGCCACTGGAACGTACCGCACGGACAGCTCGCCCAAGGCGACCTCGTGTGCCGGGAACCGTTGGCCGAACGAGGCGAGGCGGGTTTCCAGGGAGTGAAGCAGATCTGAGCCTGTCAACTGAAGCCGGCGTCTATGATAGTGGCGCGCCCCCTCGCTGGCGCAATCCTCGACCGCCGGTTCGATGACCGTCGCGGCCGTGTCGTCGACCACGATACTCGGCGGCACTACATCAACCATTTGCGCATCGGCCCAATCTTGGAACGCAAGCGAGGAATCGACGATCAGGTAAGGCGGCGCGCAAAGCCATGCATGGCCAGTCACGGAGTTGAGACCAGGGGCGCGATCTATCGCATGGAAAGACTGGCGCAGCCCGCGGTGGGGCACGTCGAGATTGGCCGACCCATACAGCCCGAAGCTCCAAACACCCAAGCGGTCGAGCATCCGTATCATCATTCCGTAGGCGGTGATGCACGCACCCGACATAGCCTTCTCGGCAAGTTCAGAGGCGATGATCGCCGCGAGCTTGGGCACGGTTGTGCGGGCGTGGGCCTTGTAGGCAGCGTTCAAGGGGCGGGTGATGACCCATTCGGCGTATTTCTGGATGTAATTCCTGTCGCGCTCTTCCATCGCTACGAAGGCGGGCTGATCATAGAATCCGAACTTAGTTGGATCGATGCCGGCAGCACGAAGTTCCGCGGTGAGCCGATCGTGCTCGTCAGCCGCTGGTTCCTCGCGCTGCTTCTCGTCGACCATTCCGTACTCCCCCGGTTGACGGAGGCGATCTATCAACACCGTTCACTTGTCAATTTTAGACGGCGACGGGATGGATTGGGCGCATTGCTGTCGCTCTGCTCCTCGTATCAAGAACGGGCCGTGTCCCGTTACGTGGTGTAACAGCGTCACCGTTGGGGCGTGAAGCGGAGGGAGCGTAGCGACCGGAGCTTCATGCCCCAACGGTGGCATGGCTTCTGTCTAGGCGGCCATCGCCAATCTTCGGTAGAGTTCGGGTTGCGAAACCAATGAACCTATCGGAGACGACGATGACCACAGACAGAATGGCCCTTATCGAGCTGGTTGAAAAGGGCGCTGATGCAGATCTCGTTCGCGAGATGTTGGCATTTGCCGCTGAGCGAATGATGGAAGCTGAAGTGCAGGTGCTGACTGGTGCCGCGCATGGCGCTCGCGACCCTGCCGGGCGACAGGTCCAGCGCAACGGCTATCGAGAGCGTTCCTGGGAGACCAGGGCCGGCCACATCGAACTGGAGATCCCGCGGCTACGCAAGGGATCGTATTTCCCATCCTTCCTTGAACCCCGTCGGACTGCCGAGAAGGCCCTGACGGCGGTGATCCAGGAAGCCTATGTCCAGGGCATTTCGACGCGATCGGTCGATAATCTCGTGAAGGCCATGGGCGCTACGGGCATCTCCAAGAGCGCCGTCAGCCGACTGATCCAAGAGATCGACGAACGGGTTAACGCTTTCCTCAACAGGCCAATCGAGGGCGAATTCCCTTATCTGTGGCTCGATGCGACCTACATCAAATCGCGCCAGGGTGGCCGGATTGTGTCGACCGCGACGATAATAGCTGTCGGTGTCAGCAACGATGGCCGCCGCGAGATACTGGGCGTCGACACCGGGCCAACCGAGGCCGAAACCTTCTGGAAGGGCTTCTTGCGCTCTCTTGCCGATCGCGGGCTCAGGGGCGTCAAACTTGTCATTGCAGACGATCACAAGGGCCTACGCGCCGCTGCCAGCAAGGTCTTCCACGCAACCCAGCAACGCTGTCGGATTCATTGGATGCGCAATGCGCTCGCCCATGTTTCCACTAAGCAGCGTGCCGCCGTCACCGCCATGATCAAGACAATTTTCGCGCAGGAAACTGCTCAGGAGGCTCATAAGCAATGGCAAACAGTCGCCGATGCCCTGCGTGATCGCGCTCCCAAACTTGCTGAGATGATGGATGGCTCCCGCGAAGACGTCCTCGCCTACACAGCCTTCCCGAAAGAACATTGGCCGCAGATTTCCAGCACAAATCCCCTGGAACGTCTCAACGGAGAGATCAAACGAAGGTCCGACGTTGTCGGCATCTTTCCCAATGACGCGGCCATTGTACGCCTCGTCGGAGCCCTCATGCTCGAACAGCAGGACGAATGGGCCGTGGCTCGCCGATATATGACACTTGAAAGTCTCGCCACCGTCAGCGACAATCCCCTCATCAGTTTGCCCGGCGTGGCAGCCTGATCCAGTCCGATCCTCTACCGAGGATACCCGCTGTTACACCATCCCGCGGGACACGATCCGAGAACGTCCGGTTTTGTCGGGAACAGCCGTTATGGCGTAGGTCTCGGAACGGCGAAAGTTGGTCGTAATAGGAAGCCAACCGGACGGCAGCTATCTTGGCGTAAGCGCTCCGAACCGAACATTCCGCAATCGGCCATGTGCGAAGCCCAACGAAAAGACAGCGGAGGGATAGTCAGACGGTGAGCAAGCCCGCCGTAGAAGGGGACGGCCACCCTGTTTGATCCGCCCACACAACTGCGCTCATTGTCCGTTCCCTTATGCTTGGCCTTGTGGTAAGTAATTGGGAATCCAATGTGATTCCCGATTCCAGCAAGAACGAACTGGGGCTTTTCTGGGGGCCTTATCGGTCATCCCATTTTCATTAGATATCTGAAAATAAACATAGAACTATTGTGAATTGGATTCCGGTTCGGCCAATTTCTTCCTGCTCGACTTGTCCCGCCGCTCCCGTCTAAGAAGGCGGGATGATGAAGCTGTTCATTGGCAACAAAGCCTATTCGAGCTGGTCCCTGCGCGGCTGGCTGGCGTGCAAATTGTCCGCCCTCCCGTTTGAGGAGGTGGTCGTCCCCCTTTATGACGAAGCCTGGGAGAAACGGCGCGAGGGCGACGAGTTCGCGCCCTCCTCCGGCAAGGTGCCGATCCTGTGGGATGGCGACGACATAGTCGTGTGGGACAGCCTGGCCATCGTCGAATATCTGAACGAAAAGACGGATGGCGACCTGTTCTGGCCGACCGATCCCGCCGCCCGCGCCATGGCCCGGTCGATGGCGGCCGAAATGCACAGCAGCTTTGCTGCGCTGCGCCGCGAGCACAGCATGAACATCCGGCAAATCTATCCCGCCGTCCCGCCATCGGAACCCGTGGCGCAGGACATAGCCCGGATCATGCAGCTCTGGGCGCAGGCCCGCGCCCGCTATGGCGGCGACGGCGATTTTCTGTTCGGGGAGTTCGGCGCTGTCGACCTCATGTTCGCGCCGGTCGTCACCCGCTTCATCACCTATCAACTGCCCGTCGCCCGCTTCGCCGACGCCTATATGCGCGCGATCATCGCCCATCCCTGGATGCAGGAATGGATCGGGGGCGCCCAGGCTGAGGATTGGGTGATCGACCGGTTTGAAGTCCCCCCACAGGCGGTCTGACCATCGTGAGCGAAACGCCGCAAACCGATACGCCCAAGGAAGCCCGCGCCGCCGAAGCCGCCGCGATTCGCCGCCGCTGGATCACGTTGGGCGAGATACTCGCTGTGCTGGCGGTGGGCATTTCCGCCCTCACCCTCTATCTCAATTGGGCCGATAAACAGGACGAGCGCGCCGAAAAAGCGGCGGAAAGCCGCAAGGCGTCCAGCCGTGCCGCGGTGCTGGTGCTGAACGCCGAATCGGTGAAAGACGACCGGATCGTGCTGAAGACCACGGACCCCGATCAGGTCGTCCAGAGCCAGACCATCCTCTTCCCCCGCGCGCTGGGCATCGCGCCGGTCGATACCACCGGCGACCCGCGGATCGAGGCGGACTGGTTCGGCGACGCGCTCAAGACGGCGCGGGCCAAGGCGAAGCTGCCCGATGACAGCGTTGGCGACGAACGCCTGCCGGTCGCCATCGCCACCCGCTTCGTCGTCGATGGCGACACGCATGAGAATATCGCGCTCTACGACATCGGCTATGGCATAGCGGGCCGCTGGATCGCCGGACACAGTCTGGCGCTGCGTGGCCTGTCGCGGGTCGAAGCCCTCAAGCCCGACACCGCACAGGCCAGGATCGACGCCTGCTGGACGCGGCTGAGCAAGCCATAGCCCAAGCCCTGCTTGGTCGCCTGAAACCGCAAAATCACTTGTCTTGCGGCGATGAAACGGGTGCAAGGCCCGTGCAGGGACTTTGCCAATCATAATAAGGACAGGACGGGCGCCATGAGCCTGATGGGATCGATCGACATCCTCCATGTCATTGCCGGCCTGCTGGTCGGCGTCCTGGTGGGCGTCACGGGCGTTGGCGGTGGGTCGCTGATGACGCCTTTGCTGGTGCTGATGTTTGGCGTCAGCGCCAAGACCGCGGTCGGCACCGACCTGCTCTTCGCCGCCCTGACCAAGATCGTCGGATCGGCCGTGCATGGCAAGCGCGACACGATCGAATGGCCGATCGTGCGACGCATGGCGGCGGGCAGCGTGCCGGCCGCGCTCGTCACGCTGCTGGCGCTCGGCTGGATCGGCGATGTCGGTCAATCGACCGACCATATCATCCTGCTCGCGCTCGCCTCTTTACTGGCGCTGACTTCCGTGGCGGTGATCGGCCGCAAATGGCTGTTCCGCCATCGCGGTGACCTCGGCTCGACCCGTTCGGCTCGCACCACTTTCTATGGCACCACGGCGCTGGGCGCACTGATCGGCGCGGCGGTTTCGCTCTCCTCGGTCGGCGCAGGCGCGATCGGCGTGACGGTGCTGTTGTTCCTCTATCCGCGCCTGCAAATGGCGCGCATCGTGGGGTCCGATATCGCCCATGCCGTGCCGCTGGCGCTCATCGCCGGGACCGGCCACTGGCTGATGGGCGACGTCAACTTCGTGCTGCTGACCAATTTGCTGATCGGGTCGATACCCGGCGTGATCGTGGGCAGCTATCTGTCTTCCCGTGCGCCCGACAAGCTGCTGCAACCCCTGCTCGCCGCGGTGCTGGCCATCTCTTCCTGGCAACTCTTCGTAAAGGCGCGTGCGCCCGCACCGGTGAAGGTGGAAGCGCCGGTGATGGCCAGGTCGCACTAACATGAAAAAGCCCGGCCCTCGCAGACGAGGACCGGGTTTTTCAGGTTCGAAAGGATCGTGGCTTTAGCCGACAATCTCTTCCGGCTTGAAGAAATAGGCGATCTCGATCGCGGCATTTTCTTCGCTGTCAGACCCATGGACCGAATTGGCTTCGATCGATTCGGCCAGTTCCTTGCGGATCGTGCCGGCGTCGGCATTGGCGGGGTTGGTGGCGCCCATGATGTCGCGGTTGCGCTGCACGGCATTCTCGCCTTCCAGCACTTGGACGACGACCGGGCCGGAAATCATGAAGGCGACCAGATCGGCGAAGAAGGGCCGTTCCTTGTGAACGCCATAGAAGCCCTCGGCCTGCTCGCGACTCATGCGGATGCGCTTGGATGCGACGACGCGCAGGCCGGCTTCCTCCAGCATCTTGGTGACCGCGCCGGTCAGGTTGCGACGGGTCGCGTCGGGCTTGATGATCGAAAAGGTGCGCGTGACGGTCATGGCCCTCGAAACTCCAGATTGTTGGGAATGCTGGGCGCGCCTTTAGACGCGGCCGGGCCGGGCCGCAAGGGGCTTAACCCCGACCGCCCTTCAGGCCATTTGCACCCATTTGCGCCCGTCCTGCTTGAAGTAGCGCGAAACCGTCTCCTCGCGCTTCGACAGCAACCGCCAACTGGCCCGCGCCCTTTCCACCGTATCGTCGTCGAAAAAATAGAAAGCCCGCTCGAACCTCAGGGCGTCGTCGCGCCAGATGCCGTCGGCCAGCGCGATATGCGCCGCACCGTTCAACGCCTCGCACGCATCGCTCAGCAGGATCGGCTGCAGCGCTCCCCCGCCCTCGTCCGCCCGGCCATGCGCCAGGAAGCTTTCGGGCGGCCCGGCCCATAGCCCCGCCGAAATCCGCTCCAGCCGATCCGGCTCCTGCGCCACCACCAGCAGCCGCGCACCCAGATCCAGGATACGCGCCGCTATCGCGGGCAGCACCTGGTCCACCGGATCGCGGCTGAGCTGATAGAAATCGACCTGCACGGGCGTCTTTCTTATTGGGTTGGGATCAGGCCTCGAACTTGTCCGCGACCAGCTTGTCGATCAGACGCACGCCATAGCCGGTGGCGCCCTTGTCCCAGGTCGCGCCCGGCTTGTCCGACCATACCATCCCGGCGATGTCGAGATGCGCCCATTTCACGCCTTCGTCCACGAACCGCTTGATGAACTGGGCGGCGGTGATCGAACCGGCATAACGCCCGCCGATATTCTTCATGTCGGCGATCGGGCTGTCGATTATCTTGTTATAGGCCTCGCCCAGCGGGAAACGCCACAGCTGGTCGCCGCTCGCCTTGCCTGCTGCGGCCAGGTCTTCCGCCAGGCCGTCGTCATTGGCAAACAGGCCGCCATATTGATCCCCCAGCGCGACGATCATCGCGCCGGTCAAGGTAGCCAGATCGATCAGCACCTCGGGCGTATAGGTCTTCTGCGCCCAGGTAATGGCATCGCACAGCACCAGCCGCCCTTCCGCGTCCGTGTTCAGCACTTCGATCGTCTGGCCCGACATCGACGTCACGATGTCGCCGGGGCGCTGGGCATTGGCGTCCGGCATATTTTCAACGAGGCCGCAAATGCCCACGACCCGCGCCTTCGCCTTGCGCCCGGCCAGCGCCTTGATCGCGCCCACGACCGCGCCCGCGCCGCCCATGTCCCACTTCATGTCTTCCATGCCCGCGGCCGGCTTGATGGAAATGCCGCCGGTGTCGAAGGTCACGCCCTTGCCGACGAACACCACCGGCTTTTCAACCGCGCCATCGGTGCCGTCCCATTCCAGCGCCAGCAGCCGCGCTTCCCGCACCGACCCCTGCGCCACGCCCAGCAGCGCGCCCATGCCCAGCGCCTCCATCGCCGCCTTGTCCAGCACGGTGATCTTCACGCCCAGCTCGGCCAGATGCTGGCAGCGATCGACGAAAGTTTCGGGATACAGGATATTCGCCGGCTCGGACACCAGTTCGCGGGTAAAGGCGATCCCCTCGGCCACCGCAGCCAGCCGCTCCCACGCGGCATCAGCGCCGGTCGCAACTAACGTAATCGTCTTCAACGTCGGCTTGGCCTTTTCGGGCTGGCGCGTGCGATAGGTATCGATGCGCCAGGCGCGCAGCCGTGCGCCGAACGCCAGCTGCGCTGCCTGCTCTCCGGTCGCGCCGCCGAAAAATTCGACGGCGGCATGGGTCGCGCCGCTGGTCGCCAGCTTGGCGGTCAGTGCGGCCCCTGCCTTTTCATACTCCAGATCGGTCCCGGCGCCCACGCCCAGCAACAGAACACGAACGGTCCGCCCGCCTTCATCCACGAAAGTTTCAAAGCTCGTCCCCGCCTCGCCGGTGAAGCGCGAGGCGGCCGCGCCTGCCGCCAAGGTGGCTGCCGCCGACAGGGGCAGCGTATCGAACCCGCCCTTGGGCACGGCGAAGACCAGCGTGTCGGCATCGGGGCGGGTTGGGCTGAACTGGATATCCATCGGGGTTCTTGTCCTCTTGTCTCTTGCGCGGGCAAAGCCGCGCTCTTACCCGTCAGATAGTGCGGCTTTCCCCGTCTGGCAAAGCCGTTCGACCGATTTCCGGGCAAAGATGCGCGACGGGCGATTGCGGACGGGCAATCAGTGCGATAGGCGGGAGCCCAAGATGCGCCCCGTTGATGAGGCCCCACCGCTTGCAAACCGTCCAATTCCCTGTCTCCTTTCGCAATGCCCTGCTGGCCGGCGCGACGCTGTCCGCCTTTCTGCTGGCGCCCGCGGCGCTGGCGCAGCAGCTTAACGAGCCCGTCGCGCCCATCAGCGCGCCCGACGCGCCGATGCCGGGAAATGAAGACCAGATCGGCTTTGCCGCCGATGCGCTGCAATATGACAGCAACAGCGAAGTCGTGACCGCGAACGGAAACGTACAACTGCTGCGCGACGGCAATCGCCTGCGCGCCAATAAGGTCGTGTGGGACCGCACCACCGGCAAGGTCGAGGCGATCGGCAACGTTTCGATCGTCGATCCAGAGGGCAATATCGCCTATGGCGACCGCATCGACGTCACCGATACGCTCAAAGACGGCGCGATCGACAACATATTGCTGGTGCTCCAGTCGGGCGGCCGTCTCGCCTCGGTCAAGGGCACCCGCGCCAACGGCATCTACACCCTCAACCGCGCCGCCTATACCGGCTGTTCGGTGGAAGACAGCCAGGGGTGCCCCAAGGAGCCGACCTGGCAGATCAACGCCGTCAAGGTGGTGTACGACCCCGTCCGCGAGCGCGTCACCTACACCAACGCTAATATCGAACTGTTCGGCCTGCCACTGATCCCGCTGCCCGGCCTGTCGCATCCGGTGGGCGATGGCGGCAGCAGCGGGCTGATGGTGCCCAACCTGCGCTACGACCGCAATAACGGCTTCGAGATCGCGCTGCCCTATTATTTCAAGCTGGCGCCCAATCGCGACCTCACCGTCACGCCGCATGTCTATACCGACACGTTGCCGATGCTGGAGGCCAATTACCGCCATCTCTACGATCGCGGCGCCTATCAGGTCACCGGCTTCATCACCCATGGCAGCCGCGTCGCGACCAGCGATAGTTCGAACACGACCCCGGCCGCGGCTGAAAAGGATATTCGCGGCTATCTCGACGCCAGCGGCAAGATGCAACTGTCGCCAGAATGGAGCCTGGACGGGTCGCTTCGTTTCGCCACCGACCGCACCTTCCTGCGCCGTTACGACATCAGCCGCGACGACCGGCTTCGCTCGACGCTCGGCGCACAGCGGATCGGCGATAACAGCTATTTCTCGATTCGCGGCTGGGCCGTGCAGACCCTGCGCCAGGGCGATTCGCAGGGGCAGACGCCGATCGCGCTGCCGGTGATCGACTATCGCCTGCGGATGAAAGACCCGTTGCTGGGCGGCGTGCTCCAGTTGCAGGCCAACACGCTGGCCATCACCCGCACCAGCGGCCAGGATACGCAGCGCGCCTTTGCCGCCGCCGAATGGAACCTGCGCACGCTGACCGGCCTGGGCCAGGAAGTCACCTTCACCGGTTATCTGCGCGGCGACGTCTATCATAGCAGCGACAATGCGCTGACCTCGGTTATCAGCTATGCCGGCGATCCGGGCTGGCAGGCGCGCGGCATCGCCGCCGCCGCGGTGGACATGCGCTGGCCGTTCGTCGGTGAAGCCTTTGGCGGCATCCAGCGCATCGCCCCGCGCGTCCAGATCGTGGCCGCGCCGCATCTGGCCAATCTGTCGCTCCCCAATGAAGACGCCCGCGCCGTCGATTTGGAGGACAGCAACCTTTTCGCGCTCAATCGTTTCGCGGGCTATGACCGGTTCGAGGATTCAAGCCGTATCACCTATGGCCTGGAATATAGCCTGGCGCTGCCCGACTTTTCGCTCGAAGCCAATGTCGGCCAAAGCTACCGCCTCAACAGCCGCGAAAGCATCCTGCCCGACGGCACGGGTCTGTCTGGCCGTATGTCCGACATCGTCGGCCGCACGACCGTCCGCTACAAAGATTTCGTCGCCCTCACCCACCGCTATCGCGTGGACAAGGACAATTTGGCCGTCCGCCGCAATGAAGTCGATGCGACCGTCGGCACCAAGAAAACCTATGCGATGGTCGGCTATCTGCGGCTCAACCGCGATGTGGCGGCGGGGCTGGAGGATTTGCAGGACCGCGAGGAACTGCGCCTGGGCGGCCGTGTCCAGTTCGCACGCTTCTGGTCGGTGTTCGGATCGACCGTCATCGATCTGACCGATGCGAAGGAAGCCCCGAACAGCATGTCGGACGGCTATGAACCGGTTCGCCACCGCCTCGGTGTCGCCTATGAGGACGACTGCCTGACGCTTGGCCTCACCTGGCGCCGCGACTATCAGGCCAATGGCGACGCGCGAAAGGGCAATGGCTTCCAGCTACGGCTAGCTTTCCGCAATATTGGCATATAAGGAACAGGCTCCCGCCTAACGTCAGGACTGGTTAAGGCGGACCAGCGCATGACGCGCCGGTTCGTATTGGAGATTTTTGCCGACGATGCTGCCTGTCGCTTCCTCGCCCATCAGCCTGTTTCATGGCGTCCGTTCGGGCCTTCGCACCCTGCTCCTGTCTTCGGCGCTGCTCAGTGTCGGCGTCCAGCCGCTTCTCGCCCAGACGGTCGATGACGATGGCGCCGTCGGCGCGCAGCAGCTCAACCTGCCCAAGGACGTGACCGTCTTTGGCAAGAGCGACCCCAATGTCCGCAAGGCGACGGCGATCGTCAACGGCCGGATCATAACGGGCACGGACATCGACCAGCGCCTCGCGCTCATTATCACCGCCAATGGCGGCAAGGTGGAAGAAGCGGAAAAGGAGCGACTGCGCGTGCAGGTTCTGCGCAACCTGATCGACGAAACGCTCCAGATCCAGGAAGCCGCCGCTAACGACATCAAGGTCGATCCGGCCGAAGTGCAGCAAAGCTATGAGCGCGTAGCGGCCAATTTCCGTCAGTCGCCCACCCAGTTCGACGGCTATCTGCGCGAAAAGGGCAGCTCGGCCGCCAGCATCAAGCGCCAGATCGAAGGCGAACTGGCCTGGAGCCGCCTGCAACGCCGCAACATCCAGCCCTTCGTCAACGTGTCGGAAGACGAAGTGAAGTCGGTGATCGACCGCCTCAACGCCGCCAAAGGCGCGGACGAATATCGGATCGGCGAAATCTATCTGTCGGCGACCCCGGAAAATCACGACCAGATCGTCGCGAACGCCCGCAACATCATCGAACAGATTCAAAAGGGCGGCAGCTTCCCCGCCTATGCCCGGCAATTTTCCGAAGCATCGACCGCTGCGGTCGGCGGCGACCTGGGCTGGGTCCGTCCCGCTCAGCTGCCGCCGGAACTGGCGCAGGCCGCGACCGGGATGCAGGTCGGCCAGATCGCCGGCCCGATCGACGTCGCCGGCGGCATTTCGCTGCTCTACGTCATGGACAAGCGCAAGGTGCTGACCGCCGATCCGCGCGATTCGCTGCTCAGCCTGAAACAGCTCTCCGTTCTCTTCCCCAAAGGCACGACCAAGGAACAGGCCAGCGCCAAGGCCGCCAGCTTCGCCGCCGCGATCAAGGAGATCAAGGGTTGCGGCCAGGCCAATGAGGTCGGGTCGAAGATCGGCGCAGACGTGGTGGACAACGACAATGTGAAGGTGCGCGATCTGCCACCCCAGCTGCAGGACATCCTGATGAACCTGCAGGTGGGCCAATCGACCCCGCCCTTCGGGTCGATCGACGACGGCGTGCGCGTGCTGGTGGTCTGTGGCCGCGACGATCCGGTGTCGGCCAATGCGCCCAATGCCGAACAAATCCAGGCCCAGCTGGAAGAAGAAAGGGTCAACAAGCGCGCACGCATCTATCTGCGTGACCTTCGTCGTGATGCGGTCATCGAATATAACTGACGCCGCGCCTCTCGCACCCTTTGCGGTGTCGCTCGGCGATCCCGCCGGGATCGGGCCGGAGATCGTCGCGAAAAGCTGGGTGATGCGCGAAGCGCGCGGCCTGCCGCCCTTCTTCGCGGTGGGCGACGCCGCCTCGCTGCGCGCGGTGTGGCTGGGGCCGATCGCGATGATCGGATCGCCGGAGGAGGCCGCCGGTGCGTTCGGCACGGCGCTCCCCTGCCTCCAGGTCGCCGACGCGGGCGACATCGTGCCGGGCAGCCCCAGCATCGACGGCGCGCGCACCGCTTTCCAGGCGCTCGAAGTTGCTGTCGGCTTGGCCCGACAAGGGTCCGCCGCCGGGATCGTCACCGCGCCGGTGGGCAAGGAACAGCTCTACGGCGTTGGCTTTACCCATCCAGGGCAGACCGAATTTGTCGCCGAACGCTGCGGCGTGTCGCCCCATAATGCGGTGATGATGCTGGCCGGTCCGTCTTTGAAAGTGGTGCCGATCACCATCCATATTCCGCTGGCACAGGTGGCTTCGGCGCTGACGATCGACCTCATCCGCGCCCGCGCACTGACCACCGCCAAGGGATTGCAGCGCAATTTCGGTATCGCCCGCCCCCGCCTCGCCGTGGCGGGCCTCAACCCCCATGCCGGCGAAAATGGCGCGCTCGGCCGGGAAGAGATCGAGGTGATCCGGCCCGCGATCGAACTGCTACGTGAAGACGGCCTCGACATTGTCGGCCCGCTGGCCGCCGACGGCATGTTCCATAGCCGCGCCCGCGAAACCTATGACGCGGCGCTCTGCATGTATCACGACCAGGCGCTGATTCCGATCAAGACGCTCTATTTCGACGAAGGCGTCAACATCACGCTGGGCTTGCCGATCGTGCGCACATCGCCCGACCATGGCACCGCGTTCGGCATCGCCGGCACCGACAGCGCCAATCCCGGCGCGATGATGGCCGCGCTCAAGATGGCGGCCGAAGCCGCCCGCGCCCGCATCGCCCATGGCTGACACCCGTCCCGCCCTGCCGCCGCTCAGGGATGTCATCGCGCGCCATGGCCTCGCCGCCAGCAAGGCGCTGGGCCAGAATTTCCTGCTCGACGAACAACTGCTGGACCGCATAGCCGCCATTCCCGGCGCGCTGACCGACGCCCCGACGTTCGAAGTCGGCCCCGGCCCCGGCGGCCTCACCCGCGCGATCCTGCGCGCTGGCGCAAAGCTGGTCGCTGTCGAGCGGGATCGCCGCTGCCTGCCCGCCCTGGCCGAACTGGAGGAGGCCTTTCCCGGCCAGTTGCGCGTCATTTCCGGTGATGCGATGGCGATCGACGCCCATGCCGAGGCGGGGACAGGTGCCCATATCATAGCCAACCTGCCCTATAATGTCGGCACGCCGCTACTGGTCGGCTGGCTGTCCGCCGATTGGTCGCCGCTGCCCTGGTGGTCCAGCCTGACGCTGATGTTCCAGATGGAGGTGGCCGAGCGTATCGTCGCCAAGGCCGGCTCTGACCATTATGGCCGCCTTGCCGTCCTGTCCCAATGGCGCAGCGACGCGAAGATCGCGATGAAGGTGCATCGCAGCGCCTTCACCCCCCCGCCCAAGGTGATGTCGGCCGTGGTCCACATCACCCCCAAGCCCGCGCCTGAGGGCGTGCAGCTCAAATATCTCGAACGCCTCACCGCCGCCGCCTTCGGCCAGCGCCGCAAGATGATGCGCCAGAGCCTCAAGGGCCTGCCCGGCGCGCTCGAAGCACTGGACAGCCTCGGCATCGACCCGCAACGCCGCGCCGAAACCGTCAGCGTCGAGGAATTTGTCGATATCGCCCGGATATTGAGCCGTTAAACAACCTTCATCCGTTCGCTTCGAGCGCAGTCGAGAAGCGGGTAGCGCCGCACGAGCGTTTAGCTGCGCTGAACTCGGCTTTGCTTCGTTTCTCGACTGCGCTCGAAGCGAACGGCTATCTTTCCGACTGGAACCCCCATGTCCCGCCTGATCCTGTTCAACAAACCCTATGACATGCTGTCGCAATTCACCGATCGCGGCACCGACACCGCGCGCGCGACCCTGTCGGACTGCATCGCCGTGCCGGGCGTCTATCCCGCCGGTCGACTGGACCGCGACAGCGAGGGCTTGCTGTTGCTGACCGACGACGGCCGCCTGCAATCGCGCATCGCCGATCCCAAATATAAGACCGCGAAAACCTATCTGGCCCAGGTAGAGGGCGACGTCACCGACGACGCGATTGCCACGCTCCGCCGCGGCGTGGATTTGAAGGACGGTCTTACCGGCCCGGCCGATGTCGAACGGATCGACGCGCCCGACCTCTGGCCCCGGAACCCGCCGATCCGGGTGCGCAAAGCGATTCCCGACAGCTGGATCAGCCTCACCATCCGCGAAGGCCGCAATCGGCAGGTCCGCCGCATGACCGCCGCGGTCGGCCATCCCACCTTGCGCCTTGTGCGCTGGCGCATCGGCGACTGGACGCTCGATGGCCTACAACCGGGCGAGTGGCGTGAGGTTCAGGTCGGCTGATCGCCCCCGCCGGGCCGGATCAGGCGCTTGCCCTTAGTCCGGCTGGTCAGATGATAGTGGCCGCACCGGTCGCAACGATAGAAACGCAGCGGCACGCTGCCCGCCAACGCCGCCGACAGGGCGGCCTCCTGCGACCCGAACCGCCACTTGCGCGCACAGATCCTCAGCCGCGTGCGGATCGCTCAATCCTCAGCCAGGAAACTGACGCTGCCTTCATTATAGAGGGTCGTCACCAATGCCATCGCCGCGTCAGCACCGCTCAAGGCCGGATCGATCACGATGCTGTCCGCCGCACAAATCTGCTGTGCCAGCACCGCCACATCGCCGCTGCAATCATGGCTCTCGCCATCGACGAAGAACGTCACCGCGCCATCCCCCGCCGCCACGAAGGCGAAGCGGCTCGCCGGATTGCGGCACAGGGCGACGCCCTCCGCCACCAATGCCTGCACATGATCGACCGCGATCGGCTCTTCAGGCCGGAAGTCCAGTTCGGGATATTTGCGCTCGCTATTATATTCACCAAACCACCGCGCAAAGGCAGCCCGGTCGTTCAAAGCCTTCGCTACCATCGCCTGCAACCGCGCCAGGGCCGCCGCGCCAATCTCGCCCGGATTGGCCTGCCTCGTCAGGTCCGGGTCGGCATAGCGGTCGTCATCCTCCATGCCGCCGACGATATGGGCGCAAAATTGCTCGACCAGTTCGCTGCGCGATGGTGCACGAAAACCGACCGAATAGGTCATGCAGTCATCCCCCACGGCGACGCCATTATGCGCCACCCCCGGCGGGACATAGAGGATGTCGCCCGGCTCCAGCACCCATTCGGCTTCGGGCTGGAAATCGGCGAGCAGACGCAAGTCCTCATGCAGCAGCAGAGGCGTATCGGCATCGCACCGTCCGCCGACCTGCCAACGCCGCCGGCCCAGCCCCTGGACCAGGAACACGTCATATTGGTCGTAATGCGCGCCCACGCCGCCGCCATCGGTGGCGTAGCTGACCATCACATCGTCGATCCGCCAGTTGGGAATGAAGCGGAACGGCGCGACTAGCGCCGCGACTTGCGGCGCATGCATGTCCACCGCCTGCACCAGCAGCGTCCAGGGGCTACGCTCCATCGCGCCGAACCGGTCTTCTGGCAGCGGCCCATGTTCGACCATCCAACGCCCGTCGCCCTGGCCGATCAGCCGGGATTCCACGCCTTCCTCGCAGGCCAGGCCCGCCAGTTCATCCGGTTCCAGCGGGTTCACCCACGCCGCCCACGGATTGCGGATCAGCAGCGGCTTTTTCTGCCAATAGTCGCGCAGGAACAGGTCGGCGTCGAAATCTGTGAAGTGCATGGGTCGTCCGCGGTTCAGCGGCGCGCCTCATGCACCCGCCCGACCGGCCTTGCCGCGCGACGCCCACGAAGTCAAAGCGCGCGGCGCAGGTCCGTCATATTCAGGGCGTTTGCGTCGGCGCGGCCTTGGGCACGGTCACCGCGTCCTTGCTCGTCATCGCAACGGCGGGCGGCCCCTTCTGGATCGCCGCGGCCAGCTTGCCGACCGGGGCGCAGTCGCTCTTGCACAAGGCCTGCGCCTGCGCGAGCACCTCTTTGGCGCGGGCTAGCGCGCCCTTTTCGACCATCGCCTCGCCCTGCCCGGCCAGGGCGGCGACGTCGGTGGGGTCGAGCAGCAGCGCTTCCTTGTAGAGGCGGATCGCCTTGCCCTGAAGCCCCTGCGCGCGTGCGACCTCGGCCAGTTCGACAAAGGCGGCGCGGTTACGCGGATCGATCGCCAGCGCGCTTTCCAGCGCATCGTTCGCGCCTTCCAGATTGCCGGCCTTGTGCGCGGCCTCGCCCGCCTTCTGCCATTCGACCGACTGCGGGCTGATCTGACTGTCGGGCTTCTGGCTCAGGCCCACGCTCGACACGGTGGTCAGGACGACGGCGAGCGCAATCGAGGCGGGGGTAAAACGCATTACTATCTCCAGCCATGTTTCAGGCGCTGATTTCGGCCCATAGCCCACGCCCCGACTGTCGCGATTTTGCGGGCGCTTGTCCATGGCCTGTTTCACGCCCCCCGGCGCAGCCGCGCAAAGAAGAAGCCATCGCTGCCGTCATGCCCCGGCGTCAGCAGCCGCCCGGCGCCATGGGCGCGGCCGACGGGCAGGTCGATCGGCTCCGCCGTCCACCCCGCATGGCGCGCCAGAAAGGCGTCTATCTGCCCGCGCCCTTCGCGCTCGGTCAGCGCGCAGGTCGCATAGACCAGCGCCCCGCCCGGTGCCAGCAAGGGCGCTGCAAAATCGAGGATGCGGGCCTGTTCCGCGACCAGCCGATCGAGCCGCGCGGGCGTCAGCCGCCAGCGCGCCTCCGGGTTGCGCCGCCAGGTGCCGGTGCCCGAACAGGGCGCATCGACCAGCACGACATCCACCTGGGCCTTCAGGCTCTCCAGTCCCCGCGCCTCATGGCTCTGGTCCAGCAACATCGTCTCGATAAAGGTCGCGCCCGCCCGCGCCGCGCGCGGTTCCAGCCGCGCCAGCCGCGACCGGATCGTGTCGGCAGCGATCAATGTCCCCCGACCTGCCACTGGCCCGCCCATCGCCGCCGCCAACGCCAGCGTCTTGCCGCCCGCCCCTGCGCACAGATCGACCACCGTCATGCCCGGCTGCACCCCGCACGCCGCCGCTATCCACTGGCTGCCCGCGTCTTGCACCTCGACCAGCCCGTCCTTCCACGCCGCCTGCTGTTCGACCGGAAAGCCTTCCGGCAGGCGCAAGCCGTCCGGCAGGCCAGCGATTGGCACCGCATCGGGCAGCAAGGGCGCGACCGCTTCCAGCGTCGCCTTCAACCGATTGACGCGCAAATCGACTGGCGCGCGGCCCAACAGCGCATCCTGCTCCACTTTCTCCGCCAATAGCGGTTGCAACCAGCCCGGCACCGCGCCGGCGGCCGCGCCCGTCTCGCCCGGCTCGATCGGCAAGGGGGCATGAGTCGATCCATCGAACAGCGCAGCGACCTCGGGCCGCTCCAGCGCCAGCCCGATCATCGCGGCACGCCCGGTTTCGGGCCGCTCAGCCGCGCGGCGGATCGCATCATAGACATGATCGCGCACCGCCCGCCGATCCCGCGACCCGGCATAGCGCCGCTCCTTGAAATAGCGCGCGATCAGCGTATCGGCCGCCGGCCCGCCATCGCGCGCCGACGCGATGATGGCGTCCAGCAAATCGATCGCGGCCTGGATACGGGCGGAGGGTGTCATACCGTTCTTCCCCCCTCCCTTTTAAGGGAGGGGCCGGGGGTGGGTGCGAGCGAAGCGAGCCTTGCTTCTTCGATATGGGCAGAAGCACCGCTGCGCGGCGCACCCACCCCTAACCCCTCCCTTAAAAGGGAGGGGGATTAAGAAAAGGCTTACCGCGTCGGATAATTGGGCGCTTCCCGCGTGATCGTCACATCATGGACATGGCTTTCCGAAAGCCCGGCATTGGTGATCTGCACGAAGCGCGCGCGTTCCTGCAAATCCTTGATCGTCGCGCTGCCGGTATAGCCCATCGCCGCCTTCACGCCGCCGACCAGCTGATGAATCACATCCTTAGCCGGCCCCTTGAACGGCACCTGGCCTTCGATCCCTTCGGGCACCAGCTTCATCTGGTCCTTGATATCCGCCTGGAAATAGCGGTCGGCGGACCCCCGCGCCATCGCGCCGACGCTGCCCATGCCGCGATAGCTCTTATAGGCGCGGCCCTGATAGAGGAACGTCTCGCCCGGCGCTTCGGCGGTGCCGGCCAGCAGCGATCCGACCATGACACAACCCGCGCCCGCCGCCAGCGCCTTGGCCAGGTCTCCGCTCGTGCGCAGCCCACCGTCCGCGATTACCGGTACGCCATGCTTGGCGGCTTCCTCAGCCGAATCCATGACCGCGGTCAACTGCGGCACGCCCACCCCCGCAACGACGCGCGTGGTGCAGATCGACCCTGGCCCGATGCCCACCTTCACGCAATCCGCGCCTGCACCGATCAGCGCCTTGGTCGCTTCGGCAGTGGCGACATTGCCCGCGACCACCTGCACATGGTTGGACAGCTTCTTGACCGCTTCGACCGCAGCGGACACTTGGCGGCTATGCCCATGGGCGGTGTCGATGACGATCAGATCGCATTCCGCGTCGATCAGCGCGCGGCTCCGCTCCAACCCCGTTTCGCCCACAGTCGTTGCGGCGGCGACGCGCAGGCGGCCGGTGCCGTCCTTGGTCGCCTGCGGATAGGTGACCGCCTTCTCGATATCCTTGACCGTGATGAGGCCAACGCAATGATAGCCTGCATCCACCACCAGCAGCTTTTCGATCCGGCGCTGATGCAGCAAACGCTGCGCCTCTTCCTGCCCCACGCCGACCTTGACCGTGGCCAGATTATCCTTGGTCATCAGCTCGCTGACCGGCTGCTTGGGATTTTCGGCAAAGCGTGTGTCGCGATGGGTCAATATGCCGACCAGCTTCCCGTTCGCCTCCACCACCGGAATCCCGCTGATCCTGTGCTTCTGCATCAACATCTGCGCATCGGCCAACGTCGCGGTGGGCAGGATCGTGATCGGGTTGACCACCATGCCGCTTTCGAACCGCTTCACTGCGCGCACCGCATCCGCCTGCTCCTCGACGGTCATGTTCCGGTGCAGCACGCCGATCCCGCCCAACTGCGCCATCACGATCGCCATGTCGGCTTCCGTTACCGTGTCCATCGCCGACGACAGGATAGGGATGTTCAGCTTGATCTCGCGCGTGACGAAGGTGGACGTGTCCGCCTGGCTGGGCAGCACATCGGATTCGCCGGGCTGCAACAGCACGTCGTCAAAGGTGAGGCCAAGGCGGATGTCCATGGAAAAAGCCACTTTCTGCTGCGGAACCGACGCCGAAAAAGACAGCGCTTCCGGGGGATTTGTGGCGGCCCATGTAACCACTATGGCCGCGGACGGCCAGACCCTTTGGGGGATTTTATTACGGAAGGGGGATGGAGGGAGAGACCCGCCTTTTCAGCTCACCTACAGGCAGAGCGCAAATGTCGGCACCATTCCTGTACCATCGTCATTGCGAGCGAAGCGAAGCAATCCATGCGTACGCCAGTGGATTGCTTCGCTTCGCTCGCAATGACGAAAATGGGGTGGAAGCGGACTGGCGGATTTGTGCGAGGCTTCTCGCCAAAAAAGACGTTAAAATTCCGTCACCCCAGCGAAGGCTGGGGTCTCGTGCGCGGGCACCCAGCGGTTGAACATCGCACTTACTCCAACGTGGCGCACCGTCGCCTGAGACCCCAGCCTTCGCTGGGGTGACGGTAGCGGGGCATCCGCCTGCCGGCCATTCAACCTGCTGCTGTAGGTCCATCTTTGGTAGGTTCGGGACCGGCAACTTTCGGTGATGCCCTATGGCTTCCTTGCGCCAAGCGCACGAAATATCATATGCCCCGCGAGACGAGTAGCTAGCGCGCCAAGACAGATAATAGGCGCGATCCAGATTATTTGCTGATCCCATCCCCAGCCTAGATTCAGGATCACGTCCGCCACAGTCACCATCCACATAAAGAACGCCACTATTGCTACCAGAAGGCAAGTGCCGCTGAAATGGCCAATGATCCTGCGGCTATAGCGGTTCATATCCATTCTCGCCCTGCTCCATGCATCGAAGCGATCAGCGATCTTTCGAAAAGGGTCGTTCGTCATAGCTCTGCCTATGCTCCCGCGACAGGTTATGAGACAGGAGCCCAATGTCCGCTAGTGGGAACCGAGATTTCAAACACGAACGGCCAGAAATGGTCGCTTTCAGCCCCTTAACGCTGACCACAGAAAAAAGGGCGCAGCCTCAGCCACGCCCCCTTTCCCTAACTCAAACCGAAACCCTCAAGCCCCGGCAGGCGAAGCCTCGCCAAAAGGCCCCTTGCGCTTGCGGATGCGTGGGATCGAAGACCCCGCCGCTGGGATCACCGATGGCTTAATCGTCGTGCCGTCGTCGCGGGTGATCTCGCCCTTTTCCAACAGCGCCCGGATTTCCTCGCCGCTCAGCGTTTCATATTCCAGCATGGCGTTCGCCAG
Source organism: Sphingobium sp. Z007 (assembly GCF_900013425.1). Lineage (GTDB taxonomy): Bacteria > Pseudomonadota > Alphaproteobacteria > Sphingomonadales > Sphingomonadaceae > Sphingobium. The sequence goes on from NZ_FBXK01000005.1 coordinate 1,984,402, forward strand.
CAGGTGCAACTGGTCCTCATGACCCGTCAGCAACTCCTGCGCGCGCTTATAGCCCTGCTCCACCAGCCCGCGGATTTCCGCGTCGATCAGCTTAGCCGTCTCGTCCGACATATGGGTGCGCTGGCTCTGCGAGTAGCCCAGGAACGTCTCACCCTGCTGCTCTTCATATTGCAACGGCCCCAGCTTATCGGACATGCCCCACTGGGTGACCATGTCGCGCGCCAGCTTGGTGGCGTACTGGATGTCCCCCGATGCGCCGCTCGACACCTTGTCATAGCCGAAGATAATCTCTTCGGCCACACGCCCGCCCATGGCGACGGCCATGTTCGCGTGCATCTTGTCGCGGTGATAGCTGTAGCTGTCGCGTTCGGGCAAGCGCATCACCATGCCCAGCGCACGGCCGCGCGGGATGATCGTCGCCTTGTGGATCGGGTCGGACGCGGGTTCATGCACCGACACGATGGCGTGACCGGCCTCATGATAGGCGGTCATCTTCTTCTCGTCGTCGGTCATGACCATGGAGCGGCGTTCCGCGCCCATCATAACCTTGTCCTTCGCGGACTCGAACTCGCTCATCGCGACCAGCCGCTTGCCACGCCGCGCCGCCGTCAGCGCCGCTTCGTTGACCAGATTGGCCAAGTCCGCGCCGGAAAAACCGGGCGTGCCGCGCGCGATCGTGCGCGGCTCGACGTCGGGTGCCAGCGGCACCTTCTTCATGTGCACGGCCAGAATCTTCTCGCGCCCATCGATGTCGGGACGGGGCACGACGACCTGGCGATCGAAGCGACCGGGACGCAGCAGCGCCGGGTCCAGCACGTCGGGGCGGTTGGTGGCCGCCACGATGATGATGCCCTCATTGGCCTCGAAACCGTCCATCTCGACCAGCAATTGGTTCAGCGTCTGCTCGCGCTCGTCATTGCCATTGCCCAGACCCGCGCCACGATGGCGGCCGACCGCGTCGATTTCATCGATGAAGACGATGCACGGCGCGTTCTTCTTGGCCTGTTCGAACATGTCGCGCACGCGGCTCGCGCCAACGCCCACGAACATCTCAACGAAGTCGGAACCAGAAATGGTGAAGAAAGGCACGCCCGCCTCCCCCGCGATCGCGCGAGCCAGCAGCGTCTTGCCGGTGCCAGGCGAACCGACCAGCAACGCGCCCTTGGGAATTTTGCCGCCCAGACGCGCGAACTTCGTCGGGTCTTTCAGGAATTCGACAATCTCTTCCAATTCTTCGCGGGCTTCATCGATGCCCGCAACGTCCTGGAACGTCACCTTGCCATGCTTTTCGGTCAGCAGCTTGGCCTTGGACTTGCCAAAACCCATAGCGCCGCCCGCGCCGCCGCCCTTCTGCATCTGGCGCAACACGAAAAAGGCGATGCCCAGGATCAGCAGAAACGGCAGCGATTGATAGATGAGGATCTGCCAAAAGCTGGGCTGATCCTGCGCCTGGCCCGAATATTTGACGTTATAGTCGTCCAACAAGCCGGTCAGGCCAGGATCATTGACCGGCACCGTGGTGAACTTCTGCCCGCTCGACAATGTGCCGCTGATCTTGTCCGGCGCAATCGCGACGTCCTTGACCTGGCCTTCCTGCACTTTGGAGCGGAACTCGGAATAGGCGATGCCCGACCCCGCACTGGATGCGGTCCGGCTGTCGAACAGCGACACGAACATCAGCAGGGCGACGATCACGCCCGCCCAAATCATGGCGCTCTTGATCCAGGGGTTGCCCGGCGGGTCTTTTTCGTCGTTCATCATCACTCGCTTTCAACGGCCAAGATAGGGCGCATCAGCAAAAGCGCAAGCAGGCCCCGTCGCGCCCCGGCCGCTATTTCATGCGTCGCCGATAAGGCGCAGCGCTATGTACATAAGCGCGAGCGCCAATCCGCCCGACAGGCCACACAGAAGATAGCCGATATAAAGCAGGAGTGGCGGATGCGCCCGCCCCCGCCTGCGATTACGCTGCGCCGCCGAAAGGATGACACTGGCCAACAGGCCATAGGTCAGGGCCGCAAACTCCACCATGCACCAGATTCCCCGCTAGAAAGGTCGCATGATAGCTATCAAAACCCTTAAAGACAGGTCATTGCGCCGCGTCAAATCGGCGAACTGTGGGGCTATCACGACAATATGTGGAACTTTTGCGTAACAATATCTAGCGCGTGCGGCGTGGCGGCGCTGGATACAGAGTCCACTTTGCTCCACCCTCCACCAGCCAGTCGCCAACGCTCGCTTTTCCACCAGCGGCGGCGGCGGCGATGGCGCGATCCAAACTATCGCCGCGCGGTGGCGGCGCGCCCGCTCGATCCAGCATGAGCAGCAGCAATCGCCGTAGATATTCGCGCGGCAAGTCGGTACGCTCCAGCCGCCAGCTGCCCCCGTCCACCCGCACATGCGCCTGCGCCAGCATCGCCACGCTCCACGCAATCGCCTCATCCGACTCCGCAAGGGCCGCGGCGCTGCGCGCAGCCGCCTCGACATCCAGCCAGGGCGCCTGCGCCAACGCCGCCCGCAACGCCGCCCGGTCGAAGCGCGGATCGGCATTGGACGGATCATGGACATGGGGCAGCCCTTCCGCATCGACAAGCGCCTGCAACGCCGCCTTGCGCACGCCCAGCAGCGGCCGGATCACCCGGCCCGAACCCCCGTCCGATCGCGCCCGCACCCCTGCCAGCCCGCCCACGCCCGATCCGCGATTGAGCCGCATCACCATGGTTTCCAGCTGGTCGTCGGCATGATGGGCGGTCAGTATCCAGTCGATCCCTTGCGCGCGCCGCCACGCCTCGATCAACCCATAGCGTAGCGCCCGCGCCCATGCCTGGACATTACCCGTAACCGGCCGGTCGGGGGTCAGCGTCGCATGGGCTATCCCCTGATCGGCGCACCAGCGCGCGACCATGGCCGCCTCCTCCGCCGACTCCGCGCGCAATTCATGATCGACCGTCACCGCCGCAACCCGCCCCGGCCAGGCGCGGGCGGCCAGCCACAGCAGCGCCATACTGTCCGGCCCGCCCGAAACCGCGACGCCGAACCGGGCTACGGACACATCCCCGACCAGCGCCCGCGTCGCAGCGTCCAGCCGCGCTACCAGCGCGGTCGCATCGTTGCTCAGCTGCACTTCGCTTTCGCGCGGCCCGCGGTCATCAGGCCGCGCAGGGTGGAGGACAGATTGTCGCCATAGACCTGTTCCAACTCCTGATAGACTTTGCAGGCGTCGGCGGGCTTTTTGAGCTGGATCAGCGCGTCGCCCAGATAGGCCAGGCTATCGGGCGCGCGGTCGCCGCGCGGGCGCTTCTGGTAATTTTCATAAAAGGCGACCGACGCCAGCGCCGGCTTGCCATCGTCCAGATAGGCGCGGCCCAGCAGGTTCTGCGCCTTGCTGGCGACTGGGCTTGCGCCGTATTTCTCGACCGTCGCCTTCAACTGGGCCTGTGCTTCAGGATAGAATTTGGCGTCCCACAGCCGATAGCCATAATTATAGGCGTCGCTGGCAGCATCGCCGGTGTCGGGCCGCTCCACCGCCGCGACGGCGGCCTTGCGCGCTTCGCTGGCGACCGGCGGCGCGGCGGCAGGCGCTGGTTTGGGCGGTGCGGGTTTGGGTGCTGCGGCCACCGGCGCAGGCTCCGCCGGCACGGACGCAGACGGCCGGGGTGTCGGCGCTGCGACGGGCGCAGGCTCGGCCTGACGCGCGTCATTCTCTGCCTTATATTTGTTGAACGCTTCCTCCAGCTGGCGGAGCTTGTAGCTATTCTCCTCCACCTGGCCGGTGATCGACGCAAGCTGCGATTCCAGCGCACCGACGCGCGACGTCAAGTCCGCGATCGGCGTGGAGGCGGGCGATCCGGGCGCGATCGTGGGCGTGACGGGACGGCTGATTTCCGCCTCGATCGGGGTGCCGGCGGGAAACACCTTGCGCTGCACGGCGCGCATTTCCTTTTCCAGCCGATCCACCCTGACTTCAACCGGCGCATTCTGCGCCGCGGCGGGCAGAGTCATGACAGGCGAGGCCATGACAGGCAGGGCGACGGCCAGCAGGACCGCCGTTGTCGCAAGAAAGGCGTTACTACGCATGATGATCCCCGACTGATATTTCTGGTGGATTGATTTTGACATTTGCATCCCTTGGCGGCTGGGATGGGTCTGCAAATGTCGAAATCGTAAAATCCACTAGAATCTAAAGACGTCCAGTGGTCCGAAACTATTCTGACATTCGAGCGCGACTTGGCTTCAAACGGTATCGAATGTCAGAATCGGACCACTGGCTTAACCATAAGCCGTTATTTCGCGCGGTAAAGCGCGACGTCGCCTGCAATCCCGGCAGCGCGCGTCAGGGCTGCGGAGCGGCGGCGCTGTCGCCAGCAGGCGCAACGGGCGCGGGCGCTGTCGGCGCGCTTCCCTCAACGGACGCTGGCGCGCTCCGCCGTTGCGCGGGGCGCGCGGGCGACGCGGATGCACCCGATGCCGGCGTGGCCGTGGTAGCCGCGGGGGCTGCGCCGCGCGCCAGCAGCGCCTCTGCGCTGACCGGCACGTCGGCAATGGTGCGATCGGCCGCGCCAAGGGGTGGTATCGGCTTGCCGCCTACCGTCACGCTCAGCGCCTGGGGGCGGCCTGTCAATATGGTCGGTCCCTTCGCGCCGGCGGGCAAAGTGAAGATTTCGCCTTTCTTCAAAATGCCGTCCTTCAACCGTTCGCCAGCCTCGTCGACGATACGCAGCCAGACATCGTCGATGGCGGTGAATACCACCGGCTGGGCGGCGGGCGCGACCGGCGCAGCGCCGGCGGGGCGGGCGACGGCGGGTGCGGCCTGCTCCTGCGCGATCTCCTCGCCCGTCGGCGGGGTCAACAACTGCGTGCGCCAGATCGTGAAGCCCGCGATCAACAGCACGACGATCAGCGCAGCGGTCCAGGCCAGCGTGCGCGATGGCACTCGCGCCGGATCGACCGGCTCGAACGCTTCATACCGCGCGCCCATGTCGCTATTATGGACGCCATGGCGCACCTGCGCCGCGATCTCCACCTCATCCAGATTGACCGCGCGGGCATAGGCGCGGGCGAAACCGACGGCGTAGGGAATACCGGGCAACGCCGCATAATCGTCGCGCTCCACCGCCTCCAGCTGACGCTGGGCGATACGCGTGCGGGTAGCGACATCCTGTATCGAAAGGCCCTGCGCCTCCCGCGCGACGCGCAGCTTGGCGCCGGGGGTTGAAGGCTGCGCTTCCGGCGCATTCTCTACGCCGGTTTCGAATTCGGGTTCGTCTGCCATGCTGCTCCGCGACCTGCTTTGATCGGCCTTGTCTCATTGCGGGACGGGCGTTGTCAACGCCGCGTCCGCCCATTTCAGCTCAGTTCGATGTTCCGTTCGACCGCCCATTGCGTCAGCCGCCCGCGAATGTCGATGACCCCGCCGTTCAGCAGTTCGCGCATCAGCGTTCGCAGTTCCTCCGCATCGATCGCGCGGATCATCGCCTTGACCGGGCCGACCGAGGCCGGAGTAATCGACAGCCGCCGCACGCCCAGCCCAATGAGCGCCATCGCCTCCAACGTGCGGCCGCCCATTTCGCCGCACACGCCGACCGGCACATGATATTCGCCGCAGGTCCTCACCACCCGGTCCAGGAAGCGCAGGATGGCGATGCTCAACCAGTCATAGCGTTCGGCCAGCTTGGGATGGGCGCGATCGGCGGCGAACAGGAACTGGGTCAAATCGTTGGTGCCGATCGACAGGAAATCCAGCTTGGGCAGCAATATATCCAGCACCTCGGCCAGCGCCGGCACCTCCAGCATCGCGCCATAGCGCACCGCGATCGGCAACTTCTTCTTGCGCGCCAGCAACCATTCGCGCTGATGTTCGACCAGAGCGCGCGCTTCCTCATATTCCCACGGCTCCGACACCATCGGGAACATGACGTGCAGCACCTTACCTGCCGCCGCCTCCAGCAACGCGCGCGCCTGCGCCTTCATCAAAGCATCACGATCCAGCGCCAGCCGCAGCGCGCGCCAGCCCATCGCCGGATTATCCTCATGCTCGTCATCGTCCCGCTGCATATAGGGCAGCGCCTTGTCGCCGCCGATATCGACCGTGCGAAAGATGACGGGCCGGTCGCCCGCGGCGTCCAGCACATCCTTGTAAAGCCGCTGCTGCTTTTCGCGCTGCGGCAGCGTCGCCGACACCAGGAACTGAAACTCTGTGCGAAACAGGCCGATACCGTCCGCACCCACCATGTCCAGCGCCTGCGCATCCTCGCGCAGGCCGGCATTGACCATCAACTCGACCCGCTGCCCGTCCGCCGTCACCGACGGCAGGTCGCGCATCGCGACAAACTCTGCTCGCCGCTTCTGCGTCACGTGCAGCTTGTTCTCGAACGCCTCCTCCATGTCGGCGGTCGGGCGGATCAGCAGCGCATTGGCGTTAACGTCCATCAGGATGAGGTCGCCCTCATTCACCAGATGGCGAATGTCGCGCACCCGGCCCAGCACCGGCACGCCCATGGCGCGCGCGACGATGGTGACATGGGCGGTCAGCGACCCTTCCTCCAGGATCACGCCCTTCAACCGCCGCCGGTCATATTCCAGCAATTCCGCCGGGCCCAGATTGCGCGCGATCAGGATGGCGTCCTGCCGCAGCCCCATCTGCGCCGCCGTGCCCAATTGCCCCGATACGATCCGCAGCAGCCGGTTGGCCAGATCCTCCAGGTCGTGCATCCGGTCGGACAGCAGCGGATCGTCGATCTGCCGCATCCGCATCCGGGTGCGCTGCTGCACCCGCTCGATCGCCGCTTCGGCGGTCAGGCCGCTGTCGATCGCCTCGTTGATGCGCCGCGTCCAGCCTTCGTCATAGGCGAACATCTTGTACGTTTCGAGCACCTCCTGATGCTCGCCCTCCATGCCGAATTCCGCCGCGCCGGTCATCCGGTCGATCTGCTCGCGCATCTTGGCGAAGGCGGAAATGACGCGCGCCCGCTCCGCCTCGGTATCCTCCGCCACCGTATGTTCGATATGGACGCGCGGCTGATGAAACACGACATGCCCCCGCGCCATGCCCATCACCAGTTGCAACCCGTGCAGCAGCGTCGTGCCCGTGTCGGTCACGCGCAATTCGGCTTGGCCGTCATCGGCCAGCTCGGCATTGGCGATCAGTTCGGACAGCACCATCGCGACGGTCTGGAGCGCCTCGATCTCTACTTCCTCATATTTGCGCGGATCGGCATGCTGCACGCACAGCACGCCGATCGCCCGCTCGCGCCGCACGATCGGCACGCCGGCAAAGCTGTGGAAGAGTTCCTCGCCGGTTTCGGGGCGATAGGAAAAGTCGGGATGCGACGCCGCCTCGTCCAGGTTCAGCGTCTCGACATTGGTGGCGATCAGGCCGACCAGCCCCTCCCCCATCGCCATGCGTGTCACATGCACCGCTTCCTGCTTCAAACCGCGGGTCGCAAACAGCTCCAGCACGCCTTCGCGCACCAGATAGATGGAACAGACTTCGCTCGACAGCGACTCGCCGATAATCTCCACAACCTTGTTCAGCTTCGCCTGCGCGCTGTTGCGCGCAGCCATCACCTCCTGCAGGCGAATGAGGATCTGGCGGGCGGCGGCTGCGGGTGTGCTGGGCATAATATTGCGCTATCAGATTGACGCCCGGCTTTCCAAGGCGTTTCGGTTCCCTGCGTCGGCAATAATGTTCGACAGGACGTATTTGCATGGCGGAAACATTCTGTACAATCGTCCAGCAAGTGAAGAGTCCTTCAATGGGCTTGCAGGGAGAACAGGGATCATGGCGACGCAATTTGAACCGGCAGTGGAACAGGATCTGATCGATCGCGGCTATTCGCGCCGCCAACTGGCGAAGGTCGCCGCCCTTCTCGGCGCGGGTGCCGCCGCCATCCGCGTGACCGGCGCAGGCGCGCAGCAGGCGGCCAAGCCCGTCGCGGGCGCGGTGCGCATCGGCGCCAACGAATGTTGGACCGGCCCCTTCCCCGTCGCCGCCAAGGCCGCCTTCAAACTGGTGGAGGAAGGCAACCGCTACGAACCGGACAATGAACATCAGAAATTGTTCGATGCCGTCGCGGCGGTCGAAGGCATACCCGCCGACCGCATCGTCGCGTGGCCCGGCTCGTCCGACCCGTTGAGCCGCGTCGCCATCGCCTACGCCTCGCCCACGCGCAGCATCGTCACCGCCGACCCCACCTATGAAGCGATCTGGCGCACCGGCGACTGGATCGGCGCGAAGGTGACGAAGGTGCCACTGACCAGTGATTACCGCCATGACGTCAAGGCGATGCTGGCGGCGGACCCCAATGCGGGCGTCTATTATATCTGTTCGCCCAACAACCCGACCGGCACCGTCACGCCGATCGCCGACATCGAATGGCTGGCCAACAACAAGCCCAAGGATTCGATCCTGGTGGTGGATGAAGCCTATATCCACTGGGTCGACGGACCCAATGCCGCCAAACTCGCCGCCACCCGCGACGACGTGCTGATCCTGCGGACCTTCTCCAAATTGTTCGGCATGGCTGGCATGCGCCTGGGCCTTACCTTCGCCAGTCCCACGCTGATGGAAAAGATGATGCGCTATGACGGCGGCCAGGTGACCGGCATGTTGCCGATGACCGCCGTCGCCTGCGGCACCGCTTCGGTCGGCGAAGCCGCGCTCATCAAGGCGCGCCGCGCCGAAATGGTCGCCGCCCGCGAAAAGTCGGTCAGCCATTTGAAGGCCAAGGGGATCAAGGTCATCCCCGGCAGCCAGGCGAACATGTTCATGATCGACTGGGGCAAGCCGGCCAAGGACATGCAGGCCGCCCTGCTCGCCGCCAATGTGCAGATCGGTCGCAGCTGGCCCATCTGGCCCAACGTCTCGCGCGTGTCGGTCGGCTCGATGGCCGAAATGGAAGCCTTCAACGCGGCGATCGACAAGGTTTGGAAGGCCTAGTCGTCTCAGCGCTGGCAAACGCATAAAAATTGCGAAAATACGGGGCGGCGCATTGTGGAAATGCGCCGCCCTTTCGTTTTCCCTCATGAGATTTGAAACCGAAATCAGACGGGGACGGACGACATGACCATGATGCTGACCAAAGACGCCAAGGACGATATGATCGAGCGCGGCTATTCGCGCCGCCAACTGGGTGAAGTCGCCGCGCTGCTCGGCGCCGGCGTCGCCGCCAGCTCGCTGCTGGGCGGCGCGGCCCACGCGCAGCAACAGGCCGGACGCGGCGTCAAGGGCGCGGTGCGCATCGGCGCCAACGAATGCTGGACCGGCCCTTTCCCTTCGGGCGTTCAGGCCGCCGCCGAAGCCGCTTCGTTCGGCAACTGGTATGATCCCGACAATTATAAGGGCGACCTTATCAAGACCGTCGCCACGGTCGAAGGCATCCCCGAAGCGCAGGTCATGCCTTGGCCAGGGTCAGGCGGCCCGCTAGTCAGCATCGTGGCGGCCTATTGCTCGCCGACCAAGGGTCTGGTCACCGCGGACCCGACCTTCGAATCGGCCTGGCGCACCGCCGATTACATGAAGGCCCCTATCGCCAAGGCGCCCCAGGCGATCGGCAAGGGCCATGACGTAAAAGCGATGCTGGCCGCCAATCCCAATGCGGGCCTCTATTATATCTGCACGCCCAACAACCCGACCGGCACGATCACGCCGCTGGCCGACATCAAGTGGCTGCTGGACAACAAGCCCGCCGACGCCATGCTGCTGGTGGACGAAGCCTATCTCCACTTCTCGGAAGCCCCCAGCGCCGCCACGCTGATCGGCACCCGCAAGGACATCATCGTCATGCGGACCTTCTCGAAGCTGTTCGGCATGGCCGGCGTGCGCCTTGGCCTGACCTTCGCCGATCCCGAAGTGCAAAAGCGCATCTCGCTGTTCGGCCCGTCGGCCGGGGGCCTGGCCATCACCGCCATGCACTGCGGCAATGCGGTCTATAAGGAAGCCGCCCTCATCAAGGCGCGCCGCGCCGAAATGATCGCCAATCGGGAAGAAACCATCGCATGGCTGGCCAAGAAGGGCCTCGACGTCCATCCCGGCAGCCAGGCGAACATGTTCATGGTCGATTGGAAGAAGCCGGCCAAGGAGATGCAGGCCGCCCTGCTCGCCGCCCCGGAAAAGGTGCAGATCGGCCGCAGCTGGGCGATCTGGCCCACCGTCTCGCGCGTGACCGTGGGTTCCGCCGACGACATGGCCAAGTTCCGCGCCGCCGTGGACAAGGTCTATAAGGCATAAAGCGCTTCCCATAGCGTCACGAAGGAAAGGGCGTCCGTTCAACCGGGCGCCCTTTTTTGGTAGCTGGATGACGCAAATGGGTGGTTTCCTGCTATACCCTTCCCGCAAGCGGGAGGGGCAGCGAGACTTACGCGCGAAGCGTGTTAGTCGCAGCGGGGTGGGCCTACGCCCCCTTGGGCACGCCCACCCCCTAGCCCCCTCCCGCAAGCGGGAGGGGGAACAAGGTACTCTGCAAGTGGTCAAGAGCCGCCCCCTCTCGACCGTCGACAGCAACAAAAAGGAAGCGAGCGTTGCTCACCGTCCCTCTATCCGTTACCATGTTCCATAAAATGGATCATGGAGACTGGATGCGGCGCAAGACAAAAGTGATCGGATGGGCGTTGCTGCCGTTGCTGCTCGCCGCCGCCCCGCCAAAACCCGCCACCTGGATCGACCCCACCACCGGCCATCGCATCGTGCGCGTGGACGACCGTCCCGGCAATTATGGCCTCTATTTCAACTACAACCCCTTCACCCCCGACGGGAAGCGGATGATCTATCTGATGCCGGAGGGTATCCGCGTCGCCGACACCGGCAACTGGACCACCCGCCTCGTCCTGAAGGAAAAGATCGACCGTCTCCTCTTTGTGGGCAATCGCGCCCCGGTCGCCTATTACAGCACCAGCCCCATCGGCAACGAAGCCGCCTCCACCATCTGGTCGGTCGATCTCGACACCGGCAAGCGCCGCCGCGTCGCCGACCTGCCCGGCGGCCGCATCGCCTCGATCAATGCCGACGACACGCTGCTCGCGGGCCATCGCGAACTGGAGCCGCCCCCCGCCGCCATCGCCGCGCAGGGCAATCGCGATCCCAAAAACGGCGCCCCCACCTATGCCGCCAATGGCCCGGACGGAAAGCCGCTGCCCTTCGCGGTCGCCAAGGAACAATGGATGGCGCGGCGCCTGGCCGCAGGCGTGCCGATGGAAATCTTCACGATCGACATCGCCACCGGCGAACGCAAAACCGTCACCCAGTCGAAGGACTGGCTCAACCACGTCCTCTTTTCGCCCTCCGACCCGACCCTGCTGATGTATTGCCACGAAGGCCCCTGGCAGAAGGTCGATCGCATCTGGACCATCCGCACCGATGGCAGCGCGAAGACGAAAGTGCATCAGCGCACATTCCAGGGCGAAATCGCCGGCCATGAATATTGGGCGCCCGACGGTCGCACCATCTGGTACGACCTGATCCAACCCATGGGCGTGCGCTGGCTGGCCAGCCATGACGTGGTGAGCGGCACCCGCCGCTGGTATGCGCTGCGCCCCGGCCAGGGCAGCTATCATTATAGCAGTTCACCCGACGGCCGGGCCTTCGCGGGCGACGGCAATGACGAGGGCAAATATATCAGCCTGTTCCACCCCCGCGCAGACACCAACCCGCGCGCCCGCGACACGCTGGACGGAGACAAGCTGATCGCGGCGGGCGATCTGGTAACCGAACGCCTCGCCGATCTATCGAAACAGGATTATACCCTCGAACCCAACCAGCATTTTACCCCCGACGGCAAATGGCTGGTTTACCGCGCCAATGTGGAGGGCAAGCCCGCCATCTATGCGGTGGAAGTGGCGAAGGCGCCGTAACCTCGAAACGAACGGAGGTTTTTTAAGCGCTCGCCGCCGACGTCTCGCATAGCGCCTTGAACTGCGCCATCATCTGGTCCCAGCCCGGATGAAAGCCCATGGCCTCATGCCGCACCTTCGCTTCCGCATCCCAGTGGCGCGCGGTCGCCGTAAAGCGCGTGCCGCCGTCACCGTCCACATCCTCGTCGGCAAGGTCCCACACCGCCGTTATGAACGGCGTTTGCGGCACCCATCCCACGGCGTAGGCGTCGGTCGTCACGACCCGCTCGCCCGGCACCACCTCCAGGAATACGCCTTCCATCGGCCCCGTCTCCTCGCCGTCGGGGCCGAACATCTGCACCGCGCTGCGCCCGCCGGGCCGCATATCCTCCTCGATCACCTCGGCGCGCCAGGGCTTGGGGCAGAACCATTCGTCCTTCAGGTCGGTCCACACCTTCCAGCAAATCGCACGCGGCGCGGCGATATGGCAGGTGACGGACAGGTCATGGCGCTCGTCATTCACGATGTCTCTCCGTCAAAGGCCGCCTGCATCGCGGCGGTGTCCAGCTTCTGCATCGTCATCATCGCCGCCATCATGCGGGCGATCGCCGCCCTGTCGTCGCTATGATAATTGGCCAATATCCCGCGCGTCACCAATTGCCAGGACAGGCCATATTTGTCCGTCACCCATCCGCACGGCCCGGCCTTCCCGCCGTCGCCGGTCAGCCTGTCGAAATAGCGATCCAGTTCCACCTGGTCTGCGCACGCGACCGACAGCGATATCGCCTCGTCAAAGGTGAATTGCGGCCCGCCGTTCAGCGCCTGATAGCTTTGCCCGAACAGGGTGAACTCCACCAGCAGCACGCTGCCGCCCGCCATCGGGGAAGGCGACAGATTCTCGTCGGGATAGTAGCTCACATGATCGACCGACCCGCCGAAGACCGCCGCATAATAATGTGCCGCCGCCTCGGCCTGGCCGTCGAACCAGAGGCAGGGGGAAATCTTGCTCATCACGCCCCACCCTTGCCGCCGACCAAGGCAAACATCGCGCCCTGCGGATCGCTGGCCTGGATAATCCAGCCGCCGCCCGGCACTTCCTGTGGCCCGTTCAGCACCGTGCCGCCCCCGGCCGTCACCCGCTCCACCGCCGCGTCGATATCGCCGACGGTGAAGTAGAAGAGCCAGGCCGGAACCGGCATGTCCTTGAGGACCGGCATGATCCCGCCCGTCATGGCGGCGAAGTCCGTGCCCCCGGTCTGCGACACCAGCTGGTAACTGCCCATCGGCCCCATATCCATCGCGTCGCCCTGGGTCCAACCGAACTGGCCGGTATAGAAGGCCAGATCCTTGTCATAGTCCCCGGCGTAAAGCTCATGCCAGCCGACATGGCCCGGTGCCATCGGCGGAGCGGCCTCCATGCCTTCGGGACTGGAACCTTTGAGCAGCATGAAGATCGCTCCGCCCGGATCGCTCATCACCGCAAAACGGCCGACACCGGGAATGTCTTCGGGCGGGCGCTTCACGGTGCCGCCCGCCGCGCTCAGCCGCGCGGCGTCCGCATCCACATCGGCCGACCCGATATGGCCGCCCCACCAGGGCGTCATGCCGCAGTCCCTGGCCTCCGCCGGGATCGCCATCACGCCGCCCAATGGCCCGGCGCTGCCAGCCACTACATGATAGGGATCATCGATCCGCTCGCCGCCAAAAAGCTGCGATGTCCACCCCACGACATTGCCATAGAAAGCCAGCGCCGCCTGCGGATCGCTGGTCATCAATTCATACCAGAAGAATTTGCCGGTCATATCGGTCATGGTCTTCCTCCTGCATGGGTGCGCCCTTAGGCCTTGGCGTCCAACAAAACCTCGAACCCGCCATAGATCAGCCGCGCGCCGATGAACGGCATGTCCTCGCCCTCCTTGGGCTGCATGCGTTCATCTTTCATGACCTTCTCGGCCCCGGCGTCACGGGTCGCCTTGTCGGGCCATTCGATCCAGGAAAAGACGACCTCCTCATCCTCCTCGGCAATCACCGCGGTACGAAAGTCGTTGGTCTTGCCCAGCTTGATGTCATTGCCCCAACATTCCACTACGCGGGTCGCGCCATGTTCGATGAAGATCGGCGCGGCATAGGCGGCGACCTCCCGATAGCGTTCCTTATTACCCTTGGGCACCGGGATCACGAAACCGTCCATATAGGCCATCGTCTCTCTCCTCTTCACGTCGATTACGCTGCCGTGGCGGCGCACTGTCTCTGTCGAAGGCGACTCGTCGCTTGCACTTTGTGCGCCGCGCAATTACCTATTACAACAATTAAGTTAGAAAAGATAACCATGAGCCAGAAACGTGCCTATCAGGACGGATGCGCCGTCGCCCATGCCCTAGACATCATCGGCGATCGCTGGGCGATGCCGATCATGCGCGAATTGATGCTCGGCCCCAAGCGCTTCACGGATCTGCGCGCCGGCCTGCCCGGAATCAGCGCCAATGTGCTGACGCAAAGGCTGGAGGATCTGGAAGCGGCCAGCATCCTGATCCGCCGCCGCCTGCCCCCGCCCGCCGCCAGCCAGATTTACGAGCTGACCGACTGGGGCCGCGAATCGGAAATTCTCTTTCAGGTGCTGGGCCGCTGGGCCTGCCGATCGCCCACGATGGAGCCGGGCAAGCCGATGAGCCAGGTGTCGGTGATCCTGTCGATGCGCACGATGATCGACCGCAGCCGCATCGGCCCCATGGACGCGACGATTGGCTTTCGTTTCGGCGAGGAGGAGTTTCGCGCCACATTCAAAGACGGCGATTGCCGGATCGATCGCGGCGCGGCGGCGGGCGCGGATGCGATCATCAGCGGCGACCAGAATGCGCTGGTCGCGGTGCTCTATGGCGGCGCGCGCTATGCCGACATGGCGGGTGCCCTGAACGTGGAGGGGGACCAGGCGCTGGCCGACCGCTTCGCTACCCTCTTCCCCCTCCCGCCCAAGGCGCCCTCCACCGTCAATGCTGGTTGAGCATCGCAAACACCTGCTCAAAGTCTCCGCGCTCGGTCGCTTCGCTCAGAAACTTCACCCGCTCGACATGAATTTCCGCCAGTGCCGGTTCCTGCCGCAGCAGCGCCATCGTCTCGGCGATGAAGTCGGCCAGTGGCATCATCTGGTCATTCTCCGCATGGCCGGGCATCAGGTCGGTCTGCACGCCCGGCGGCACGATCTCGATCACCTCCACGCTGGTCGCCTTCAACTGCTCGCGCAGCCCCAGCGACCAGCTATGGATCGCCGCCTTGGTCGCGCTGTAGGTCGGCGTCGCCGCCAGCGGTACGAAGGCCAGGCCCGACGACACCGTCAGGATCGTCGATGCCGCCTGCGCCTCCAGATGCGGCAGCAGGGCGTGCGCCAGCCGGATCGGCCCCAGCAGATTGGTCGCGATCGTCGCCTCCGCAATGGCTAGGTCGATCTTCTCCTCCGCCACCATGATCCCGGCGTTGAGCAGCACCGCGTTCAGGGCCGGAAAGTCCGTGACCAGCCTGTCCGCGAACGCCGCGATCCCTGCCGCATCCTCCATGTCCAGGACCATCGCAGCCATGCCGGGATGCTCGGCCACGACCGCATCCAGCGCCGCCTGCCGCCGCCCGGCGATGATCACCTGATTGCCGGCCGCATGAAACTCATGCGCCCACGCCGCGCCAAAGCCCGAACCGCCGCCGGTGATGAGGATGGTGTTCCCTGTCGATTGCATGTGTCAGTTCCTTTCAATTGGCTTGAAAGGCAATTTAGACCTATGCTCTCTTTTGGAAAGTAGGCACCGCAAAGTGCTGTAGTCACCCGAAGGTAAGAAATGGCAAATCCGCTCCAAACCCGCTTCCACGCCGACGATATTGCGCAGGCGGAACAGTATCTGGCCACCGAACCACCCACCGAACTCGACCCGCGGGTGGAGCGGCTCGTCAACGACCTGATCGGCCGCATCGCCGACAAATGGACGCTACTGGTGCTGGAACTGCCGGAGGAAAAAGGCACGCTGCGCTTCACCGAAATCGGCCGGCAGGTGGACGGCATCAGCCAGAAGATGCTGACCCAGACGCTGCGCCAGATGGAGCGCGACGGCCTGCTTACCCGTACCGTCCATCCGGTCGTGCCGCCGCGCGTAGATTATGCGCTGACCCCGCTCGGCAACAGCCTCAGCGCCGCCTTTTGCGGCGTGTGGGTGTGGGCCGAACGCCATCTCGACACGGTCGAAGCCGCGCGCGCCACCTTCGACGCGCGCGCCTGAGAGTCTCTGAATTGCAAAGCTGCGCTACTGTTCCCCGGCCTTCGCCGGGGAACAGTCGGGTCAAGGCCTATCAAACCAAAGACAAGAACGGCGAAGGCCGCCGACTATTCCCCCGTCGTTGGCAGCGGCTGCACCACCAGTTTAGGCTGGCTGTTATCCGGCAGGGTCCGGGTCGGCGCGGGCGGCCCCGACAGAGGCGCTGACCGTGCTGCACCCGGCGTCGCGCTCATGTCGGACGGCGGCGGCGTCGCCTCCAGCGCGCTCTTGTAGCTGGGCGTCCATCCCTTGGGCGGCGCTTCGCCCGGCGGGATCGGCGGCGGCGGCAAGGGCGTTGGCGACACCACGACCGTCACCGTCGCGCCGAAACGCGACTGCCATTCGGCCAGCCGCCGCAGATAGTCGGCATAGGCCGCATAAAATTCCTGGAACGGCTTTTCCAGTTCCGCCAAAAGTGCCGGCGCAGCCTCCAGCAACTGGCCCGACGGCATCGCCAGCATCTTCGCGCCGACCGTGACCGCGACCGGGCAAAAACTCTTGATGACCGGCGGCAGCGCAAAGAAGTTATAGACGACCGTGTTCAGCCGCTCGCGCGACGCCATCCCCGAACTGCCATAAGCCACGCTATAATTACGATCGACCGCGGCATTGGCGCCGTTCAACGCCGCCTTATGCACCGCCAGCAACTGGTTATACTGGTTGCGCGCGGCCGGGCCATATTTGTCGCAGTTAAGCGCCGCGACGTTCAACCCCATGCGCAGGTGCCACAGGGCCGTGTTGGACGTGACGCCGCGATTGGCGGTCAGATATTTGCCGTCCGTCGCCTGTTCGGGGATGCTCATCCCCTCGACCGCGTTCGCCGGCGGCATGGGCTTTATCGTGGGCACCACCGGCGGCGGCGGGGCCGGCGGCGGTGGCGGGGGCGGCGTCGAACAGGCCGCCAGCACGGCCAGCGACGCAAGGGAAAGACGGCCAAGACGGCGCGATGACAACATCAAATTCTCCGATGGGACTATGTGCCGGTCATGCCGTGCATTCTGTGCGGAGGAAATATGCCTAACGCTCGGTTCGCCGCAAGCCTTTAGGCGACTCGCCGCTCCAGCGCCGCGGCGGCCTGATCCAGCAGCTGCGCAATGATGTCCGCGACCGGCTCTTCCCTGGTCACCATGCCGACCGACTGGCCCGCCATCAGCGACCCGCCCTCGACATCGCCGTCGATCACCGCGCGGCGCAGCGCACCCGCCCAATAATGTTCGATCTGCAACTGCGCCTCCATCATGTCCACCGCGCCTTCGTCCAGCAGGTTGGCGACTTCGCGCTGCTTGGCGGTGAAATTCTCCATCCCCGCATTTTTCAGCGACCGCACCGGGATCACCGGCAGGCGCGGGTCGATCTGCACGCTGGCGATCGCATCGCGCGCCGACGCGCGGAAGAAGGCCTTCTTGAAATTGGGGTGGGCGATGCTCTCGGTCGCGCAGGCAAAGCGGGTGCCCAGTTGCACGCCCGCCGCGCCCATTTCCAGATAGGCGGCGATCGCCTCGCCCCGGCCGATCCCGCCCGCGACGAAGACCGGAACCTGCTCCGCCATCTCCGGCAAAATCTCCTGCGCCAACACGCTGGTCGACACCGGGCCGATATGACCGCCCGCCTCCATGCCTTCGACCACCAGCGCATCGACGCCCGACCGCACCAGCTTCTTGGCCAGGCTCAACGCGGGGGCAAAGCAGATCAGCTTCGCACCCTTCTGCTTGATCGCCTCGATGCTGCCCTTGGGCGGCAGGCCACCGGCCAGCACGATATGGCTGACCTCATGCTTGGCGCACACGTCGATCAGGTCGAACAGCTGCGGATGCATGGTGATGAGGTTCACGCCGAACGGCTTGTCGGTCAGCGCCTTGGTCGCCGCGATTTCCTTGTCGAGCAGTTCGGGCGTCATCGCCCCGCAGGCGATCACGCCAAAGCCCCCGGCGTTGGAGATTGCCGACACCAGGTTGCGCTCGCTGACCCAACTCATCGCCCCGCACAGGATCGCGCTCTCGCACCCGAAAAACGCAGCGCCGCGCGCCATCAGGGAATTGAGCTTAGCGTGGGTCATAAATTAGCCTCTAGAATCACAAACCATCCCCCACCGAAAAGGCGGGAGATGGATTCCCGCCTTCGCGGGAATGACAGTCGAAGTAAAGAGCAACACTGGCATAGCCGATATTCGGCTCAGGCCGAGGCGAGCCGAAGGCCACCGTGAGGTGAAATGTCGCTTTTCGAGAACCTTGGGCCGAGTCACGTGCCTCGGCCCGACGCAGCGTGCTTAACGCACGTGAGCACCGGAAGCGCAGAAAAGTGGTATTTGCAGCCCGGCCTCAGCCGAATAGCGGTTATGCCACCGGCGCATCCAGGCCGTAAGCGGTATGCAACACCCGCACCGCCAGTTCCGTCTCATCCTCGTCGATCAGCACCGAAACCTTGATCTCGCTGGTGGAGATCGCCTCGATGTTGATGCCGCGTTCGGCCAGCGTCTTGAACATGGTCGCCGCGACGCCCGCATGGCTCCGCATACCCACACCCACGACGCTGATCTTGGCGACTTCGGTGTCGGTGATGATCCGGCGGAAGCCGATCGCATCCTTGTTCGCTTCCAATATATCGACGCTGCGGGCCAGGTCCGCGCGCGGGACAGTGAAGGTGACGTCGGTCTCTTCGGTATCCTTGCTGTCATTCTGGATAATCATGTCAACGTTGATCGCCGCATCGGCCAGCGGCACGAAGATGTTGGCGACCGCGCCCGGCTTGTCGGGCACGCGGGTCACGATGATCTTCGCCTCATTCTTGTCATGGGCGATGCCGGTGATGAGCTGACGTTCCATCTTGTCTTCCTTGAGCTTGGCTTCCAGTTCCACGTCGCTGACGATCAGCGTGCCGGGCAGGTCGTCCTGGGTGGGATCGTCGAAGGACGACAGCACCTGCACCACGACGCCCTCCTTCATGGCGAGGCCCACCGATCGCGTCTGCAGCACCTTGGCCCCGACCGACGCCAGTTCCAGCATTTCCTCATAGGTGACGAGGTCGAGCTTGCGCGCGCGCGCAACGATCCGCGGGTCCGTCGTATAGACGCCGTCGACGTCGGTATAGATGTCGCAGCGATCCGCCTTGATCGCGGCGGCCACCGCGACCGCCGACGTGTCCGACCCGCCCCGGCCCAGCGTCGATACCCGGCCGTCGGCCATCATGCCCTGGAAACCGGGGATCACCGCGACCGTGCCCGAACGCATCGACGCCAGCAGGTCCAGCGTATCGATATCGCTCACCCGCGCCTTGGCATGGGCCTCGATCGTGCGGATCGGCAATTGCCAGCCCAGCCAACTGCGCGCATCAACGTCCATGGCCTTAAGCGTCATCGCCAGCAACCCGCTTGTGATCTGCTCACCCGCGGCGACCACGACATCATATTCGGCCGGATCATAGAGCGCGGAGGCTTCCTTGCAGAAACCGACCAGCCGGTCCGTCTCGCCCGCCATGGCGGATACCACAACGGCGACTTCATGGCCCTGGCTCACGACATGCTTCACGCGCGCCGCCACATTGCGAATCCGCTCCATCCCCGCCATGGAGGTGCCGCCGAATTTCATCACGATGCGCGCCATGTCTGTGTCGAACCCGTTCGTTGTTGCGAAAGAAAATGTCCCAAAAGGGCCAAACGGCGCTCCTATTAGCAGCCGCGGCGCAGATGGCAAGCAATCGCGGGACCGTCCTTGGGTCAGGTGGCTTTGCCCGCCTGCAACAGCCTGCTATCAGGACATGAAATACGCCGCGTTCGTAGAGCCGGTGTAGAAACAGCCAAGGCAAGCGCCCATGACCGACACCGCCACCGCCACGATCGACCCTAAAGAAGCCGCCCATTTCGGCGAAATGGCGGCCGACTGGTGGAACCCTGATGGCTCCAGCGCGATGCTGCACAAGCTCAACCCCGTGCGCCTGCGCTACATCCGCGCCGCGATCGACCGGCGCTGGCCGGGCGACGCACACAGCTTTCGTCCCCTCGCCGGCAAGCGCGCGCTCGACGTCGGCTGCGGCGCGGGCCTGCTCGCCGAACCGCTCGCCCGGCTGGGCGCGACCGTCACCGGCCTCGACGCCGCGCCGGAAAATATCGCCGCGGCCCAGGCTCATGCCGCGCCCCAGGGCCTCGCCATCGACTATCGCGCCACGCCAGTCGAAACGATGGCCGACACCGGCTTCGACCTCGTCACCTCAATGGAAGTGATCGAGCATGTCGCCGATCCCGCCGCCTTCGTGCGTGCGCTGGCGGGCAAACTTGCCCCCGACGGTCTCATGATCCTGTCCACCCCCAATCGCACGCCTTTGTCCCGCCTCGCCATGATCACCATCGGCGAAAGCATCGGCGGCATCCCAAAGGGCACGCATGATTGGCACAAATTCATCACCCCCGACGAATTGACCGCCCTTCTCGAACAAGCGGGCCTTGCCGTCATCGACAGCAGCGGGCTGACGTTCGATCCGCGCACAGGCTTCACCCTGTCGGCCAACGACGCGATCAACTATCTCCTGACCGCGCGGCACCGGGACCGCTGATCGCTCCTCCTCTCGGACGGAATGGACCAACGATGCGACACCTGCCCCTCTGCGCGCTGCTCGCATCGCTGAGCGCCTGCGCGCCCTCCCCCGCCGATCAGCCCGCCGACACCGCGCAGGCACCCAAAAACATGCCCGTCTCCTCCACTTCCACCTGCCCCGACAAGGCCGCCCGGCTCCCCGGCACAGGCCTGTGCCCAACGGACGCCGCCGCGCTGCTCCCCGCCGACGACCGCCCCTCGCTGCCGGACGGCTGCGCCTGGTCGGTCAGCGAGACCGCCCTGCCCGGTGACACGTGGCTGCTCTATCGCGCCGCCCGCTGCGACGGAAAGACCGCCGCCCTCGCCTACGCCCCGGCCAAACCGCTCGCCCGCCTCGTCTATGCCCTATCCCCAATGGGTGGCGATCAGGCAAAGGGCGCGACTCTGGTCGTCTTCGCACCGGCCGACCGCCGCGATCCACAATCCACCATCCTGGCGCTCACCCGCGCCGCCATCACGGACCCCGCCGACGATCAGGGCTGCCATGTGCGCAAGGCCGACATTCCCGGCTGGCCCGCCGACGCCCTGGTGGTGGACATCCCGGCCGACGAAGCCGCAAAGATGCCGCAGGATGAAATCCGTGGCGCTTGCGGCCCGCTCGGCCTGGACCAGGGGTCGCAACTTTACTGGCGCATCAGCCAGGGCCATGTCTGGCATTTCGACCTTGGTCAGGAATTGCCGGAGATCGACCCCCGTTCGCTCACCCTCATCCGCAAGGACGCCAGCGGCGAATGGGCCGCTATTGCCTAAAGGAAACCGGGCTTCTTGACCCTGATCCGGCGATAGCGCGCTTCAATCAGGCTGAAGACTCCGAACAATGCCAGCCCGAACGCCACGATGCTCAGAATCGCCACTCCCTCCGACTGGGCACGCAATTGTTTCAGCGCCTCACCCAGCCCACCGGCACGATCAGCGTCATGGTTGGTGGCCGCCATGATGAGAAACCAGCCGATGATGGCGAAGATCAGAGCGCGCGCCGCATAGCCGCACCGCCCCACCCACCGCACATAGCGCGGCGCGGGCATCTGCCCGTCCAGTTCGTCGAACCGCGCCTTATACGCCTTGATCGCCTGCGCAGCGGCCACGGCAAAGAAGCCTATTCCCACCAGCGTCAGCATAAGCGCGCCGCCCGGCTGCGCCAGTAACCAGGCCGACCAGCTCTCCGCGCTCTGGTCGCCGGGACTGCCGCCCTGCGCCGCTGTCTGGCGAAGCGCCAGCCGCGCGGCCGCCATCGCCAACCCCAGATGGGTGATCCCGCTCACCGCATGGCCCGCGCGCGCAAACCGGCCTTTCATGTCACCGCTGCGATTTTCCGGGTCGGTGATCGCCTCCGTCAACCGCCAGATCGCATAGCCGACAAAGCCGACCGCACAAATCCCCAGCAGCACATGGCCCAAAGGCGCGGCGGCCAGCGTGCCAAGCGCGCCCTGATTATCTTTGAGCTGGCCGCCATTGACCGCCACGTCCAGCGCGAACCACCCGATCAGAATATAGACCAGCCCCCGCGCCGCGAACCCGACCCTGGCCAAAAGGGTCATCCTGTCGTCGTAAGTCATGTCGTACTCCCTGTCGCACGGCCAATGCGTCGCAAGGATGTCCGTTCCCATCAGGGGTCAGGGCGAGCGGAAAATAGGAGGGCGCGCGCCCTCCGTCGGCGCTATTGCCCCACCGCCTCCGCCCGCGCGATCAGCGCGCGCGCTTCCTCGACATGCATCGTCTCGATCATCCGCCCTTCATAGCGTTCCGCCCCGCCGGTGGCCGCCTCGACCAGCCGCCGTGCGTCCACCACCGCCTGCGCGTCCGGCCCGAACACCTGGTTTGCCACCGGCACCTGGCTCGGATGGATCAGCGTCTTGCCGTCGAAGCCCAGCGCATGGCCCGCCGCGCATTCCGCCTCCAGCGCACCCAGATCGTCCAGCCGGTTATACACCCCATCGAACACCGCGATCCCCGCAGCCCGCGCCGCCAGCACCACCGCCTGCATCGCATGGCTCAGCCCCTCGCGCCCCGCGCCCGCCGGGATGCCCAAGTCCTTACGCAGATCATTATTGCCCATGAACAACGCCGCGCAGCCCTCGCCCGCTGCAATCTCCGCCGCCGCCAGCACGCCGCGCGCGCTTTCGATCATCGCGATCACCGGCTTGCCGCACACGCTATAGACGTCCTTGACCTGCCGCGCCGTCTCCACCTTGGGGAGCACGACATAGTCCGCGGCCGACCCCTTGACCGCCACCATCTCCATGCCGTGCCATGGCGTGCCCGCGACATTGATCCGCACCGCCGCGATCCGCCCGCCAAAGCCCTCGCCCAACGCCACGATCGCACCGGCTCGCGCATCCTCCTTGGCGTCGTCCGCCACGGCATCCTCCAGGTCCAATATCACCATGTCGCAAGGCAACGTCCGCGCCTTGGCGATCGCGCGGGCATTGGACGCGGGCAGGAACAGCAGCGATCGGGCGTGGCGCAGCAACATGGGCGACTCTCCTTGGTTTGACTTCCCCCGTTAACGAATAAGGCGCATAGTCCAAGCCTGTTTCACCGGAGAAGATGATGCTGACGACCTTCGCACTGACGCTCACGGGCCTCGTCCTCTTCTACCTCGCGGTCAGCGTGAAGGTGGTGCGGCAGGGCTATCAATATACGATCGAACGCTTCGGCCGCTTTACCGAAGTCGCCAAGCCCGGCCTCAATTTCTACCCCGCCTTTTTCTATTCGGTCGGTCGCAAGATCAACATGATGGAACAGGTCGTCGACATTCCGGGGCAGGAGATCATCACCAAGGACAATGCCATGGTGTCGGTCGACGGCGTGGTTTTCTTCCAGGTGCTGGACCCGGCCAAGGCCGCCTATGAAGTCTCCGAACTCTATGTCGCGATCATGCAACTCGCCACCACCAACCTGCGCACCGTCATGGGGTCGCTGGACCTGGACGAAACCCTGTCCAAACGCGACGAGATCAACGCCCGCCTGCTCTCCGTGGTCGATCATGCGACCAACGCCTGGGGTATCAAGATCACCCGCGTCGAATTGAAGGACATCCGCCCGCCCGCCGACATCGTCAACGCCATGGGGCGCCAGATGAAGGCGGAGCGTGAAAAGCGCGCCAACATCCTGGATGCCGAAGGCGCCCGCGCCGCGGAAATCCTGCGCGCGGAAGGCGAAAAGCAGGGCCAGATCCTCCAAGCCGAAGGCCGCCGCGAAGCTGCCTTCCGCGACGCCGAAGCCCGCGAGCGCGAAGCGGAGGCCGAAGCCAAAGCGACCCAGATGGTGTCGGACGCGATCAGCGCGGGCAACCCGCAGGCGCTCAACTATTTCATCGCGCAAAAATATGTTGAGGCGGTCAGCCAGTTCGCCACCAGCCCCAACGCCAAGACCATCCTCTTCCCGGTCGAGGCGACCCAGTTGATCGGCACGCTGGGCGGCATCGGCCAACTCGCCAAGGACGCGCTGGGCGACGCCGGCACCCCCACCCCGCCGGCCGCCCCGCCCCGCCGCGGCCCCTTCGGCCAGAGCCAGGGGTGACAGGCGTGGTCACACACACCCGCCCGTTCGTCCTGAGCCTGTCGAAGGACCGGCTGAGCCTGTCGAAGCCTCTTCCCTTCCTTCTCCGCATCGCTGCGACGTCCTTTAAATCGACGTCGCCAGCGCATAGTCGGAGCCTCCACCCATGACCGCCACCCTCTCCCTCATCCAGGATCATTGGGGCTGGCTGGTCTTCGCGGCCCTGCTCGGCATAGCGGAGGTGATGATCCCCGGCGTCTTCCTGATCTGGATATCCATCGCCGCAGCCATAACCGGTCTCGTCGCGCTCGCCTTACCGATCGCGCTCCCGCTCCAGTTCCTGCTGTTCGCGGCCCTCAGCATCGCGGCGGTCTATGCCGGCCGCCGCTGGTATGTGGACAATCCCGTCGCCTCCACCGACCCCCTCCTCAACGATCGCGCCGCGCGCCTGATCGGCCATAGCGTGATCGTGGCGGAACCGATCGTCGGCGGCGAAGGCCGGGTGAAGGTGGGCGACAGCGTCTGGAGCGCGACCGGACCCGACACGCCGATGGGCGCGCGCGTCCGCGTCATCGGTGTCGATGGCACAATCCTGCTGGTAGAAGGGCTTTAAGCCCTCCCCCTCCCTCAAAAGCGGCGATGATCCTTGCCATCGATCAGGTCGCACGATCCCCGGAACGCATAAGGGTCCAGCCCATGGATGCTGATCTGCCCGCTGCGCCGGTCGATGGTGACGCTGGGCTTGTTGAGGCCATTCAGCCGATATTTGGCGTGGATCATGTCCGGCTGGACATCCACATCGTACAAGTCCCACCAGCCATCCTGCCCGCGCGAATTGATCGGCGGGACCAGCTTCTTGGGCAGGCTGATGCGGCCGCCGCCATCCCATAGCTGGATCATGACCGACGCATCGAACTGCTGCGCCGTCATTTCCGTCCGGTTGCCATAGTCGTAGCGATTGCGCCGGCTGTTCCAGGACCAGCCATAGGTGGTCGCGACGCCGGGACGCTGGCCGTCGCCAAAGCAGACAAGCCCCAGATCGACGTCATTGTCTCCCACGCGCAACGGCCCGCCCATGGCGCCGGCCGCGCCCGAATAGCTGGGCGCCTCGCGCTGCGGATAAGGTTGCTGATAGCCGCTACGATCCTCCATCCGGCGCGCGTCACGATCGTCACGGCTGCCCGCCCGCTGGTCGCAATCGGGCGCTGGGCTGGTGGTAATGGACGCATATCGCCCGTCCATCGTCGCAACCGTCACGCACTGCCGGGTCTGCGGGTTCCACCAATAGCCATATTTGCGATCGTCGCCGGTCTGCGTCTTGACGAACCGATAGCCGCGCGACTGCATCGCCGTTTCCGCACCGGCCACGCGGGTGCCGACCAGGTCGCTGATGTCGCCGGGCGTCTGCGCCTGAGCCCCGCCCATCGCCGCCGCCGCCGCCGCTACCGTTGCCATGGCGGTCGCAATCATGGTCGATGCCTTCATGATCCTTCTCCTCTGTCTGCGATAACATGCCTGCGCGCATCCTGTTTCATCGGCGCGACACCTGCTCAAACCACCATCAGCCTGATGGTGAAGAACATGACCAGCGCCACCATCATCGCCACCAGCGCCTGACTGAAGCCAGCCAGGAGAGATATGCCCAGCCGCTTGGAAAATCACAGCGACTGCACCCCCAGATACCATGTCAGCGCCACCAGCAGGACGATCAGCCCCGCATCCCGCCATGCTGCCGACATCAGGCTACGGGTCAGCGTCGCGATACCGATCATCAGGGAGAAAGGCGCGGTGGTGAAACATTGCCCATAAAAGGGGCGCCGCAAATTCGCATGCGTCAGCCGGACGCCCTGCCGGCGCAACGCCCGCACCGCCATCATCAGTGCGAAAAGGCTGAACAACACCATCCGAAGCGCCAGCAGCGCCAGGTCCGAATCGACCAGCGCCGCCAGCCCGTGCCGATCCGCCAGCAGGGGATTTTGCCCAACGACGACCGTTTCTATGCCATGGGATATCAGCAGCGTCAGGAACAGGAATAGCGGCGGACGGATGGCGTCGTCATATTGGTCTTAGGGCCGGTCGGACACTTCGCGATCGGCATAGGCCATCATGCGCAACGGCCGCACCAGCGCCCGCCACAAAGTCATGGGATAGAAAATGAGCCACCCCATGACCGTATAGAGCGCCTCGTCGAGGGACTCGATGATCTTCATGAAATCCATGGGCAAAGCGTCGATGCAATTGCTCCATTTGTCGAGAGACTTTGGTCGTCAGCGCCCCGTTAACCCCGCCCAGGGATCGACAATACTCACCCCCGTCCCGTCAAAATCCCGCCCATTGCGCGTCACCAGTGTCAGCCCATGGACCAGCGCTGTCGCCGCGATCCAGGCGTCGCGTTCGCTCACCGGATCGGGAACGTGCAGCGCTGCGCAGGTGACCGCGACCGCGCCGTCCATCGCCAGTACGCGGCCTGCAAAGCCCGGCTTGACGATCTGATCGAGCCAGCGCCGCAAATTCTCGCCCTGCGCCGCATCGCGCCGCTCTACCCGCACCACGCCCAGTTCCAGCTCGAACAGGGTCATTGCTGAAAGGAAAGTCGTGCTTGGGTCCGTCGCCTTGAGCCAGTCCACGACCTGCGGCGCAGCGCGTCCCGACCGGACTTTGCGGCTTTCGGAAATGACGTTGGTGTCGATCAGGAACATCAATCCAGCTCAGCCGGGCGCGATGCGATCTGCGCCTTGGGCGGATCGAAATCGAAATCCTGGTCGTCATGCGGCATCAGCACGTCGAACAAGGATGCGCCGTGCCCCGCCAGCCGCTCATAGTCCTTGATCGCCAGCACGACGATCGATGGCTTGTTGCGGTCAGTGATGAACACCGGGCCGGACTGGGCCGCCCGCTTGATGCTGCCGGGATCGCGATTAAACTCTCTACTGGTAAAGGTAGCGGTCATTGGCATGTCCCTATGTAGTTACATACAGACATATATCCGTAACCTGCTCAGGTCAATCCGCAAGGGCGATCAATCCCTCTGTCCTACATCCGCCAACCCATGCCACAATACCACCTGCTCTTTCCCACCGTCAGTCCATCCCCGCGCGCGCCTGCGCGCGCCGACTTCGCAAAATCTCCTATTTGCGAAATCGGCGCGAAGGGTCCGTAGCCCGCAGTAACGCGTCGGCCACAATGGTGTGAACTTCGCAGGCTTCGCATTGCCGTCGCAGCGGTCACGACCCGGAAATAAGCCGGAAATAAGATGGCATTTCCGCCGCGAAATATGCCAAGCTGGTCGCCACGATCCACCGGAGACCCCCGCCCCCATGCTGACCACCCGTCGCGATCTGCTCGCCGCCGGCGCTTCCGCCTTCGCCCTGTCCGCTCTCCCCGCCCGCGCCGCCGTCGCCGGCCCGGACGCCGCGGCGCAGGCGTTGCTCGCCGACATGGCCGAAGCGATGCTGGCCGACGCCCCGGAAACCGCCAGCGGCCTTGGCCTCGACACCGGCGCACGCGCCCCCCTCAAAAGCCGCCTTGGCAACAAGACCCCCGCCGGACAGGCGCAGATTGCCGCCCATGTAAAGGACCGCCTCGCCCGGCTGCGCGGCATCGATCTCGCCCCGCTCTCGCCCGCAACCCGCATCGACGTGGAAGTGGTGCGCACCGCCCATGAAACCGCGGCGGGGGGCTTTGCCTTCCCCTTCGGCGACATGGCGATCATGAACAGCAACTGGTCCTACCGCAACAGCCCCTATGCGGTCGCCCAGAATACCGGCAGCTTCGTGGAAACCCCCGATTTCCTCGACAGCAACCACGTCATCAAGGACACGGCGGACGCCGACGCCTATCTCGCTCGCCTGTCCGCCTATGCCGCGAACCTGGGCGGCGAAACCGATCGGCTCAAACATGATGCCGGCATCGGCGTCACCGCCCCCGCCTTCCTGCTCGACAAGACACTGGGCCAGATGCAGGCGGTGCAGGCGCTCCCGCTGGACCAGTGGGTGCCGGTCGCCTCGCTCGGCCGCCGCACAAAGGACATGCCCGGCGATTATGCCGCCAAGGCGCAGGCCATCGTCCATGATCGGGTTGCCCCTGCCCTCGCCGCTCAGGTCGCCGAACTTACCCGCCAGCGCGCCACCGCGACGATGGATGCAGGCGTCTGGAAACTGCCGCAGGGCGAGGCCTATTATGCTTGGGCGCTCAAAGCCGGGACCACCACGACCATGGCCCCGGAGGAGGTCCATCAACTTGGCCTGGACCAGCTCGCCGCCCTCCAGTCCGAAATGGACGGCCTGCTCGCCAAACTCGGCATGACCAAAGGCACCGTGGGCGAACGCATGACCGCGATGGGCAAAGACCCGCGCTATCTGTTCCCCAACAGCGACGCCGGCCGCCAGCAGATCCTGTCCTTCATCGACGGCCGCCTCGCCGACATCCGCACCCGCCTGCCCCGCGCCTTCGCCACGCTGGTCCCCGCAAAACTCATCGTCAAGCGCGTACCGCTGGAGATCGAAGCGGGCGCGCCCGGCGCCTATGCCGGCGCGGGGTCGATCGACGGATCGGTCCCCGGCAACTATTATATCAACCTGCGCGACACCAGCATCTGGCCTCGCTACAGCCTGCCGACGCTCTGCTATCATGAGGGGATACCCGGCCATATCTGGCAGGGCGAATATACCTACAAACTCCCCCTGATCCGCTCGTTGCTCGCCTTCAACGCCTATAGCGAAGGCTGGGCGCTCTATGCCGAACAGCTGGGCGACGAACTGGGCGCCTATGACGGCGATATCGCCGGGCGGTTGGGCTATCTCCAATCGATCGCCTATCGCTGCTGCCGCCTGGTGGTCGACACCGGCCTTCACGCCAAGCGCTGGACCCGCGACAAGGCGATCCACTGGTTCGCCACCACCAACGGCTCGACCGTCGAGGATGTCCAGGGCGAAGTGGATCGCTACTGTGCCTGGCCGGGCCAGGCCTGCGGCTACAAGGTCGGCCATGGCGAAATCATCCGCCTGCGCGCCATGGCGAAAACCGCGCTGGGCGACAAGTTCGACTTCCGCCTGTTCAACGACGCTGTGGTCAAGGCCGGCGGCGTGCCCATGACCGTGCTGGGCAAAAGCATCGACGCCTGGGTGGCGGAGCGTCGCAAGGTATAAGGACATCCGTTCGTTTCGAGCGAAGTCGAGAAACGAGGAAAAGCTGCGTTCAGCGAAGCTAAACGCTGGCACCGCGCTATCCGCTTCGCTACTTCGTTCGAAGGGAAAGAAACCTTATATACCCACAAGAAAAAGGCCGGAGGATCGCTCCCCCCGGCCTACCTACTCTATTGCGAATCTGCTTTACCCGACAAACGCCCGCTCGATCACGAACTGCCCCGGCGCCGCATTGGAGCCTTCAGTAAAGCCCTGTTCCTCGAAATACGCCCCGAACTGCTTTATCATCTCCATGCTGCCGCACATCATGATCCGGTCGGTTTCAGGATCGAACTTCGCGGGTCCCGGAATCCCTTCGAACAGCGCGCCGCTCTCGACCAGCTTGTCGATCCGTGCAGTATGGCCGTCAAACGGCTCGCGGGTCACGGTCGGCACATAATGGAACTGGCCCGGCGCCTGTTCGGACACCAGCGGGTCGTCGCCCCACTTGCCTTGCATCTCATCGCGGAACGCCAGGTCGCTCACTCGGCGCACCGAATGGACCACCACGACCTGCTCGTAAAATTCATACACGTCCGGGTCGCGCGGCAGGCTGAGGAACGGGGCCAACCCCGTGCCGGTCGACAGCATGAACAGTCGCTTGCCCGGCAACAGCGCGTCGGTCACCAAAGTCCCGGTCGGCTTGCGGCCCAGATAAATCTGGTCGCCCGGCTCGATCTTTTGCAGCTTGCTGGTCAGCGGGCCGTCCTGCACCTTGATCGACAGGAACTCGATTTCCTCGTCCCAGGCGGGGCTGGCGATCGAGTAAGCCCGCAGCAGCGGTTTGCCGTTATCGCCTTTCAGGCCGATCATGATGAACTCGCCCGACCGGAAGCGGAAGCTGGCGGGCCGCGTGATGCGGAAACTGAACAGATGCTCGTTCCAATGCTTCACCGACAACACGGTTTCCACGGAAAGTGCGCCGGTGGGTTCCAATACCGGCTTTTCGATCGTCACGTCGGTCAAGACCTTATCCTTGCATTGCGCGGGCGCCGGCCGAAGCGGCACCAGTTGCGGATCATTCGCAATAATAACCTCATCCGCGCATGGCCCGTCGGCAAAGCCAAGGCAAGGCCAAAAAACTTGTCCCGCGCAAAGCGAGCCCTTTCCGCCCGGATGTCAGCCGAACAGGCCCTTGGCGATGCCGCCCAGTTCGTTAAGCGGATTGCCGTCGCCATCCTTGTCGAAAAAGCCGCCCAGCTTGCCCAGGATCGCTTCCGGTCCGCCGAACGTGCCCAGCAACGCCTGCAGCTTGTCCGCCGACACGCCATGTTCGGCGGCGGTTTCGGCGAGCGCCGAGACGCTGGTTTCGCCCGATCCGATCTTGGCGCTGATCTCGCTCATCAGGCCCTGCATCTGTTCGGGCGTCACGCCGATCTGCGCCGCGATCGCTTCCAGACCACCCATCTTGCCGATCAGATTCTCGAACATGTCGTGCACTCCCGCAAATCAGATTGGCGGCCATCATAGCACCACCGACGCGCGCCCAAAAGCAAAAGAGCCGGAAGGATCGCTCCCCCGGCTCTTTGTTCTGCGATGCTTTGCGGATCAGGCGGCGACCAGCGCCGCTTCGCGCACACCATCATCGACATGGTCCACGAACTGGGCGAAATTATCCACAAACGCCTTCACCAGCGTCGCCGCCGTCGCATCATAGGCCTGCTTGTCCGCCCACATCGCGCGCGGATCAAGGATGGTGGGCTCCACGCCATTGACCGCCACCGGCACGTCGAAGCCGAAGTTCGGATCGGTGCGGAACTCCGCTTCGTTCAGGCTGCCGTCGAGCGCCGCGTTCAGCAGCGCGCGCGTCACCTTGATCGGCATCCGCTTGATGCCCGGCATCGTTGCCTTGCCGCCGGCCCAGCCAGTATTGACCAGCCAGCAAGTGACGCCGCCCTTGTTGATCCGCTCTTTGAGCAGATTGCCATAGACGCTGGGATGACGGGGCATGAAGGGCGCGCCAAAGCAGGTCGAGAAGGTTGCGGTCGGCTCGGTCACGCCGATTTCGGTCCCCGCGACGCGCGCAGTGTAACCGGACAGGAAATGATACATCGCCTGTTCTGGCGTCAGCCGCGCGATCGGCGGCAATACGCCATAAGCATCCGCCGTCAGGAAGATGATGTTCTTGGGCACCGGCCCCAGATTCTTTTCCGACGTATTCGGGATGAAGTCGATCGGATAGGAACCGCGGCTGTTTTCGGCCAGGCTATTGTCGTCCAGGTCGATCTCGCGAGTCTCCTCGTCGATCACGACATTTTCCAGCACCGTGCCGAACCGCTTGGTGGTGGCGAAGATCTCCGGCTCGGCCTCCGCCGACAGGTTGATCATCTTGGCATAGCAGCCGCCTTCGAAATTGAAGACCGCTGTGTCCGACCAGCCATGTTCATCGTCACCGATCAGCGTGCGGCTGGCG
Organism: Sphingobium sp. Z007; assembly: GCF_900013425.1. Classification (GTDB taxonomy): domain Bacteria; phylum Pseudomonadota; class Alphaproteobacteria; order Sphingomonadales; family Sphingomonadaceae; genus Sphingobium. Next base: position 2,016,203 of record NZ_FBXK01000005.1, read on the forward strand.
TCCGCGGACAGCGTCGTCTTGCCTGTGCCCGACAGGCCGAAGAAGACCGCCGTGTCGCCGTTCGCGCCGATATTGGCGGAACAATGCATCGGCATCACGCCCTTCACCGGCAGCAGATAGTTGAGGATGCCGAACACCGACTTCTTCATTTCACCGGCATAGGCAGTGCCGCCGATCAGGATCAGCTTCTCGGTGAAGTTGACCGCGACCACCGTCTCACTGCGGCAGCCATGCCGGGCCGGATCGGCCTTGAAGGTCGGCAGGTCGATGATCGTATATTCGGGCGCAAAGCCCGCCAGCTCATCGGCCGTAGGACGCACCAGCAGCGTGCGGATGAAGAGATTATGCCAGGCGCGCTCGTTGATGACGCGCACATTCACGCGATGTTCGGGCTGCGATCCGCCGAACAGGTCGGCGACATAGAGCGTGTCCTTCTCGCCAAGCGCCTTGAAGAAGTCTTCCTTCAGCGCGGCGAAATGCTCCGGTGTCATCCCGCGATTGGTTTCGCCCCACCACACGGTCGATTCGGTTTCGGCGTCGCGGACGATGAATTTGTCCTTGGCGCTGCGGCCGGTATGCTTGCCGGTCTTGACGACCAGCGGGCCGTCCTTGGCCAAAATGCCTTCGCCGTTGCGCACCGCCGCTTCGACCAGCGGCGCCGTGCCCAGATTCCAGAATTGGGTGGCATTGGTCTTTATGCCCTGGTCCGCCAGGGTGATTGAGGATGTGGCCTGCACGCCTTTGCTCCTGAATATGATCTACTCGTATCGCGCACTTAATCGTGCCCGCGACCGATCCGCCCCTTGGGCACCGCTTGTATGGCACGGCGTCCCTTGCTGCTGACAATCAAACGCATAGGACTTTGTAGGAGAAGCGTCAAATCCCGGCATGCGGCCCTTTGTCCCGAATATCGACGGTCCGGGCGCAGATCGCAGCGTCGAGCTTTGTTGCGAGCGCCATCGCCATGGTCTAACGCTGGCCATCCATCGCAATTCACGACCATGGGATACCGCATGACCGCAACCATCGCCCTGGTGGATGACGACAAGAATATCCTGACATCGGTGTCGATCGCGCTGCAGACCGAAGGCTTTGCGACGCGCATCTATTCCGACCCCGAAGGCGCGTTGAAGGCGCTGCTGGACAATCCGGCGGACCTTGCCGTCTTCGATATCAAAATGCCCCGTATGGATGGCCTCGAACTGCTGCGCCGCCTGCGCGAAAAAAGCCAGATGCCGGTCATCTTCCTCACCTCCAAGGCCGACGAGCTGGACGAGGCGCTGGGCCTGGCCATGGGTGCTGACGATTATATCGCCAAACCCTTTTCCCAGCGGCTGCTGCTGGCGCGCATCCGCGCCATCCTGCGCCGCGCCGAAGTCAGCAGGACGCCGGACGCCCCCGACCAGCCCGTCGCTGACCCGATCATCCGCGGCCGGCTGGAAATGGACCCGGCGCGCCACCGGGTGAAATGGAACGGGCAGGACGTCACCTTGACCGTCACTGAATTTCTGATCCTGGAAACACTTGCGGCGCGGCCCGGCGTGGTCAAGAACCGCAACCAGTTGATGGACGCGGCCTATCAGGACGACGTCTATGTCGACGATCGCACGATCGACAGCCATATCAAGCGGCTGCGGCGCAAATTCCGCGAGGTGGATTCCGAATTCAATGCAATCGACACCCTCTATGGCGCCGGATATCGTTTCTCGGAAGAATGACGGCGGCGATGCCGGGTTGCGCTGGTCCGGCCGGATCAGCCTTACGCCCCGCATCCTGGCCGTCAACGTCTTCGCGCTGGCGCTGCTGGCGGGGGGCTTCTTCTATCTCGACAGCTATCGCACGCGGATCGTGGACGCGCGGCTGGAACAGTCCGCGCGCGAATTGAAGCTGCTCGCCATCGGCCTGGAAAATGCGCCGGCCGACCGCCACGATGCGTTGATCGCCGCCTATTCGCGCCAGACCGGCGATCGGGTGCGGCGCTATGCGGCCGGTGGCGGCCTGATCGCCGACAGCTTCACCATGGATGCGCCGCGCTATCGCCTGCGATCGCCGGCCGAAGAGGAATGGCAACGCCATGTCGCCCGCTTCCTGGACAAGGTGGTGGACCGGATCGTGTCGGCCGACCGGCCGCCCGACTTCATCGAACCGGCGGTCGACCGCGCCGACGCTTGGCCCGAACTGCTGCTGGCGCGCAAGACCGGCCAGCCCCAGGCGATGAACCGCTACGCTCCCGACCGCACCTTCATGATCTCGGCCGCGGCGCAGGTGCGCGATGGCACGGCGCTGCTGGCGACCGAAAACGCGCGCGACATTACCCGCATCGTGCGCGCCGAACGGCTGCGCCTGGGCATGGTGCTCGCGGTCGCCGCGCTCGCCTCGGTGCTGCTCTCTCTCTTCCTGGCGCGCACCATCGTCCGCCCGCTCCAGCGCCTTGCCCGCGCCGCCGTGCGCGTGCGCCTGGGCCGTGCGCGCGAAGTCACGGTGCCACGCCTGCCCGAACGGCGCGACGAGATCGGGATGCTCGCCCGCGCCCTGTCCGACATGAGCCATGCGCTGCGCCAGCGGATCGATGCGACCGACGCCTTCGCCGCCGATGTCAGCCATGAACTCAAGAACCCGATCGCCTCGCTGCGCTCCGCCCTCGACGCGCTCGACCGGGTGGGGGCGGATCGGACCGACCTGCGCGAACAACTGATGGCCATCGCGCAAGACGATGTCCGCCGGCTCGACCGGCTTGTCACTGACATTGCGGAAGCCTCGCGCGTCGATGCTGAACTCTCCCGCACCCGCTTCGAGCCGATCGACCTTGGCGTGCTGATCGAACGCATGGTGATCGCCCGCGAAGCGCGCGGCGTGCCGCGCGGCATCCGCCTTGCCTTTGCCCGCCCGCGCAAAGATGTTGCGGTGGTGCTGGGCGAAGAAGGCCGGCTGATCCGCGTGCTTGACAACCTCATCGACAATGCCGTGTCCTTTTCGCCCGACGGGGGGCTGGTCCAGATCATCGCCACCGTCGCCGACAATGAAGTGCTGGTCAGCGTCGAAGATGAAGGCCCCGGCGTCCCGCCATCGGAGCGCGAGCATATTTTCCGCCGTTTCCACAGCGTCCGCCCGGAAGGGGAGACGTTCGGCAAACATTCCGGCCTCGGCCTCGCCATCGCGCGATCCATCATCGAAGGGCATCAGGGCAAGATCGGCATCGGCGACCGGGAGGACGCGCAAAGCGGCGCCCGCTTCATCCTGCGCCTGCCGATGGCGGTGGAACGCGATCCGGGCATCGTTTCGGAATAGGACGAAAGAGCGCGCCAACGGCATTTCCTTCGCTCCCAACACAGGTTAAGAAGGCATCGGGGATATGGCGCGCGCACTTTCATCAGAGACGTTGCATGCAACGAGCGTGGCCATTGATGGCCGTGTCGTCCTGCTGCGCGGACCAAGCGGCAGCGGCAAGTCCGACTTGGCGCTGCGCCTGATCGATCGCGGCGGCGCCTTGGTCAGCGACGATTATACATTGGTGAAGCGCGTCGAGGGACGCCTCATCGCCACCGCGCCGGACACGATCCGGGGCAGGATGGAGGTGCGCGGCATCGGCATCGTCGCCATGGCTGCGCTGTCCGATGCGCCGGTCGCGCTCATCGCCGACCTGTTCGACCCGGTCGACCGCATGCCGCTGGAACCGGTCCATCGCAATGTCGCGGGTATCGATGTGCCGGTGGTGAAGATTTCCCCCTTCGAAGCCTCCGCCCCGATCAAGGTCGAACTGGCGTTGAAAGCGCTCGGCCTGCCGGCCCCCGATCCGTCATGACCACCCCCAAGACCATCCTCCTGCTGTCGGGCCTGTCGGGCGCGGGCAAGACGACCGCGCTCAAGACGTTGGAGGATATGGGATGGGAAGTGGTGGACAATCTCCCCCTCGTCCTGCTCGACCGGCTGCTCGACACGCCCCTGCCCGCGGGCCATGCCGGCGCGGACGAGCGGCCACTGGCGCTGGGCATTGATGCGCGCACCCGCGACTTCGACGCCAACGCCATTGTCCAGCGGATCAAGGCGATGCGTGAACGCCATGGCCATGACATCGAAACCCTGTTCCTCGACTGCTCCGGCACCGAACTGGAGCGCCGCTTCGCCGAAACCCGCCGCCGCCATCCTCTGGCGCTCGATCGCCCGGCCGCCGATGGCATCGCCCGCGAACGCGAATTGACCGAACCGCTGCGCCGCTGGGCAACGCAGGTGATCGACACCACCGGCTTCACCAGCAATTCGCTACAGCAGGAAATTCGCAGCCGCTTCTCGCGCGAGCGGCTGTCCGACCCGGTCCTGACCATTCTGTCCTTCGGTTTTTCCCGCGGCGTGCCGCGCAACGCCGACCTGATGTTCGACATGCGCTTCCTGCGCAATCCGCACTGGGACGCAGACCTCCGTCCCAAGACCGGGCAAGACCCGCAGGTGGCCGCCTATATCCAGGCAGATCCCGCTTATGAGGACGCGGTGGGCAAGATCGAGGATCTGCTCGCCACTCTGCTGCCGCGCTATTCGGAGGGCGGGAAAGCCTATATCACCGTGGCGTTCGGCTGCACCGGGGGCAAGCACCGTTCCGTTCATGTTGCAGAACGTGTCGCGAACTACTTGCAAGATGCGGGTTTTTCGCCCACCATCTTGCACCGCAATATTGAATCGACGCCCCAGAATAGTCTGGAGAAGCGCCGTCCGGGAGGCCCGAAAGCAATATCATGAAGCAGGTGGGCCGCAAAAGCACATGATCGGACTCGTACTCGTCACCCATGGGTCGCTCGCGACCGAATTTGTCGTGGCCATGGAGCATGTGGTCGGCCCCCAGCAGCAGATCGAAACGATCTGCATCGGGCCGGAAGACGACATGGAATTGCGCCGCGCCGACATCGCGACGGCGGTCGCGCGCGTCAATGACGGATCGGGCGTCATCCTGCTGACCGACCTGTTCGGCGGCACGCCCTCCAACCTTGCCATCTCGCTGCTCAAGGCCGGCGAGATCGAAGTGATCGCGGGCATCAACCTGCCCATGCTCATCCGCCTGGAAAGCGCGCGCAAGGTCATGGACGTGCGCGCCGCGGTTGCCGCCGCGCGCGAAGCCGGGCAGAAATATATTAGCGTCGCGTCGGAACTGTTGGGCAGCACCCTATGAATGAAATCAGCCAGGAAGTCCGTATCAGCAACAAGCGCGGCCTTCATGCTCGCGCCAGCGCCAAATTCGTGACCCTGGCCAGCGGCCTGCCCGCCGACATCCTGGTCAGCAAGGATGGCAACCATGTCACCGGCACGTCGATCATGGGCCTGATGATGCTGGGTGCCGCCATGGGCGACAGCATCACCATCAAGGCGACCGGCCCCGAAGCGGCCGATTCGCTGGGCAAATTAGTTACCCTGGTCGAGGACAAGTTCGGCGAGGAATGATCGCCATATAATATAGTCGATAGCGCAAACCGTTCCCCCGGCGTAGGCCGGGTTACAGGGCTCCTAGATGCAACGCCCGCGCCTTATGCACCCCGGCCGACGCCGGGGAACATTATGTTTCGAACTTAAGAGGTCTGATCCCGGCTAACCGGCCGCCATCAGCCCACAATCTCGCCTTCCCGACGCATCTGGGTAAAGATGTTCCACGTCGCGATGAACAGCGCGGCGATCACCGGCCCGATCACGATGCCGTTGAAACCGAACAGCTCGATCCCGCCCAGGGTAGAAATCAGCACGACATAATCGGGAATGCGCGTATCGCGGCCGACCAATATCGGGCGCAGCACATTGTCGACCGACCCGATGATGAGCGCACCACTGACGACAACCACGACCCCCTGCCAGATGGCGCCGGTTGCGAACAGATAGAGCGCCACCGGCCCCCACACGATCGCCGCGCCGATCGCGGGCAACAGCGAGAAAGCGCCCATCAGCACGCCCCACAGCAGCGCACCCTGGATACCCACCGCCCAGAAAATGAGACCGCCCAGCACGCCCTGCACGATGGCCACGACCAGGCTGCCCTTCACTGTCGCACGTATGACGACAACGAAGCGGGTAAGCAACGCCTCGCGCTGATGCGGACGCAGCGGCGCCGCCTCGGCGAAGCGCTGGGACAGTCGCTCACCGTCGCGGAGGAGAAAGAAGGACAGATACAGCATCACGCCCAGCGCAATGATGAAGCTGAATGCGCCCTGCCCGATCAACAGTGCCTGCCCCGCCCAGGTGCGGAAACTGCTGGTCAGGCCGCGCGTCACGGTAATGCGCGCCGCGTCGAAATTGCTAAGGCCAAAGCGCCGCAACATGCCATGCGCCCATTCGGGCAGCGCCGCCTGCATCTGTGCGAACATGCGCGCGAAATCGATCTGGCCCGACTGGATTTGCGCATAGACATGCGCCGCCTCCGTAATCAGAGCGCTGACCAGCAGGATCGCAGGAATGATGACGATCGCGATGATGAGCAGCAGAGTGATGAGCGCCGCACTGTTGCGCCGGCCCGGCATCCGGGCCGCAATGCGCTGCTGAATCGGCCAGAACAGCACCGCGACGATCACGCCCCACAGCACCGCGGCGAAAAAGGGTTCCAGCACCGCGGCGAAGGCGATGGAAACGAGAATGACAAGGCTGAGGAAGAAACCGTCCTCCAACTTGTAGCTACGGGACGGCGGTATGGTCATGATTTCCCCCTAGGCAAGAACGGGTGCGAAATCCATGGGGATCGTTGCGGTTCCATCATGGATGGCAATGTCGATTTGTCCCGGCGCAAAGCCCGCTGTCTTTTTCCACCGCCCGCCGCTAGAGAATCGAACGCATTCATGAAGGGACCAGCACAGACGTGGCACGCGAGATCACCGGATTTTCCAACCCGCTGGTGAAGCGCGTCCGCAGTTTGCGCGAGAAAAAACATCGCAAGGCCGAAGGGCTGTTCCTGGCCGAAGGGCTGCGCATCCTGACCGAAGCGCGCGAACAAGGCGTGCTGCCCGAAATGCTGTTCTACGCCGGATCGACGCATCCGCTGGCGCTGGACCTGATCGACGCGATGGAGGCGATCGGCGGCGACGTCATCGAAACCACGCCCGACATATTGTCCAAGATCAGCGGCAAGGACAATGCCCAGGCCGTGGTCGGCGTCTATCGCGACCGCCTTACCCCGCTCGACAGGCTGGACCGCAGCACCGCCGACATCTGGATCGTCGCGCAATCGTTGCGCGATCCCGGCAACCTTGGCACCATATTGCGCACCGGCGACGCCGTGGGCGCGGGCGGCCTCATCCTCATCGACGATTGCGTCGATCCCTTCTCGGTCGAATCGGTCCGCGCCTCCATGGGCGCGCTCTTTACCCAATCGATTACCCAGGCGCGCTGGGGCGAATTCATGCACTGGCTGCGCCAGGGACCGGGCGAACTGATCGGCACCAGCCTCAAAGCCACACAGGATTATCAGGAACCGCGCTATGCCAGTCCCAGCTTCCTGTTGGTCGGCAACGAAGCGCAGGGCTTGCCGGAAAGCTACGAAGCCGAATGCGACCAGCTGGTCAAGATGCCGATGCTGGGCAAGGCGGACAGCCTGAACGCCGCGGTGGCGACGGCGGTCATGGCCTATGAATTGCTGAACCAGAAACGACGGCGCGGATAGAAGGGCGTGCCCGGCGAAGGCCGCAGTCCAATTCCCATGTCATATCTGGTCCCCGGCCTTCGCTGGGGAACATGGGGTCAAAAACGGTTAGTGCGGGGCAGGGCGAAAAGATGACAACGACAAGCGGCTTAGGCGAAATGTGGCGGCACAAACGCGTGCTCTCGGCCAGCCTGATCGGCACGGCGGTCGAATTTTACGACTTCTACATCTACGCCACCGCCGCCAGCCTGATCTTCCCCTCGCTCTTCTTCCCCTCCTCTTCGTCCTCGGCGCAACTGATGGCCTCCTATGGCAGCCTCGCCCTTGCCTTCTTCGCCCGGCCCGTCGGCGCGGCGGTCTTCGGCCATTATGGCGACCGCATCGGGCGCAAGGCGACGCTGGTCGCCTCGCTGATGCTGATGGGCGGCTGTACCCTGCTGATCGGCTTCCTGCCGACCTATCAGATGATCGGCTATTGGGCGCCGCTGATCCTGTGTCTGCTGCGCTTCGGCCAGGGTTTTGGCCTGGGCGGCGAATGGGGCGGCGCGGCCTTGCTGGCGGTGGAAAATGCCCCGCCCGGCTGGCGCGCGCGCTTTGGCATGTTCCCGCAACTGGGCGCACCGGTCGGCTTCATCGCCGCCAACGGCCTGTTCCTGATCCTCGGCGCTTTCCTGACCGACCAAGATTTCTTCGCCTGGGGCTGGCGCCTACCCTTCCTGGGCAGCGCGGTGCTGGTGATATTGGGCCTCTGGGTCCGCCTGAAACTCACCGAAACGCCGGAATTCGCCGCCGCGCAGAAGGAAACCCCACCGCCCGCCGTGCCGCTGGCCACCCTCCTCTCCTCACATCTTGGCGCAGCGATCGCGGGCACTTTCGCCTGCGCCGCCTGCTTCGCGGTCTATTATATCGCGACCGCCTTCGCGCTTGGCTACGGCACCACCGCGCTCAGGATCGACCGCGAAGTCTTCCTCGCCATCCAACTCGGCGCAATCATGTTCATGGCGGTCAGCATCATCCTGGCGGGTTGGTGGGCGGATCGCACCACGCCGACCACCGCGCTCGCCTGGGGCTGCGCCGGCACGGTGCTGATGGGCCTTGTCTTCGGGCCGCTGATCGGCACCGGGGCGCTGCTGCCGATCTTCGTGGCGCTCAGCCTCGCCTTGTTCGTCATGGGCTTCATCTACGGCCCGCTGGGCGCTTACCTCCCCGCTCTCTTCCCGATCCAGCTCCGCTATACCGGCGCGTCCTTCGCCTTCAACCTGGGTGGCATCATCGGCGGCGCGCTCGCCCCGATCGTCGCCACCTGGCTGATCGGCGCGCAGGGCGTCGGTCTCGTCGGCCTCTATATGTCGGCGGCCGCGCTCATCAGCTTGGGCGGCCTATGGTTGACCAGCCGGATGCCCGCGATCAGATAGCCTTGCGCATCAGCAGCATCGGCACGCCGCTATCCTCGAACGGCCGCACGTCTTCGAACCCGAAGCTGCGATAAAGCGGCACGCCCGCCATCGTCCCCGACAGTTCGAGCGCCCCAAAGCCCTCCGCCCGCGCCGCCGCCTCGCACAGCGACAGGATCAGCGTGCCCACGCCTTTGCGGACATGATCGGGATGCGTATACATCGCCCGCACCCGCGCCGCCTCGGTCGCCGGATCGAGCAGCCGATCGTCCCGCCCCGCGCTATGGTTGCCGCCATAGGCCGTGGCCCTTCGGCTCCACCCGCCGCACCCGGCGATGGCGCCCGCATCCTCAATCACGAAATAGGTGCCGTCGGCGATCAGCCGACTGTCCAGACCCATGAAAGCGTGGCTGGCCGCCACCTGATCGGGCGTCAGATACGCCGATTGCAGATGTTCGATGGCGCGGGTCATCAGCGCCGACAGGCGCGGTTCGTCGGCCATGGTGGCAAGGCGATGGGTCAGAGGCATAGTATGTCCTGCAACGAAAACGGCCGATCCTGCAAGGGACCGGCCGCTCGTCGTCGCTGTTATGCAAAGGTCAGAATTTGAAGCCGACCTTGCCGTACCAGAAACCGCCGTTGAAGCCGAACGGCGACACGTCGGGATAGATGTCACCGGTGAAGCGACCACCGGTCGAGGCATAGACCGGGCCCAACGTCCCCTTGGTGTTGGAATATTTGTCGGGATAGTTGCTGAACAGGTTCTGCACGCCCACGCTGAGGGTGAAATTGTCGTTCACCTCATAGCTGGTTTCAAAGTCGAACACGAACTCGCTGCCGAAGGTCTGCGACACCGGGCCGTCATCTGTCTGGGTATATTTGCCATACCAGTTCATCCGCGCCAGCACGGAGAAGGGACCGCTGTTCCAATTCTCGGTCAGGATGACGCGGGTCTTGGGCAGGGTCTTTTCGAGCTGGGCGACGCGGACATCGGATACGATGTCGCGATTGCGCGCGATGACCTTGGTCTTGTTATAGTTGAACGCCAGCGTGGTGTTGAAACTGCCCATAGTGTCGGTGGCAAAGCGATAGCTGCCGACGACATCGATACCCTGCGTCCGCGTGTCGAAGGCATTGGTCAGGAACTGCACTTCGTTGACGGTCGCATAGTTGGCCAGACCCAGCGATTGGAGCGTAGGCCGCTGCGCATTGGTGATTTCAAACGTGCCGGACGTGCCGATCCGGTCCTTCACCTTGATATTATAATAGTCGATCGACAGCGTGAAGCCGGGTGCAGGCGTGAACACGGTGCCGAGCGAGAAGCTGACCGACTCTTCGGGCTTCAACGGCGTCGCGCCCAGGAAGGCCGCGACCGGGCTGGTGACCGGCAACGTCATCGATTCGATCGCATTGGGATTGCCGGGGTTGAAGCCGGTCGCGATGCTGCTGCTGTTGACCTGACCCGGCGTCGGGGCGCGGAAGCCGGTCGCCACCGTGCCGCGCAGCGCGACGATGTCGGGAACGACGGCGTAGCGGGCGGAGAATTTGCCGGTGGTGGAATTGCCGAAGTCGGACAGATGCTCATAGCGGCCAGCGATGCCGAAGGAGAGCTGTTCGGTAATATCTCCTTCGATGTCGATATAAATACCCTTGGAATTGCGGCTGCTTTCGCCTGCAATCGATGGGCCGTATCCGGGAAATCCGTTGGCGCCGACCGGCTGGGCAGTGCCCAGCTGCTCATATTGATAGTTACCCGGTCCCACCGGCAGCGCGCTGTTGAAAGCGGTATTGAGCCTATCTGTGAATACCGGCGTACCGTCCTGATGGAAGACCAGATTCCCGGTATATTGCCCGATCGCATAGGACGCCGCGTCGCCCAAGCCCAGTTCATAGGATTCGCGGAAATACTGGCCGCCAAAGGCGATGGTGATGGGGCTTGCAAAACCGACTTCCCATGGATAGCTGAAGTCCGCATTGACCAGCGTTTCACGCTGTTCCAGCTTGCCCAGATAGAATTCGGTGGGCGACGTGATGCCCAGCGACGGGTTCATCGTGCCGTTCATCGTATAACGCAGCGTCGACTGGCCATAGCTGCCGGAAATGTCATAGTTCAGGCCAAAACCCAATTTGCCCTTGTAACCCACCGTACCGGAAATATCGTCGATCTTGCCGAAGAAAATCGGCGTGAAGCCGCCGGGATAGACGCAGCTCCAATTCTGGACCAGAGGGTCGGAGCAGGTCGCGACCTTCGTATAATCGCGCACGACCGATCCCGCGCGCGCGTGAATGGCGGATACCTCATAATCGTTAGGCGCATAGACATTGCCGCCCGCGGCACCGCTCTGAACGCCGGGCAAACTGTTATCGAAATCGGTGAAAATGTCGCTGAATATACCGTTCTTGCCGAAGCTGTTACCTTCGATATCGACGCCCGCGGTATCGACCGACTGGCGATAGTTGAAGCTTTCCTCCTGGAAGCTGTGGCCGTAATTGCCGAAGAAATAGACGCTGCTGTCATCGCCCAGGTCGAACCCGCCATTGACGAAGAAGCGGTAGGATTCCATCGCCGGATTGCCGTAGCGCTGCGCTAGCTTGGGCACGCCGATATTGGGCTGCTCCTGCGCCAGCAGCGCCGCGCCCGCGCGGGTCACGCCGCGGCTGGTCTTGGCCGCATTCACATATTCGCCGCTGATGTTGATGAAGCCGCTGTCGCCCAGCTTGAACCCGCCATTCAGCGCCAACTGATAGTCTTCGCCATCGCCGCGATAAAATTGGCCGTAGCGGGCATAGCCCGAAATGCCGTCCGTATCGTCGCGCAGGGTCATGTTGATGACCCCGGCGATGGCGTCCGACCCATATTGCGCCGATGCGCCGTCGCGCAGCACTTCGACCGCGCGGACCGCAATGGCGGGCACCTGCGCCAAGTCGGCGGAATGGGCGCCGGCCGACTGGGCGTTCGCGCCGATCTGGACCAGCGCGGAACGATGCATCCGCTTGCCGTTGATGAGGACCAACGTCTGGTCGGGCGCCAGACCGCGCAGGTTGGGCGGACGGACGAACGAGGAGCCGTCGCCAATGGCGTAGCGCGCGACCGAGAAGGAAGGAACGAGGTTCTGGATCACCTGGTTCATGTCGGCCGTGCCCTGCTTTTGCAGTTCAACCCCCGAATAAACGTCGATCGGCGTGGGCGATTCCGCCACGGTGCGATCGGTACGGCGGGTGCCGGTCACGATGATGGTCTGGCCCGGTTCGGCGGCAGCCGCCTGTGGCGGCGCGTCCTGCGCAAGAACAGGCATGGAATAGCAAAGAGCGACAGCAATGGCGCTGCGCGAAATCAGACCCTTATACTTCATCAAAAAAGCCCCCTATTTCTCTTTTACAGAGGCCTTTTCGACATCCCTACCCTATTTTTATTTTCAACGTCATGAAGTCACAAAATTCCCCGACCGAAACTGAAAGTTTCAGTGCAACTACAATCTGTAACAATTGGAAACGGAAGGCTGGCATAAATCCACCATCAACAAAATGGCCCTTTTTGCCGCAGCGCAAAATCTTTCGGGCGGGACAAAGCCGGACGATCGTCAAACTTTGTCAAATCCTTGTAACATAAAGAAAAAGGCGGCGACCCTGGGGGTCGCCGCCTGTATCTTTTTTACAACTGTCAAGTAGCGTCGTTAACCGTTCACCTTTGTGCAGTTAACCTTCGCGCTATTACCCCTCGCGATTATCGCGACGCTCGGCGATACGCGCGCGCTTGCCGGTGCGGCCGCGCAGATAGTAGAGCTTGGCGCGACGCACGACGCCACGACGGACGACGGTGATCGAATCGAGGTTGGGCGAATAGAGCGGGAACACGCGCTCCACGCCTTCGCCGAACGAAATCTTGCGCACGGTGAAGTTCGAACCCATGCCCTTGTTCGAACGGGCGATGCACACGCCTTCATAGTTCTGAACGCGGCTACGCTCGCCTTCGATGACCTTCACACCGACGCGCAGCGTGTCGCCGGGGCGGAATTCAGGGATGTCCTTGCCGAGGGCGGCGATGTTTTCCGCCTCGATCTGCTGGATGATGTTCATGTCAACTCAGTCCTTGGTCGTTCGTTGCGCACCAGAGGGCGACTGGACCCGAACGCCGATGTGACGTTCCCAAAGGTCCGGCCGCCTTAGCCGTGTATCATCCTCCGCCTGTTGTTTCCGCCAGGCGGCGATTTTCGCATGATCCCCCGATCGCAACACTTGCGGGATCGTGCGCCCCTCCCATTCGACCGGGCGGGTATAGTGCGGATATTCGAGCAACCCCGTTTCAAAGGATTCCTCGACTCCGCTGGAAGCCGCGCCCATTACACCGGGCAGCAGCCGAACACAAGCATCGAGCAGCAGCAAAGCGCCCATTTCCCCGCCCGACAATATGATGTCGCCCATGCTGACCTGCTCGATCGGCCGGGCGTCAAAGATACGCTCGTCAAATCCCTCGAACCGCCCGCACAGCAGGGTCACGCCCGGCCCGTCCGCCAGGCTGCGCACGCGCGCCTGGGTGATCGCCGCGCCCCGCGGCGTCATCGCCAGCACCGGCAGGTCCGGCCGCTGCGCCAGCGCATGGTCGACCGCCCTGGCCAGGATGTCCGCCCGCAGCACCATGCCCGCCCCGCCCCCGGCCGGCGTGTCATCGACGGTGCGATGCTTATCCGTGGCGAAATCGCGGATATGGATCGGATCGCATGTCCACTTGCCCTCGCCAAGCGCTCGCCCGGCCAGCGACACACCCAGCGGCCCCGGAAACATCTCAGGATAGAGGGTCAGTATCTGCGCGGCGAAGCTCATTGCCGGCGCGCCCTCAACCATGCCGCGGAAAACCCGCCGATCAGGCACAACAGGCCGCAAACGAGCAGGGCGACGCTAACGCTACGGAGCAGACCAGCAAAGGGCCGTTCGGGATGCGTCAAGGCAGGAATCAACAGCAGCAGCGGAACCGGGCAAACCAGCGCCGCCGCTGTCGCAAGCCTCGCGCCGCGCGACCAGCCGATGCCGAACAGACGCCACCCTGCGCCAAGCATCAACAATAGATATAAGGCGGTGACGATCTGGGCCATGCGCCGCGCTTAGGCGAAGTCGGCCAAAGCGTCCAGTTGCCTCCCGCTCAGGGCGTCTTCACCGCCAGTTTCAGTTCCTGAACTTGCGCGTTCGGCGTCGGGGCCAGCAGGATGGACCCCGCCAACCGCCCCTTCTCGCAGGTCCAAGTGAAGGTGCCCGACAGGTTGCCGCTAGCCTTGATCGGCGCATCGGCGCGGCACGCGCCGACCTCGCTCTTGAGCGCCGCCAGCTTCTTGCGCCAACTGTCCATGTCGTTGTCCATCAGGAAGTTCATCGCCAGCCGATCCTGCGCGCCCTGCACGTCTCCGGCGGCATAGATGCGCCCCGCCGCGGCATAGCCGTCCGCAAGCAGCGGCGACACCGTCAGCACCCGCTCGACCAGTGCGCCGGCCTTCTGCAGCGCCACGGCGGCGTCCCAGGCCGGACCCGCACCGCCATTATAGGTGCGATTGGTGAAGACGAAGATGCCCACGCCATAGTCGGGCATCAGCATCACATGGCTGCCATAGCCCGGATAGCCGCCGCCATGGGCCAGCGTGAGGCCGAGATCGCAATCCTGCGCCACCCGCATGCCGAAACCATAAGCCGCCGCCTGACGGCAGGCCGACGGGCCGCTGGCGCCATTGCGCTGGGCACTGGTGACAAAATTGCTCCCCTCCGCCAGCATCCGCACCGCCGACCGCGGCACCGGCCCTGCGTCTGGATCGTCGCGCGCGGGCCAGGCGGACAGCAGGAAGGCGACCCAGCGGGCATAATCATTGGCGCTGGTCTGCAGCCCGCCCATCGCCCCGAATGCGCCGTCGCGCATCGTCGGCTCGGCCTTCCAGCGCCCCTCTTCCCAGCGATAGCCGATCGCCCGGCGCTCCATCGGCCATTCGCCGACTTCATACCCGCTCGACGCCATGCCCAGCGGGGTCAGCAGATGTTGCTCGACATAGCGGCGATAGGGTTGGCCTGAAACGGCGGCGACGATCCGGCCCAGCAGCGCGAAACCGAAATTGCTATATTCATAATGGCTGCCCGGCACGCTGCTGAACAGCACCCCCTGTTGCAGCATCCGGGTAAAGTCCGCCTCCGGCAGCGGCGTCTGGCGATCGCCCCAGGGATTGTCGTCGACCAGCCCCGCGCTATGCGTCAGCAGGTCGCGGATGCGGATGCGCGGGCTGTCCTTGGTCGGGTAAGTCCAGCCGCGCATCTCCGGCACATAGGTTTCGGCCAGATCGTCGAGCGCGAGCTTGCCTTCCTCGCGCAGTTTCAGGACCGATAGCGCAGTAAACGCCTTGGTCATCGACGCGATGCGGAACAGGCTGTCGGGCGTCACCGGCCGCTTGTGGACCAGATCCTGCACGCCCAGCCCCTTTACATGGACCAGTAGCCCGTCGGCGACGATGCCATAGACCAGCCCCGGCGCATGGCTGTCCACCTGGAAATCGGCGAACAGGCGATCGATCGCTGGGATCGCCTGCGCAATCTTCTGCGCGTCGGCGGCGTGGGCCGGACGCGCGGCCGCAATCATTAAGAACAGGCAAGCGGCAAGGCGCATCGAACGATCCTTCCAGCGACGGAGGATCAACCATGCCATGCTGCATCATGGCTGCAAGGGCCGTCTGCCCCCTATTCGACGAAGATCGCGTCAATGATCGCGCGGTCCGCTTCCAGCGTCACCGCGTGCATCGGCGCCATGAAGCGCTTGCCCTTCTTGCCCTCGACCGGGGGACGCTCAACCTCGATGATGTCGCCCGCGCCGAAATTCTCGATCGCGATAATCTCGCCCAGCGCTTCGCCCGCATCGGACACACAGGCCAGGCCGATGATGTCGGCATGATAATATTCGCCCTCGCCCAACGGCGGCAGGGCGGAACGGGGCACGGTCAACGCCGTACCGCGCAAGGCTTCGGCCGCACTGCGTGTCTCCACCTCGGCGAAACGGGCGACCGCGCCATTGGGACCGGGGCGCACCGACTTCAACGTCAATATGCGCCCCGCCGCATCGAAGCTCTTGTAGTTTTTGAGGCTTTCGGCCCCTTCGCCAAACAGCTTCAGACGGACCTCGCCCGCCACCCCATGCGCACCAACGATCGCGGCGAGAGTGACGGGCTTGTCGGTCAAGAGGTTCAGCCCTCGGTCTTTTCAGCAGCGGCTTCCTCGGCGGGAGCGGCGGCTTCTTCAGCAGGCGCGGCCTCTTCGGCAGCAGGCGCTTCTTCCACCGGAGCCTTGGCGGCTTCTTCGGCAGCAGCCTTGGCGGCTTCGGCGGCTTCCGCGGCTTCGGCAGCCTTGGTGGCGCGGTCTTCAGCGCGATCCTTGGCCTTCTGGCCCGGCTCCGCCTTATTCGGGTTGTTGCGCACCTTGCGCTCCTTCACGCCGGCGGCGTCCAGGAAGCGGGCGACGCGGTCGGTCGGCTGGGCGCCGGCGGCAACCCAATGCTTCGCACGCTCGGTGTCCAGAACGACGCGCTTTTCGTCGCCCTTGGGCAGGACGGGGTTGTAGCTGCCGATGCGCTCGATGAACTTGCCGTCACGCGGGGCGCGGCTGTCGGCCACGACGATGCGATAATAGGGACGCTTCTTGGAGCCGCCGCGCGACAGACGAATGGAGGTTGCCATGGAACTTGCCTTTCTACTCTAATATAATCTGTTGAAACTGCTTATTTCTTCATGAAATTATGAAAGCCCGGCGGTAATTTGGGCATCGAACCGCCCAATCCGCCCAGCCCTGACAGATCGGGACCGCCAGCCCCGCCATCCGGCCCGCCAACGCCGCCCAATCCGCCCATACCACCACCGCCGGCGAACATCTTGGCCAGGCCTTTCAGGCCGCCCATCTTGCGGATCTTCTTCATCGCGCCTTCCATTTCCTGATGCATTTTCAGGAGGCGGTTGACGTCCTGCACGGTCCGCCCGGCACCCTTGGCGATGCGGATCTTGCGCTTGGCGTTGATGAGGGCGGGCTTCTCCCGCTCCTTGGGCGTCATGGAGCCGATCAGAGCGTCCAGATGCACCAGCGTCTTGTCGTTCGCGCCGCTATTGGCCATCGCCTGCTGCGCCTTTTTGAGGCCCGGCAACATGCCCGCCAGCGCGCCCAGGCCGCCCATGCGGCGCATCTGGTTCAACTGGCTGCGCAGGTCGTTCATGTCGAACTGACCCTTGGCCATCTTCTTGGCCAGCTTGTCGGCTTCTTCCGCGTCAATCGTCTCGGCGGCGCGCTCGACCAGGCTGACGACGTCGCCCATGCCCAGGATGCGCTGCGCGACGCGTTGCGGATGGAACAGCTCAAGCGCATCGAGCTTTTCGCCGGTGCCGGCAAACTTGATCGGACGACCGGTAACGGCGCGCATCGACAGCGCCGCGCCACCGCGCGCATCGCCGTCCATCCGGGTCAGCACCACGCCGGTCAGCGGCACCTGCGTCGAGAAGTTCGTCGCGACATTGACCGCGTCCTGGCCAGTCAGCGAATCGACCACCAGCAGGATTTCGGCAGGATTGGAAGCGTCGGCGACCGCCTTCATCTCGTCCATCAACGCCTGATCGACATGCAGACGACCGGCGGTGTCGAGCATCACCACGTCGAAGCCCTGGAGCTTGGCCGACTGGAGAGCGCGCTTGGCGATATCGACCGGCTGCTGTCCCGCCACGATCGGCAGGGTCGCGACGTCGATCTGCGTGCCCAGCACCGCCAACTGTTCCTGCGCGGCCGGGCGCTGGACATCGAGCGACGCCATCAGCACTTTCTTGCGCTCTTTTTCCTTCAGGCGCTTGGCGATCTTGGCGGTCGTGGTGGTCTTGCCCGACCCCTGCAGGCCGACCATCATGATGACGGCGGGCGGGGTCACATCGATCAGCAGGTCCGACGCTTCGGAACCCAGCGTTTCGGTCAACGTGTCCGAGACGATCTTGACGACCATCTGCCCCGGCGTGACCGATCGCAGCACGTCGCTGCCGACCGCCCGTTCGGTGGCCTGGTCGACGAACTGGCGCACGACCGGCAAAGCGACATCGGCTTCCAGCAGCGCGATTCGCACCTCACGCATCGCGGCGCGGACATCGTCCTCCGTAAGCGCGCCGCGCCCACGCAGTTTGTCGAATACCCCACTCAGACGATCGCTCAGCGAATCGAACATCATCACCTCATTTGGGCCGCAAAGGCCCGGAAAATCCTGCTTCCCTGCAAAACGACAAAATCGCCGGTGGGCGAAACCTCGCCAACCAGCGTCCATACAAAGCGCCTCAATGCATCCCGTTTCCGGCCGCGCGCTCAATGGATAAGTCAGGGACCGAACGGTAAACCGCTCGATTGCAGCAGCGCCCTTAGCGCAGCCTCGCGATAATCGCAAGTCGGGCCATCTTCATCCATCATGCCAGCGCAGGCTGGCATCTCACTTTGCCTTTCCAGCGGGGCGATCCTAAGAAAAGACAGTTGCCGGCCGACGCCGATAAAACAGATAACAAGGGAAGCCACACGATGAGCTGGACACGCCGTAAGCCGATGAGCGCGATGACGCCGCAGGACGCGGGCCATCAACTGGCGCGCACCCTGTCCTGGCCGCATCTGCTCGCGCTTGGCGTCGGCGCGATCGTGGGAACGGGCATCCTGACCCTGATCGGCGTCGGCGCGGACAGGGCCGGACCCGCGGTGCTGCTCTCCTTCGCCATAGCGGGCGCGATCTGCGCCTGCGCCGCGCTAGCCTACGCCGAACTCTCAACCATGATGCCCGCGGCCGGCAGCGCCTATAGCTACAGCTATGTCGCATTGGGCGAAGGCATCGCCTGGATCGTGGGATGGAGCCTGATCTTGGAATATAGCCTGGTCGTATCGACCGTGGCGGTCGGCTGGTCTGGCTATGCCGCGCCGCTGCTCACCGCGATAGGCTTTCCAGTCAGCCTGACGCAGGGGCCGGAACTGGGTGGCCTCATCAACCTGCCCGCCATCTTCATCATCGCCGTGGTCGCAGGCCTGCTGATGCTCGGCACGCGCGAAAGCGCGCGCCTCAACAGCGTGCTGGTGCTCATCAAGATTGCAACCTTGAGCCTGTTCGTCTGGTTCGCCCTGCCCGCCTTCGACGCGCCGAATTTGCAGCCCTTCATGCCCTTCGGCTTCGCCAAGCATATGGGACCGGACGGGGTCGAACGCGGGGTCATGGCGGCGGCCGCGATCATCTTCTTTGCCTTTTACGGCTTCGACGCCATTTCAACGGCGGCGGAGGAAGCGAAGAACCCGGACCGGGATCTGGCCATCGGCATCGTCGGGTCGCTGGTCGTCTGCACCCTTATCTATGTGCTGGTCGCCGCCGCCGCGATCGGCGCGCTGCCCTTCACCCGCTTTGCCGACAGTCCCGAGCCGCTGGCGCTGATCCTGCGCGAAATGGGCCAGGGCGGCGTCGCCCGCATCGTCGGCATTGCCGCTGTCATCGCCTTGCCCACCGTCCTGCTCGGCTTCCTCTACGGCCAGAGCCGCATCTTCCTGGTGATGGCGCGCGACGGCTTCCTGCCGCAGAGCCTGGCGAAGATATCGAAGCGCGGCACGCCTGCGCGCATCACCGCCGTCACCGCTGCGCTGGTGGCCGTGATCGCCGGTCTGCTGCCGATCGACGAGATCGCGGCACTGGCCAATGCCGGCACGCTGATCGCCTTCACCGCGGTCGGCTGGTGCCTGCTCGTCCTGCGCCGCCGCAGCCCGGACCTGCGCCGCCCCTTCCGCACGCCCGCAGCCTGGTTCGTGGGCCTGGGCGCGATCGGCGGCTGCGCCTATCTCTTCATCAGCCTGCCGATGCAGACGATCATGGCCTGCTTCGCGTGGAATGGGATTGGGTTGCTGGTGTATTTTCTCTACGGGCAGAAGCGGGCGACGGCGGCGTAAGAGGGATCGAGCAATATGGTTTCAGGACTTCTCTTGGCTAGCGCGTTAGCATTCGCTGCCCCGGCTAATTCCCCCGCGACGTGGACCTCCGACCGTGATTATCCCTCCGGTGCACTTCGAAGGCGCGAGGAGGGCACAGTCGGGTTCCGATTGCTGATTGGACCAATAGGCCGAGTTGCTCAATGCGGAATAACGGAATCTAGCGGCTCGTCAGACCTCGATAAAGGCACGTGCGAGATCATCGCAGCCCATTCGAAGTTCAAACCGGCAATCGATGAAGCCGGTCAGCGAAGCTATAATTTCTTTGACGGGCATCTGACATGGATTTTGCCCGGTCGCTCTGGACCAATCAGAAGTAGAAAGCCCCCGCCGCCCCAGCCCAACATGGAATTGACAGTCCAGAAATTGCCTGACGGCACGCGCGAAAAAACTGTTCGGCTTATCACCAGATTGGATGCAGCAGGACAGATGGTCGCGTGCAAGCCAGGTCCAAGCAATCCTAAAGAGATAAAACTCGCCAAAGTTGCCTGTGAGCAGGCTAAAGCGATGCCTGTAGAGATCACCATGGACGAGAACGGGAATCCCATCCCTCTGGTGAGAGGACTTAGCATATTATTCAAGGCAGCAGAATAACCTCCGACTCGCCTTTTCCCTTCACCCCCACTACATGGCCGCGCATGGGACGCTTTTCCAAAATGCATGGCCTGGGCAACGACTTTGTCGTGATCGACGCGCGCGAAAACGCGATCGATATGACGGAAGCGCGCGCCCGCGCCATCGCCGATCGCCATGCCGGGATCGGCTGCGACCAACTCATCCTGATCAGCAACGCCCCCGACGCGGATGTGTCGATGCAGATTTTCAATGCCGACGGCAGCGAAGTCGAAGCCTGCGGCAACGCAACCCGCTGCGTGCCCCTGTTCGTCGGCCGCGACGTGCTGATCCGCACCAAAGCGGGCCTGCTCGACGCTAAGGCGGTCGATGGCGGCGCCAGCGTCGATATGGGCGCACCCCGCTTCGATTGGGACGCGATCCCGCTCGCCTGGCCCATGGACACGCTGACCATGGGTGCCAGCTGGGAAGACCTGCCCGCCCCCGCCGCAGTCAATGTCGGCAACCCCCATGTCATCTTCTTCGTGGACGATCTGGACGGTGTGAACTTCGACCATCTCGGCCCGCTGATCGAGCATGATCCGCTGTTCCCGGCGCGCGTGAACGTTAATTTTGCGCAGGTCATTGATGACAATCATATCCGCCTGGTCGTGTGGGAACGCGGCGCGGGGCTGACGCGCGCCTGCGGCACCGGCGCCTGCGCCACCGCCGTCGCCGCCATCCGCCGCAAGCTGGTGGCGGGACCGGTGACGGTCAGCCTGCCGGGCGGCGATCTCGTCATCGACTGGACGCCGGGCGGCACGATCCGCATGACCGGTCCCGCCACCCATGTCTTCGACGGCGAGGCTGACTGGGACCGTTTCTGATGAGCGGACCCGAAATCATCACCATGGGCTGCCGCCTCAATATCGCGGAGAGCGAGGCGATTCGTGCCATGGCGAACGACCAGGACAATCTGATCGTCTTCAACAGTTGCGCGGTGACGGCAGAAGCCGTGCGCCAGACCCGCCAGGCGATCCGCCGCGCGCGCCGCGAACGGCCCGACGCCCGCATCCTCGTCACCGGCTGCGCCGCCCAGACCGAACCCCAAACATTCGCCGCCATGGCCGAAGTCGATGGCGTGATCGGCAATCGGGAGAAGATGGAGGCGGCCTCTTTCGCGCCAGTGGCAGAAAAAGTCCGCGTCTCCGATATCATGACGGTGCGCGACACCGCGCCGCATATGGCATCCGCCTTCGCCGATCATGCCCGCGCCTTTCTGGAGGTGCAAAATGGCTGCGACCATCGCTGCACCTTCTGCATCATACCCTATGGGCGTGGGAACAGCCGCTCCGTGCCCGCAGGCGCAGTGGTCGACAAGGCGAAGCAACTGGTCGATGCGGGCTATCGGGAAATCGTGCTGACGGGCGTCGATGTCACCAGCTACGGCCCCGACCTGCCCGGCAACCAGTCGCTCGGCCTGCTGATCGAACGCATCCTGAATGGCGTGCCCGACTTGCCCCGCCTGCGCCTGTCCTCGATCGACAGCGTGGAAATCGACGATCGGCTGTTCGACCTCATCGCCCATGATCCGCGCATGATGCCGCACCTGCACCTCTCGCTCCAGGCTGGCGACGACATGATCCTCAAGCGCATGAAGCGCCGCCACAGCCGCGCAGACGCCATTGCTGTCGTGGAACGGCTCAAGGCCGCCCGCCCTGACATCAGCATCGGCGCAGACATCATCGCCGGCTTCCCGACCGAGGATGACTCGATGTTCGAAAACAGCTTGGCGCTCATCGATGAATGCGACATCGTCCACGGCCATATCTTCCCCTATTCGCCCCGCGTCGGCACGCCCGCCGCACGGATGCCGCAGGTCGATCGCGCGACGGTCAAGGTCCGCGCCGCCCGGTTGCGCGACGCCTGCGCCGCCCGGCGCGATACCTGGCTCCGCAGCCTGATCGGCACGACCCAGTCAGTGCTGGTCGAACGCAACGGCCTCACCGGCCACGCCGAAAATTTCGCGCCAGTACGCTTCGCATCGACCCAGCCCCCCTCCTCCATCGTCTCCGTCCCCATCACGGCGCTTGAGAATGGCGCGCTGATCGCGCAAGAGGCGCAGCAATGACAGACACCGGCACCAGCTGGCGCGACCGCCTCTTTGGCGGATTGAAGCGCACGTCCGACAAGCTCGGCGACAATCTCACCGGCCTTTTTTCCAAGGCGGCCCTGGATACGCAGACCCTTGACGAGATTGAGGAAGCGCTGATCCTGTCCGATCTTGGCCCAGCCATGGCCGCGCGCGTGCGCGAACGGCTGGCCGAAGGGCGCTTCAACAAGGAACTGACCGAGGAATATCTGCGCGAGATCATCGCGGAGGAGATCGAGAAGGTGCTCGCCCCGGTTGCCCGCCCGTTGGAGATCGAAGCCTTTCCGCGGCCGCAGGTGATCCTAGTCATCGGCGTCAACGGATCGGGCAAGACCACCACCATCGCCAAGCTCGCCCATAATTTCCTGGAGCAGGATTATGGCGTCATGCTGGCGGCGGGCGACACCTTCCGCGCGGCGGCCATCGGCCAGCTCAAGGTTTGGGCGGAGCGGCTGGGCATCCCTATCGTCGCGGGCAAGGAAGGCGGCGACGCGGCAGGCATCGTGTTCGACGCCGTCAAGCAGGCGACGGAAACCGGCATCGACGTGCTGATCGTGGACACGGCCGGGCGCCTGCAGAACAAGACCGAGTTGATGGACGAACTAGCGAAGGTGCGCCGCGTGCTGGGCCGATTGAACCCGGCCGCCCCGCACGACGTTGTGCTGGTTCTGGATGCCACCACGGGACAAAATGCGTTGAACCAGATCGAAGTCTTCAAGGAAACGGCGCAGGTCACGGGGCTGGTCATGACCAAGCTCGACGGCACCGCGCGCGGCGGCGTTCTGGTCGCGGCGGCGGAGAAATTCCGCCTGCCTATCCACGCCATCGGCGTGGGGGAGAGGATCGAGGATCTGCGCCCCTTCGATCCCGGCGACATGGCCCGCGCCATTGCGGGGACGGCCTATGCCCGCTGACGCCAAGCCCGTAGCAAAGCCTGCCCATGGCGGCACGCTTAGCCTGGCGCTCGATTTCGGGCCGTTGCTGGTCTTCTTCCTGACCTACAAGGGTGCCGGCTGGTTCCTGGGGGCGGGCAATCCCATCACCGCCATGACCTTCGGCACGGCCGCCTTCATGGCGGCGATCGTGATCGCGGTCATCATCTCCAAAATAAAGCTGGGCCGCGTGTCGCCGATGCTGTGGCTGTCGGCGTTGCTGATCCTGTTTTTCGGCGGCCTCACCATCTATTTCCACGATCAGAGCTTCATCCAGTTGAAGCCCACGATCATCTACAGCTTCTTCGCGCTGATGCTGTTCGCGGGCCTGTTGCGCGGCAAGCCGTTGCTCAAATATCTTCTCCAGGCCGCCTATGATGGCCTGAGCGAAACCGGATGGATGAAGCTGTCGCGCAACTGGGCGCTCTTCTTCGTGGCCATGGCGATCGCGAACGAGGTGATGCGCCGGTCGATGAGTTTCGACAGTTGGCTTGCGGTCAAGGTATGGGGTGTGACCATCGTATCGGTCATATTCGCCGCCGCCAACATCCCGATGCTGATGCGCCACGGCCTGGTGCTGGGCGACAGCCTGGACAGCGACGAGGTCGGCGAAACCACCCCGCCGCAGGGATAAGCGCTTATTTCTGCGATCGTTTCGCAATAGGCACATATCTGTTTTCTTGGGCGTTGGGGGAGCATATGGGAAGCGGCGGAGGCGTCCACGCCCCGCATGGACCATATGACCAATCGGCCGCTCCGACCCGCGTGCGGCCGCCCCATAACGAACCCGAGGAGTTCCGCCATGGCTTTTGTTCTGCCCGACCTGCCCTATGCCAAGGATGCTTTTGGCGACATCCTGTCCGTCGAAACCTTCGATTTCCACCATGGCAAGCATCACAATGCCTATGTCGTGAAGGCCAATGAACTGATCGCCGCCGACGCCAGCCTTCAGGGCAAGTCGCTGGTCGAACTGATCAAGTCGGCCAAGGGCGGCCTGTTCAACCAGGTCGGCCAGATCTGGAACCACACATTCTACTGGCAGTCGCTGTCGCCGACCAAGACCGCGCCGACCGGCGAACTCCTGACCAAGATCGAAGAAGCCTTCGGTTCGGTCGATGCGCTGATCGAAAAGCTGAAAGCCGAAGCCGTGGGCCATTTCGCCAGCGGCTGGGCCGCGCTGGTCCTCAAGGACGGCAAGCTGGAAGTGACCAGCTATCATGACGCCGACACACCTGTCGCGCATGAAGGCCATGCGCCGCTGCTGATCGTCGATGTGTGGGAACATGCCTATTATATCGACTATCGCAACTTGCGCCCCAGCTATGCCGACCGCATCCTCAAGGAAGCGATCAACTGGGATTTCGCCGCGCTGAACCTGGACGGCAAGGGCGCCAGCCGCGCCGACCAGCCGGGCTGATATTGAAGAGGGGACCGGTCGCATGGACCGGTCCCCTCATTTTATGCCGTGCTTGCCCGCAGCGGCCTGTTCAGGCGGCTTCCAACTGCGCTACAAATTGTTCCGCTGCTCGCTGCAAGGCTTGGGCCGTTCGCGACAAGCTCGATGCGGCGCTCGAAACGCGACCCGACAGGCTTTCGGTGTCGCGCGCCACATCGGCCACTCCTTCCATTTGCCGCGTCATGATGGCGGCATCCTGCGCGGTATCTCTTGCCGATTCACCGATGGCGCTGGTCGCATCGCGCTGATCGACAACCGCCCGCTGGATGGCGTCGGCCGCTTCCGCCAGTTGTTCGACAGCGCCTGCGACTTCGGATAGCGCCTCGCGTGCGACGCCGGCCCCCTGCCGGGCTGACCAGGCCAAAGCGTGAATTTCGCCGGTCGCGTTGGCCGCCTGCCCCGCCAATTGCTTGACCTCGCCCGCCACCACCGCGAAACCGCGGCCGACCTCCCCGGCGCGCGCGGCTTCGATCGTGGCGTTTAGCGCGAGGAGATTGGTGCGCGCGGCGATATCGGTGATGGAGTCGGCAAAGCTGGTGATCGAGGTCGTGCGCCCTTCCAGATCATGCACGGCCTGATGCCCCATGGTCGATACGCGCTGCGCCTGGCCGCCAAGCATCGCCTGCTGTTGCGACGCCGACGCGATCGCGGTGATCGATTCCGACAATTGGTCGATCCTCCTGGCCAGCATGGCCGCATTGGTGGAGGATTGTTCGGCGATCGCCACCGTCTCCTCGGTGCCTTCGCTCGCACGCTGGGCCAATTGATTGAGTTGGCGGGCCGAATCGTCGAGTTCCTGAGCGGCAGCCCCAACCGCGCCTACGATTTCCGCCACCGAATGGCGGAAATCGCCGACCAGCATCATCGTGGCCGCTCGTCGTTCAGCCGCCATGCGGGCCTTCTCCGCCTCTTGCTGTTCGCGTAGGCGCGCAGCGCGGGTCTCCATCTCGCTGCTCGCCGTCATCGCCGCTTCCGCGGCATGACGCCCTTTTTCGGCTTGCTGGGCAAGTTCCCCGGCTTGCGCCATGTGTCCGTCGAGAGCCAGCAGCATCGCGCGTAACCGAATAGTCAGGTAACAAAGGACGGCCGCCTGCAACACGACGGCGATGCCGTGGATCGCGACCCGACCGATGTTGGCATTATCTGGAAAGACCCAAGTCGGCAGAATAAAGCTGAGCACGAGATGATGAGCCGCCGTCAGCGATGCCGCCAGCAGGATCGGCCGCCAGTCGTAGAGCAGCGCCAACCCCGCCAACGCCACGAAGAAGAACATATGGCCGTCCATCTGCCAGCCATGACCAGACAGCAGATATAGTCCGATCGCCGGTTGCACCGCAGCCAACGTGCCCATGGCAAGACGCGCTTCGAGGTCTCGCCGCTCGCGCATTACGCGGATCGTCGGCAGCGTGTTGACCAGAGCGGACAGGAACAGGGCGCGGCCGCTATGCTCCGCCCCCAGCAACAGGCCCGCAAGGCCGATCGCAACGGTCCAGATCCAGTTAACGAACAGGAGGATGCGCAAACCCTGTAGCCGCAGCCGATCCAGGCTAGTCATCGCGCTCATCAAGCCGATGCTCCGCAACCGCTCATTTGCGTCGACAAGGCGACTATTCCGCGACGCAGTAGCGCAGGGGCCAGTTCGTCCCGCCTGCCTTCGACCAGTAAGGAGCCTGCCCAGGGGCCTTTAGCGACCAGCCGGGCACCATTGGCGATGGCAACGGACGCAAGCACATTCCTGGCCCCATCGGTCAATGGCAGCAGAATCATCCTGCCGCTCGTAGGCGGAACAGCATATAGCCCCAAAAGACCAAACATAATCAGGCCGCATTGCCCCGCCAAGGGCAGGACGCGGCGATAGGGGACAACCAGCTTCATTCCACCCGATTAGGAGGAATTGGTAAGGAAAATGTTAAAGATGTTCGGGCGCGTGCAAACCCAGAGTTTCTGCCAGTTCGTCCAGATCGACACCCGGTCGTACCAACAACCATTCGCGGCTTGCTGCACCATCTACCACCGTTACGGCGCCCTTGGGGCATATGCCCAGGCAGTTGACCTCAACCACGCCTGCAGCCGCCTTGCGCCCTGTCTTTAATGACAAATGCTTGCGCAGCGCCTTGGCCAGTCGCTCACCGCCACCAGGGCCGAAACCGCCGTCCAGCTTTTTCGAACATTTTCGGCAAACCAGCACCACATTGGACCAGTTGGACCGGACCTGATCTTTCAATACGTCGCTCCCCGCGGCTTCCATGTCCGCCGCTCCTCGGCCGCGCGCAGCACCTCATAAGCGGCTTGGATCGCCTGGAACCGTACCGCAGCATCGCTGTCGTTAGGCTTGACGTCAGGATGATATTCCTTGGCGAGCCGGCGCCAGCTCTTCTTCACGTCCTCGAAACCGGCGTCGTCTTCCAGTTCCAGCGCCTTGAGCGCATGCATCTCATCGCGCGATCGGCTGCCATCACCCGGTCCGCCCCAACTATGATAGGCGCTGGACTGGTAACCACCCGCATCCCGCCGCTCAGCCTTTTCACGGGAAGCGCGCTCTTCCTCGTCCAGCCCCTGAAAATAGTCCCAGTTCCGATTATATTCGCCGGCATGGTCAGCGCAGAAATACCATCTTTCGGGGCTGTTGGGCGATTTGGGCGCGGGGCAATCGCCCGGCTTGTCGCAACCGAAGCGATCGCACATGCGCACGCGCTGCGCTTCGCGCGCCGCGCCATAGGCACGCCATCGCGGAAAGCCCCAGTCATTGGATCGGCTGTGTCGTGCCATTTCGCCGAATTAGGGACTATGCCGGGAAAATGCCACCCCGCCTGCGGATTTTGGACAGGAAAATGCCAGAGGGCCTGTAAGCCGGGTTCTGTCCACCCTGTTTCCAAGGATAGGCGACCATTCCTCTAGGGAACGGATTGCTCCGTTCCTCAAGCAACCAACCCGGGCGGTCTCGGCCGAAACAGGCCTAGCGGTCAAAGCCGCGCGCCGCCCCTATTCGGTCTTGCTCCCGGTGGGGTTTACCGTGCCGCCTTGCGTTGCCGCAGACGCGGTGCGCTCTTACCGCACCCTTTCAATTTCACCCGACCAAAGTCTTAGGGCCGAAGCCTTGGGCGACCTGCTTTCTGTTGCACTGTCCCTTGGATCACTCCAGCCGGTCGTTAACCGGCACCGTTATTTCGTGGAGCCCGGACTTTCCTCGCCGTGACAGTTACCCGCCACGCCGCGGCCGCCCGGCCCTCTGGCGGAACGGTCCCTAGCGTCCTTATCGCGGACCGTCACGCCCTTATTCATCGCCCCTGGGCTTAGGCAGCAACAGCGCCAGCAGGATCGCACGACATTCGCCGCAAATCACCCCATCGATGCGCTCCGGCCGGAAGCGGCGCTGAAAGGCGACCACCGCCGCCTGCGGATCGGTAATGTCATAGCCAAAGCGTTCGAGCGCCAGCATGAACCCGCCATCAGTCCAATGCGGGTCCATCAGATTCTTGGTGGGCCGCGGCAGGGCCAGGCGCAGGCGCGCAAGCTGGCCCCAAGGGAAAAGCTCGCCCGGATCCTGCTTGCGCGCAGGCGCGATGTCGCTGTGGCCGACGATATTGCCGCGGGTGATGCGGTGGCGCTGAACGATTTGATGGACCAGCGGGATCAGCGATCCCATCTGCGTTTCGGGGAAAGGCCGATAGCCCCATTCATGTCCTGGATTGACAATCTCTATGCCGATGCTGGCCGAATTGACGTCGTCAACTCCGCGCCAGTGCGACCGACCCGCATGCCAGGCGCGCTTGGCTTCATCGACCATGCGGATAATCTGCCCATCCTCGGTCACGACATAATGGGCCGACACCTTCGATTCGGAATTGGCCAGCCAGTTGATGGCGCTCGCCGCATCGGGCATGCCGGTATAGTGCAGCACCAGCATCGAGATGGGCAGGCCGCGCTCGTCGAAATTGGGCGACGGCGTTTCGATCATCGGCATGTCTGTCATCGGGAAAGGCCAGTCGCTTGCAGCTGCTCGATCATCGCACCCTTCCGACCCGCCTCTCTGGCGGCCTTGACCGGACAATGACCGAGACCGGCCCGGCAATCAAGCAGGCTTAATCCTGGCGAAGCCGCTTTACGCGGTCCGGCGCATCGGCCCACCGGCACAATTTGGCGCCACAGCCTTACGGGCATAGCCGCCGCGAAATTCGGGATGGGACAGGAAATCGTCACTCTGACCAATCACGGTTTCCCCCGCGCCCAGCAGCAGCACCGACCCGGCATGGCTGTGTCGGGCCAGCAGGCGCAGCACGTCCCCACGCCGCTCCGGCGTGAAGTAGAGCAAGACGTTGCGGCAGAGCAGCAGGTCATATTCGCCCGATGGCGCGCGCGGATCAAACAGATTGTCATGTCGAAAATCGATCATCCGGCGCAGATCGGGGCTGGCGCGCCAATCCTCGCCATGCGGTTCAAACCATTTGATGAGGTCGCCGACGGCCAGACCGCGTTGCACGTCCATCTGCGAAAAGATGCCGGCACGCGCCTGTTCGATCGCGGCCGTGGAAATATCGGTCGCCAATATCTCGATGCGCCATCCCTGCCAGCGTGCCATATCGTTGCGCAGGCGGATCGCCAGCGAATAAGCCTCTTGCCCGGTCGAACAGCCCGCGCTCCAGATACGCAATGTGCGATCGTGCCGATCTTCCTGGATGCGCGGCAGGATCTGGCGATGGATCATGTCGAAAATCTGGAGGTCGCGAAAGAAGCTGCTTTCATTGTTAAGCAGCGCATTGACGACATCCTCATCCAAGCGCGGGTCGCGCTTGCGCAGCAGCATGGCGGCGAGGTCGTCTATATCCTTTAGTCCGTGCGTGCGTAGAACCGGCCGCAGGGCGGTTTCCATCCGCCATGCCCGGCCTTCCGACAATATCTGCCCGGTTCGCGCTTCCAACAACCCGGACAATATGCGTGCGGCGCCCTGGAAAATGGCGGCTCCTGTTGGTGGCAGCGGCATCAGGCGTTGACCTTCCCGCGTCGTGCCACGAAATGCATCATCGCCAGCGGCTCCATCACGCCGCAGGTAAGGCCCGCCCCGGCAACTGATCCCGGCATGCCCCACACCACGCTGCTCGTTTCGTCCTGGGCGACGATCCAGCCGCCAGCCGCGACGATCTCACGCGCGCCCAGCGTACCGTCGCGTCCCATGCCGGTCAGGACGATGCCGGCCGCGCCGGCGCCATACACCTCCGCCATGCTGGCGAACATCGGATCGACGCCCGGCAGGTTGCCAGCCGGCGTGCGCTCAGGATTAAGGATAATGATGGCCCGGCCATGCAAGCCGCGCCGCAGCTGGATATTGGCGTCGCCCGGTGCAACATAAACGACATCGGGCATTAGCAGATCGCCGGTCTCCGCGACCTTCACCCGCAAGCTGGTCATGCGCGACAATTGCTGGGCGAAATAGACGGTGAAACTGGCAGGCAGGTGCTGGGTCAAAAGCAGCGGCACGCCCAGCGGCGCGACCAATCCCTGGAACAACTGGCTCAATGCATGGATACCACCGGTCGATGCGCCGATGCCGATGCAGGCGAGCGGCGCCGATGCCGGGGTAATCGACGGCGGGCCGGCGAGGCGCGGCAAAGGCGGCGCCTCCGCTCGATCGCCGAACAGCCGGTTCAATCGATCGATCAACGCCTGGGGAAATTGATCGCCAAAGCTGCCGCTGCCGGGCTTGGATACGATGTCGCTGGCGCCGAGCGCCAGCGCCTCTATCGCGGCAGCGCTGCCTTCCTCGCATTTGCCCGACAGGATCGCGACCTTGACGGTCGGATTGGCCCGCAGGATCTGGGGCAACGCGGCAAGGCCGCTCTGGCCAGGCAATTCAATGTCGAGCAGCACCAGGTCGACCGCATGTTCGGCCAGATAGCCCAGCGCATGTTCTGCGCTGCTGGTCTTATGGACGACGCTGTAGCCCGAATCGCCATTGAGGATGCGCGCGATCACTGTTCGCACGACGACCGAATCATCGACAACCAACGTGCGAACGGCGCGTTGTTGGTGGGTGCGATTGGACGATATCGGCATGATCGCGTTCATCATGGGCTTTCTGCGCGGACTAATCAGATGGAAATCGGGCACTCCTGGATCAACGGGCGGCCGCTAGATCACGCCCACAATCGCGAGCTTGCTTTCCAATGTCTCCCGATCGAACGGCTTCATGACATATTCGTCGGCACCGGCTTCGACCGCCGCCTTGATATGGCTGATGCCGTTTTCCGTGGTGCAGAATATAATCTTGGGCCGGGCCGCCATCTTTGCGGTGGAGAGCGCCTGGAGGAATTCCATCCCGCTCATGATCGGCATGTTCCAATCGAGCAGCACCACGTCAGGCGGACAGGCTTCGCATTTGGTCAGCGCGTCCTGCCCATCCACCGCCTCGCTGACGGTCAGGTCCAGCGATTCGAGAATATGGCGGGCAACCTTGCGGATGACCTTTGAATCGTCGACGACCAGGCAATTCTTCATGAAGCGTCCCTTAGGTTTTTGCGTCCCGTTGCTGCGGGCTTAACCGACAAAGCCAAGTATTTAGTAAACAAGCCGGGTATATTTCACGCCGCCTGGGCGAGCGCCCCACCCTCGATAAACGCGGCCAGCGACACCAGCAGCCAGGGATGTCCGTCATGTTCGACCAAGGCGCGGGCGTAGGGTGCCCAGGCCGGATCGAGTTGACCGCGCAACGGCAGTTCCCCTTCCGGCACGCGGCAGATGTCGGACACGCCGTCCACCATCAGGCCATAGCTATGGCCGCTGATATTGGCGATGATGGCAAGGCCGCGTCGCTCCGCCGGGGTGGCCCGGCCGTGGATCAGCGCAGCAACATCAATGATGGTGAGCACCCGGCTGCGCAGCGCGGACAGGCCGGCCACGTGGATGCCCATGCCCGGCACCGGGGATATGTCGGTCAGGCGGACAACCGCCTCGACCTCACCGGTTTCGACCGCGATCCGCGTGTCGGCCAGCGTCGCCAGAAGATAAAGCTGATCCATGCCGTGTTCCTTATCCCCGCCGACCGGCGATCGCCGCCATCAGCGCATCCTGGTCATAGCGATAAATGCTGCCGTCCTGCGGTCCGTTGGGACGAGGCGAGGCGCGCAGATGCACGACACGGCATCCCATGATCTCCGCCGCCTGCGCGGCATCCGCTTCCGTGCACAACACCACGTCTTCGGGATCGACCGCGCAATCGCCGGGCAATCCCAGCACCACGTCATGGCCGGCCTGCCGCAGCAAAGGCGCCAATATCTCGCGCGTCCAGCCATCGCCGCTGTCGGCTAGCAGGCACCGCCCCCGCGCCCGTTCGACCAACATTTCTTCGGGCAGTCCGGCGAACAGCGCGAAGGGATTGATGACCTCCAGATGCTCGCCGTCGACGACCGCAACACCGCTCAACATGCCATGCATCGCCACCATGTCGGGGACGGCAGGCATCTGGACGATGTCAAGCACCGCAGCCACTGGATAACAGGCTTCGCGCCGATCGTCGCGCAGCCGCAGCGCCGACACCCTGGCGCGATCGATCTGCGACAGCCCGTTGGCAACAGGCACCAGCCGCCCGTCAAGCCGCACGAAGGCGCGACCGCCCGATCGGCCAAACAGGCTTGCGTCGATATCTTCCACCCGTTCGATCAAGGATAATTTCAACAGGCGGCGTTCGCCCGACAGTTCCTCGAAGCGCAGCGCCGCGACCATCTCGATCCCATCTTTCGCGTCCGCGGCCTGATCCTGCTGCCGCGCCGCGCGATCATCGATGATGTTGGGCAGGCGCGCCGCCTTGGCCAGACCGGCCGCATCGAGCAACAGCATAGGCTTGCCATTGTCGGGCAGCGTCATGCCGGCATAAATGCCCGTCGCCATCACCAGCGGCGAAGCCGGGCGAATCACCAGTTCCTCATGATTGTCGACTGCCGAAACGCCCATGGCGAAGGGCACGCCGGTCGCCGATCGCACGACCATGATGGCGCGCGGGCCGCGCTGAACCGGTTTTTCCATGCCCAGCAGATCTTCCAGATCGACCATCGAATGGCGGATTGCCCTAATCGTTGCGATCTTCGCGCCGCCGACTTCGCTGACCTGGAGCGTCTCGTTATTGTCGTGCAGGATCTCGACGACCGCCGAACGCGGGATCGCGAAGTGCTGGCCGCCCGCCCGCACGATGAGCCCCGGAATGATCGTCAGCGTCAATGGCACGCGCAGCGTGATGCACAGACCCTGACCCGGATGGTTGTCGAGCGCGATCACCCCGCCAATGCGTTCCACATTGGCGCGCACAACGTCCATGCCGACTCCGCGGCCAGAGATAGCGGTCACCTGATTGGCGGTCGAAAGGCCAGGATGGAAAATAAGGTCGAGCCTGTCCTCTTCGGAAAGGCGCGTGGCGGCATCCGGGGTCAGGCGGCCTGCGGCGATGGCCTTGTCCACCAGACGCGCCGTGTCGATGCCTGCACCGTCATCGGCGATCGCGATGACGATCTGATTGCCCGACTGGCGCGCTTCCAGTCGCAGTCGGCCCGCTTCGGGCTTGCCGGCGGCGCGCCGCTGTTCCGGCGTCTCGATACCGTGGTCGATGCTGTTGCGCACGATATGGGTGAGCGGATCGACGACCATCTCCACCATTTCGCGGTCCATTTCGACGTCGCCGCCCTCCAGCGTCAGGTCGATGCGTTTGCCAAGGTCGCGGCCCAGATCGCGCACCATGCGCGGAATGGCGGCGAACAGGCGGTCCACCCGCTGCATCCGCGTCTTGGATATAACGTCGCGCATGTCCGCCACGCAGGTCGATAGCCGTTCGAACACATTGTCGAGTTCGGGATCGGCGGATCGTTCGCGCAATTTGCGCGACAACTCATTGCGCGCCAGCACCATGTCCGACACGCCGTTCATCAATTGGTCGATCAGACTGAGGGGCAGGCGGATGGTCCGCGGCCCCGATTGCGCGCCACCCTGGCGGGCAACGGCAACAGGGGCGGCAACCGTTCCCACCCCAGCTTCGCCGGCCTCGGCAGGCTGGGCGCTCAGGGCACCGATCAGAAAATCATCATTTTCACTGGGCAGGGCCGCGCCGATCGCAACCGCTTCGGTCAGTTCGCCGATCCGGTCCATGATGCCTAGCACCGCGCTGACCGTGGCGCAGTCCGCGCCGCGCGTCCCGGCGCGAATTTCAGACAACACATCCTCGGCAGCGTGGCTCAGCCGCTCGAACCGCGGCAGGTTCAGAAAGCCGCAGCTCCCCTTGACCGTGTGGAAGAAGCGGAAGATGGCATCCAGCCGATCCCGATCCGATGGATCGGCTTCCCAGGCGACCACTTCGCCTGCGAGAGCCTCCAGCGTTTCCCGGGTCTCGGATATGAATTCCTGAAGTAGTTCGTCCATTCCCTATGGGCCCCACGGATGCGCGCAGGGGCACCATGGCGGGGTGTGGTTAAAGGGACGTTAAAGGCGCGTCGAAACGCGCAAGGATTACACGCAAAAAGGGCGCCGCGCCTTAGACGCGACGCCCTTATCGGGTCGGGTAGCGAAAGCGGCTTACTGCTGCTTTTCGACCGCGTCCTCAGCCTTGTCACCCGCTTCACGGGTGGCTGCGGCCTTGTTTTCCAGCGCGTCGGCGGCATTTTCAGCCGCGTTTTCAGCGTTGCCGCTCAGATTGTCGGCCATCGCTTCCATGTTGTCGGCCTGGTTGTCGAGTGCGTCCGCCTGATTCTCGTATGCATTCTCAACCTTGTTTTCCTTGGCGGAATCGCAAGCGGCGAGGGCGACAAGGCTGGCAAGGCCAATGACGGTGACGAAAGTTTTCACGGCGTTTTCTCCTGTTAGTGCCCCCATGGGCTGACGTCATTCGGCACAGGTACAGATGGTGTGACGCCACCTGAAACCCTGACGCCGATCAACCGGCCGCTCGCACGATGGTTCCCGTTGGCGGCTCGTTTCGTCGCAAAAACGATTATTTTTTAAGCGAATCCCGGATTTCGCGCAGCAAGATGATATCTTCGGGCGTCGGCGCTGGCGCAGCTGGGGCCGGTTCGGGCTTGGCAGTCAGCCTGTTCATCGCCTTGACCAGCAGGAAGATGATGAAGGCAAGTATGATGAAATTGACAAGCACGGTCAGGAACTGACCCCAGCCGAACATGGCCACGCCCGCCGCCTTGAGGTCTGCGTAGTTTTCTGGATTGCCTTTGAAGCCCGCCGGCAACGCTCCCATGCGCACGAAATAACCGGAAAAGTCCGCCCCGCCGAAGATATAGCCGACCACCGGCATGATGAGGTCGTCGGTCAGCGATTTGGTGATGGTGGCAAAGGCGCCGCCGATGATGACACCGACGGCCAGGTCCATCACGTTGCCGCGATTGATGAATGTCTTGAATTCGGAAATCAGCCCCATGGAGGAACTCCTTGCCCTATTAACGATAATTCAGGATGGCCCGTTGCGCCTTTCAGGACAACGCCCTATTTCCACAGGCGAAACAAAAAGCCGAGGATGTTCCATGACGCTCCTGCGCCGCTTCTCTAAAATTCTACTGCCATTGTTCGGGGGGCTTGCCCTTTCCGCCTGCGGCATCAACAGCGTTCCGACCGCCGAAGAAGAGGCGAAGGCCAAATGGGCCGATGTCCAGGCGCAGTATCAGCGCCGCTCCAACCTGACTGGCAACCTCGTCGCCACGGTGAAGGCGGCGGGCAAGCAGGAGCAGGCGACGCTGACGGCCGTGACCGAAGCCCGCGCCAAGGCGACCTCGATCCAGGTCAATGCCGATGATCTGTCAGATCCTGCCAAGGTCGCGCAGTTCCAGGCTGCCCAGGCACAACTGAGCCAGGGCCTTGGTCGCCTGCTCGCGTCGGTTGAGGCCTATCCCGATCTCAAGACCAACGAGAATTTCCTGCAACTCCAGTCGCAGCTCGAAGGCACGGAAAACCGAATCGCCGTCGCCATCCGCGACTATAATGGCGCGGTGCAGGCCTATAATACCCGCATCCGCACCTTCCCTGACGCAATCGGCGCCAAGCTGATCCATGGCGCGAAGCCCATGACCCCGTTCCAGGCGACGACGCCGGGCGCCGAGGAGGCGCCGAAGGTCGACTTCGGCAACTGATCGGATGCTCCGTCGCCTGTTCCTGATTCTCACGCTGCTGGCGCTCGCGCCGGCGGCGTGGGCACAGAGCTATCCCAAATTCGATGACAAGGGCGTGGTCGATGCGGCGAACCTGCTCGACCCGGCGCAGGAACAGGCGCTGAGCGCCAAGCTGATCGCGCAGAAGAAAGCCAGCGGCCGGTCGCTGGTGGTGGCCACGATTCCTGACCTGCAAGGCTATGACATCGCCGACTATGGCTATCGGCTGGGCCGCGCCTGGGGCATCGGCGACAAGGACAGCAACGGCGCGTTGCTCATCATCGCACCGGCCGAGCGGAAGGTGCGGATAGAAGTCGGCTATGGGCTGGAAGGCGTGCTGACCGACGCCCTCTCCTCCCAGATCGTGCGCAACGCCATTGCGCCGCGCTTCAAGGCAGGCGACATGGCGGGCGGCATCGATGCAGGCGTCGACCAGATTACCGGCCTGCTCGCCCTGCCGCCCGACGAAGCCAAGGCGCGCGCGGCGGCGGCGGAAGCGGCGGTGCGCAAGCAGGATGACGGCGGCGGCGCAATCATCGGCTTCTGGATCATGTTGTTCATCATCTTCTTCGTCGCGCTGCCGCTCCTGTCCCGCGCGCGCGGCGGCAAGCGTTACCGGCGCGGCGGGGGCAGCGCACCCATCATCCTCTGGGGTCCGGGCGCCGGCGGTTCGGGATGGGGATCGGGTGGCGGCAGTGGCTGGGGTGGATCAAGTTGGGGCGGCGGCGATAGCGGTGGCGGCTTTTCGGGCGGCGGCGGCTTCGGCGGCGGTGGCGCATCGGGGGATTGGTGATGCAGCTTCATCTCACGAAAGCCGACCATGACCTTGTTTCGACCGCGGTAGCGAATGCCGAAGCACACACATCCGGCGAGATCGTCACTATCGTCGCACGTCGATCCGACAGCTATCATGATGTCGGCCTAAGCTGGGCGGCAGCCGCGGTGTTCATCGCTCTGGCCCTGATGGCCGCCTTCCCCGCGCAATTGCGCGCCT
Organism: Sphingobium sp. Z007; assembly: GCF_900013425.1. GTDB lineage: Bacteria > Pseudomonadota > Alphaproteobacteria > Sphingomonadales > Sphingomonadaceae > Sphingobium. The sequence goes on from NZ_FBXK01000005.1 coordinate 2,053,395, forward strand.
TTCTATCGATGCTGCTCCTCGATTGGGAGCATGAACTAGCCGACTGGAAGCTGCTGACCGGGCTGCTTGGCCTGCTCATCCTCAAATTCCTGATCATGCGCTATCTGCTGGCGATCATGCCGCTGCGGATGCTGGTGACTCCTCGCGCCACCAAGGCGCGGCGTGTGCGTCGCCGTGCGATCCTGCTGTTTCGCACGGCCGCCGAAGCGCGCACGCGCGGACGCACCGGCGTTCTCATCTATCTGTCGCTGGACGAGCATCGTGCCGAAATCGTCGCCGACCGCGCCATCAATGAAAAGGTCGCGCCCGAAGCCTGGGGCGAGGCGATGGCCGCCCTGATCGACGCCATCCGCGCCGGCAGAGCGGGCGAGGGACTGGCCGAAGCGGTGCGGCAGGTGGGCGTCGTACTGGCCGCGCACTTCCCGCGCGAGGACGATGACATCAACGAACTGCCCGACAGGCTGATCGAATTATGACCGACCCCGACCGGGACGCCCCGGCAGAAGTGATGTGGACGGGGCGCTTCATTACGGCCAAGAGGCGCGGGAAATGGGAATATGTCGGGCGCGCGCGCGGTATCCACGCCGCTGTCATCCTGGCGATCGATGACGCGGACGATGGCCCTCATGTGCTGTTGGTCGACCAATATCGCGTGCCTCTGGGCCGACGCTGCATCGAATTGCCCGCCGGCCTGGTCGGCGATCAGGAGGAGGGTGAAGACGCCAGCATCGCGGCCGCACGCGAGCTTGAGGAGGAAACCGGCTTCCGCCCAAACCGGCTCGAATCGCTTGGCCAATTTTATAGCTCGCCCGGCATGGTGTCGGAGAGTTTCACCCTGTTCCGCGCATACGGTATAACGAAGACCGGCGAGGGCGGCGGGGTGGATGACGAGGATATCCATGTCCATCGCGTGCCCCTCGCCGCCCTGCCCGATCAGATCACCATCTGGCGCAGGCAGGGCTATGCGATGGACGTAAAACTGCTCCTGTTGCTCGGTGCTGGCATGATCGCCTAAGGCCCTCTCTCCATCACTACAGGCTCTGTTCGCAGCCTCAGGACACCCGATACCATCCGGCCACTCGGTCGAGCGCCAGGGTCAACACCAGCTTTCCGGCTCGACTGGGCCAACCCAAGGCCTTTTCGGCGGCCACGAGTCCCTCACCTGCGCACGCCACCCGCCACAATATATCGGCAAGGCCCGGCCCGGCCGCCTGCATGGCCCCGTCGAACCGGGCCCGCGCCGACAACTGGGCCATTGTGGGATCGCCCTGCCCTTGCCCGCCATTGCCACTGCGCGGCGCAGCGTCCCAGCGCATGGTGACCCGCGCGCCCAGCCCGGCCCTTTCCCAATCGCGCCGCAGCATGTCGCCAGCCAGATAGTGACGTTCGCTCAACAGCCCCCGCGCATGCAACCAGGCGAGCGGCGATTCGCCCAGATGCACCAGCACTGACTGCGTGCGGCCTTCAGGGTCTTGGATCATGTGTTCGACATGGGTCTTGGCCATCTGCATCTCCTGCGTGACGGGAATCGATGCGGAAAGCCTTGCCATGTGGGATAGTTTGTAGGAAAGAGAAAACCAAATAGGTTCTATTTTGAGGCGCAGATGATTACCCGCATCCGTGAGGTTCGCAAGACCAAGGGGCTTACGCTGGAGCAGGTCGGCGCGCTGTGCGATCCACCGACAACAGCCCAGACGATCGGGCGGCTGGAAACCGGCACGCGCACCGTATCGGTCAAATGGGTCAACCGGATCGCGCTGGCATTGGGTGTTACGACCGCCGAACTGGTGGCGCTGCCGGGGCAGGCCGACATACCCGTCGCCGCCTTGCTCGGTCCCGATGGCGCGCGCGCACCGACCCGGCCGCTTGCTTTCCCGTCCCCGATCGCCTCCGACGGGATGGTCGGCGTCCATGTCAGCGCCAGCATTGGCGATTATCGCAGCGGCGACGCGATCTGGTGCCGCCGCATCGCCCCGGACGAATTTTCGGCCGCGCTCAATCGCGACATATTATTCCCTCGCCCCGCCGGCCGTTTCCTGTTCGGGCGGCTGATCGGACGCGAAGGCGACCGCCTGCAACTGCTGCCGCTGGGCGCTGGTGCCCGCCAATTGGTGCTGACCGACCCGCCATGGGCCGCGGTGGCGGTGCAACTCGTCCGACGCCTCTAGCCAAGCCGGCACGGGACTGCTTAACCGTCCGCTAAACACTATTCTGCGAAAGAGAGGCCATGGCGCTCAACGTCCTCATGCTATCGACCCTCTTTCCCGACATCAGCCGTCCCAATTTCGGCGTGTTCGTGGAGCGGCAAGCGCGCGAACTGGCCAGTCGACCGGAAGCGGACGTCACCGTGATTGCGCCCGTCGGCCTCCCGCCCTGGCCGCTATCGCTGGCGGCCCGTTACGCCCCCTTGCGTGCCCTGCCGCGCAAGGAACGCTGGCGCGAATTGACGGTCTATCGGCCCACATTCCCCATCATTCCTAAATTTGGCGGCCGCACCAATGTCGGCGCCATGACCCGCGCCATTTTGCCGCTGGTCAGACGCCTGCACGCGGAAAAGCCGTTCGACGTTATCGATGCCAGTTTCTTCTTCCCTGACGGCCCGGTGGCGCAGCGCTTGTCGAAGGCGCTCGGCATCCCCTATTCGGTGAAGGCGCGCGGCGCCGACATCCATTATTGGGGCACGCAACGCGGCACGCGCAAGATGGTGTTGCAAGCCGCCGAAGGGGCATCCGGCCTGCTCGCCGTATCGGACGCGATGCGCCGGTCGATGGCCCGGATGGGGATCGATGCCGACAAAATCCGCGTTCATTATACCGGCGTCGATCTCGATACATTCGAGATGGGCGATCGGGACGCCGCGAAGGCCGCTCTGGATTTCAATGGGCCGGTGCTTTTGTGCGTTGGCGCGCTCATACCGCGCAAAGGCCAGGATCTTCTGGTGCGGGCGCTCCCCATGCTCCCGGACGTGACGCTGCTACTCGCAGGACAGGGCGCTTTCCGCCGCACGCTGGAAAATCTGGCGCAGGAACTGGGGGTAGAGCGGCGCATCGGCTTCCTGGGATCGGTGCCGCATCACAAACTGCCCCGCATCTATACCGCCGCCGATGTGATGGCGCTGCCATCCGAATCGGAAGGGCTGGCGAACGCCTGGGTGGAATCGCTCGCCTGCGGCACGCCGATCGTCATTACCGATGTCGGCGGCGCGCGCGAATTGCTGGATCGGCCCGAAGCAGGCCGCATCGTCGCGCGCGATCCTGAAGCGATCGCTGAGGCAATCCGCGCGATACTGCACGCCCCCCCCGCGCCGAGCGATGTGCGCGAAGCGGCGCTACGGTTCACCTGGGCCGCCAATGGCGACACCCTGCTGACCCATCTTCAGGCGATCGCCGCCACAGTGGAAGCCTAATCCCAGAAGCGAACCAGCCGCGCCCTGCCATCGGCTGTCGGGAAATGGCCCCCGTCGAAGGGCACTTCACCCCATCGCCAAGGCGTCAACTCCTGATACGCCGGGTTCGACAGCGGTGCGTGGCGTCGCAAATTGAGCAGCCGCCCCTCCCCTTGATAGACCGATAACCGGGCATGTTCGCGATATAGGTCCGCCGCTTGCTCATAGTGAAAAGCGTCGCGCCATCCCATGGCGCGCGCAATGTGCGTCATGATCCACCAGCCCGGCCGCGCCTCGCCCGGCAGGGCGAAAACCCGCCGCTGCCGGCTTATCAGGCGATCCGCACTGGTGATCGTACCCTCCCGCTCCAGCGGTCCCGGCATTGGCAGCGCCAGGTCGATACGATCCGCCATAGCGGGATCGAACCGGTCACCGGCAAAGAGCGTGAAGGGGCGATGGTCGGGCATAGCATCCAGCAACGTGGCAGGCGCGTCACCCAGCAGAAGCAGCGCCTTGATAGCTCCATCGTTGATCGCCTGGCGCAACGCATCGCCAGACAGGCCGGGCGCAGAGACGACGTTATGGCTCGACCAGAAACGGCTGACCGACGCCAGCGCATCAGCCGAGAAATCCCGGTGCGCGGCAAGCGCCGTTGCCATGCAGCCGACGTCGCGCGCGCCCATGGCGTTGGGCGCACCGGGCAGCGCGAAAGGCGCCGCGCCGGGCTGGCCGATCCTGCCTATGGCGAGATGCAGGGCCAGGATCGCCGCCGCTGTAGGCGCATCCCCCTCCCCGGCGTCGGGATCGGAAATCGTCACCGTGCGCGGCGCGCCTGCGAATAGATCTTGGAATTCGCGGATCGTACCAATCGGCAGGCCTGTGATGCCCGATACCGACCATAGGTCGTGCCCCGGCCGCAACGCTTCCCAATAGCCATCCGGCACCCTCACATGTTGTGCAAGGAAAGCCCGATCCAGCGATTGCGCATCATGCAGGCGCAACAAAAGCCCGCCCAGCAATGTGGCGACACTGCCGGGGGCCGGCGCCAGATGAAAATCGGCAGGCAATAGCCGCGCGTCGGGATCGGGATCGACGATCACCAGTTGCGCGCCGCGTGCCTCGCGCGCCGCGGCGACCCGGCGTGCCAGCATCGGATGACGCCGCAATACGCCCGCACCTATCGCCACGATCAGGTCCGCGCCATCCACATCCTCGCCGCTCGCCGGCATCACATCCTCGCCGAAGGCTGCAATCTGCGTGCGTGTGGAAATATCATGCCATGGGACATCGATATGCGCCGAACCGATGAACCCCTTCATCAACTTATTGGCTGCAAAATAATCTTCGGTCGGCAGGTCGCCCGCAACGTGGAGTGCGACACTGAACGGACCATGTTGGGCAATGATGTCGGTCAGCCGTCGCGCGGCATGGGCGATCGCCCGTTCCCGGCCGATGCGCTTGCGGCCGAGCAAAGGATGCAGCAGTCGGCCATCCAGCCTCGTATCCGTAGCAAGCGCCTCGCCTCTCGGACAGAGCCAGCCCATATTGGCCGGATGGATACGGTCGCCCTCTATGATAACGCGCCGTGCATCGTCTTCGCCCAGACCAGTCATGGCCCTCACGCCGCAGCCCATGCCGCACTGGGCGCACAGCGTCTTAATTGCGATCATCGTCGCGCGTGTAACCCATCGGGCAGTCGGGAAAAAGATCGCAAAGCGCGTTCACGGTTGAGTTGCCCGTCGATGCAGCGCAAAAAGACGGCATGATGCGCGCCCTCTTTCGATCTTTCATCGCTATTATCCTCTTGGCGATGGCCAATCCCGTCGGCGCTGCGAACGAGCGCGGCCCGGTGGTCCTGGCCGCCGCCAGCCTGCAGGACGTGCTCACTGTGGCTGCGACAGAATGGGCACGACAAGGCCATGTGCAGCCGATCCTTTCCTTTGCCGGTTCATCCGCGCTGGCGCGCCAGATCCAGGCCGGGGCGCCGGCCGACCTGTTCATTTCGGCAGACGAGGATTGGATGGACGTCGTCGAGAAGGCCGGCTCGGTAAGAGCCGGGGCGCGGGCGGACATCGCGGGCAACCGGCTGGTCCTGGTCGCCCCCCTGCGCCAACCGGTGCGACTGACGATCGGGCGCGGCATGCCGATCGCTCGGACGCTGGGTTCGTCGCGGCTGGCCATGGCCGATCCAGACAGCGTGCCAGCCGGCAGATATGGCAAAGCCGCGCTGAATAAGCTCGGTGTCTGGACGGGGGTAGCGGCAAAGCTCGTACGAGCGGAAAACGTCCGGGCTGCCCTTGCTCTGGTGGAGCGCGGTGAAGCGAAACTCGGCGTTGTGTATGCGACCGATGCCCGTGCTTCCCGCAAGGTTCGGATCGTCGGCGTCTTCCCCGCCGACAGCCATCCGCCCATCCGCTATCCCGTCGCGCGGCTCAAGAGCAGCCGACATCCCGATGCCGAGGGGTTTCGCCGCTTCCTGCTTTCGCCCAAGGGACGCGCCGTGCTGACGCGCTACGGCTTCACCGCGCCTTGATCGCTCCGCTGTCTCCTGAAGAATGGATTGTTCTGACCCTATCGCTCAAGGTCAGTCTGGTCGCAGTCGCGGTCAGCCTGCCGGTCTGCTTCTTCCTCGCCTGGATGTTGGCGCGCTGGCGTTTCCCTGGGAAATTTCTGGTTGACGCGCTGGTTCATCTGCCGCTGGTTTTACCCCCCGTTGTAACCGGATGGATGCTGCTGCTGCTGTTCGGGATGAACGGACCGATCGGACGCTGGTTGTCCGACATGTTCGGGGTCACCCTGCTGTTCCGCTGGACCGGCGCGGCGCTCGCGGCGGCCATCATGGCAGTGCCGCTGATGGTGCGGGCTATCCGCCTCTCGATCGAAGCGATCGACAGGCGACTGGAGAGTGCGGCCGCAACACTGGGCGCATCGCGCCTACGCATCTTCCTTACCATCTCGCTGCCGCTCGCATTGCCTGGGGTGCTGGCAGCGGTCGTGCTCGGTTTCGCGCGATCCCTAGGCGAATTTGGGGCCACGATCACTTTTGTCTCCGACGTGCCGGGTGAAACCCGCACCCTGCCCATCGCCATCTATGCTGCTATGCAGATGCCGGACGGGGAGCCGATCGTCACGCGCTTCGCCATCCTGTCGATCCTGCTGTCCCTCGGCGCGCTTATGCTATCGGAAATATTGGTTCGGCGGATCGGCGGAGGCGAACGCCATGTCATTTGACATTGATGTCCAACGGCGCATCGGCGGGCGGTCGATCGCCTTGTCCTGCCGCACGGACTCCGCGTTAGTTGCGCTGGTCGGCCCATCCGGCATCGGCAAGACCAGCATTCTTGACATGGTCGCCGGCATCACCTCCCCTGATAGGGGCCGTATCACGGTCGGTGGACAGACTTTGTTCGACAGCGACGTCGGGGCCGATGTCCCCGCCGCGCAACGACAGGCGGGCTATGTCTTCCAGGATCGTCGTTTGTTTCCGCACATGCGGGTGCGTGCCAATCTGGCCTATGGCCGTCGTGCGTCCACAACGGAAGATATGGATGACGTGCTCGCCTTCCTGGGGATCGGGCACCTGCTCGACCGGTGGCCGCACAGCCTGTCCGGTGGAGAGGCGCAGCGAGTCGCCATCGGGCGCGCATTGTTATCGGGGCCGCGCTTTTTGCTGCTGGATGAACCGCTTTCCTCGCTCGACCGTAACCGCAAGGCGACTATTCTCGACGCGATCGACCATATCCGCACGCACAGCCCGATGCCGATCCTCTATGTCACGCACGACATGGCCGAGGCCGAGCGGCTGTCAGCGATGGTGGTGATCATGCGCGAAGAGGATTAAAGCGCCCCGCTCAGATTTTCTGACAGGCGACGATCGCATCGATCACCGATAACGTCTCCTGAGGATCGCGAACCCGCACAGTGTCGAGGCCCAATTGCTTCGCAGGATAGTCGTTGCCACCCGGAAAAATAGCATCGCCGATGAACATCATCGCATCGAGCGCGATGCCGCTTGCGTCGCGCAGCTTCTGGAGCCCGTAGGCCTTGTCCACACCCTCCCGTGTGATGTCGATGGACGTTGCACCACCCATGTTGATCGACAGGCCCGGCAAGCGCGTGCGCAGGTCCGCCTGGATCACCTTGCGCTTGGCGAAATCGGGGTCCCATGTTTCCTTGGCATGAATCGGCGCCTGCTGCCCCAAGGCGGAGAAGGTGATCTGGCTGCCGCGATCCTCGATCCGCTCGCCCCAAGTCTGTTCTGGCACAAAACCGGTCGCTTCCAGCGATGCATCGAATGCCTCCAGGATCGCCCGCTTCTGTGCATCGTCGAACAGTTCGGCATAGACCGGCGTCCATGCACCGTCTCGATGCGTATAAAGCTTCGTCCCGGTCGTCGGCATCAGCCACAGACGGGACCTGTCGGCCTCAACGGTCAATCTGCTCGCCACCTGCTTTTCGAACTGCGGCCAATCACCACCCGAAATGACTGCGACATGCGCGACCTCCAGCAGGCGGGTGAGCGCGTCCGCCATCGGCGCGCCCAATGGTTGCTTGCTCTCCGCCAAAGTGCCGTCAAGATCGAACGCTATCAGTTGCTTCATGTATCAGGGTCCTATGCAGAGAGATCGCTTCGATAGGCCCGCGCAATTAGCATCGAAGACCTTTAACCTGCAAGCGACCAAGAAGACCGCCTCAATGCGAGATCAAATTTTAAACGCCGAAGATCAACGCCTAACAAACAGATCACGGAAGATAGAGGCTGGGAAGTGGAGTATTTCGCCGCATGGTGTCGCGCGGAGCAATAATTCATACGATATCGTTACGTCAGAAACATATTAGACAAAAATGCTTATATCTCCAGTGACATTGCCAGGATCATACCCCGCTCGACAAAGTGGACATTGCCGGTATTCCCGCTCGTCAGGGTTCATCTCGGCTTCGTGATAAAATCTTTTTCAGCTCGGCTTTTCGGCACGAAGAAAGATCGACAACGACAGTTCCAATATCGGCCGTTGGCGACCTCTAGCCCATAATTCGCACTTCTACTCCCATTGGTCTGCCGACCCCTTATATCGCCGCTGCTGGCCGGAACTAAGCCGTTCCACCCCCTCCACGACCCCAGAAACTTTTGTGTCCGAAAAGGTAGTAACGCCAGATCTAGACACTGCGCCCCCAAGGAATAGGCCAGATATCGTCTTTGATCCCACAGATTGAATCAATGCTGTGACATTAGGACCGGGATCGCTGATGGATCCCGGGTCCAGCGATAGGCCCTCGATGTCATATACAGTGGAAACGATTCCACGCACCGCGCCGCTTTTTTGGCCGAACCCGCTGATCTGGCCTCCTTTTACCGAAATATTCTTTGGCACGACTGCTTTGGCCTGAGTGGAATTATTAAACTGGAAAATATATCCATCAGTATCATGTAGGTTGACGCCGGTAAGCGAAACGCCATCGACTTCGGCGCAGCCATCAAAACCAAGGATAGCGAAAGGACGATGATCCGCACCGTCAACGCTGCCAACAGCTGCGCCCCCATAGGAACCGCCGTTAATATTCAGTCCGACGCAGCGGGTGCCCGGACCAAAGGAAATGATAGTTTTACCGCATAGATCGGCAATGTTGCCTGTCAAATCCGCGTAAAGGACACCGCCTGGGCCAAATTCCGTTTCAACCAAAAGAAGCTGATTGCCGAAATCGAGGACATTAGAGGAAATTGTCGGACTACGCGCGATATAGTTACGAATGCGAACGAGCGTGCCGCCGCCATGGCACCGATTGTTGGTGATACGCAACGCCCGTCCCTTGTACATTGCATCTGTCTGCCCGCCGCCACCGGAGGTTCCAGAAGATGGCCAGTCGCTGGTGACGCAATATCCGCTTTTGTTATTACTAAATAAACAATCCCTGACATGGACACCCCGCCCATAGCAATGAATTGCTTGATAAACATTGTTAAATTGGCAAGCTATAATTTCGATATCAAGATCGTCATTATTATTGTTGTTCTTTTTTGCCAATATCGCCACATTATTGGCGTTGGCGCTATCACCCCGAAATTTCATTCCGATAATACGCTGAAGGCTGCCCTTACAAAGCAATGCTGCTTGACTACCTTTACGGCCCCGTGCCTCAAATACGATAAACGCCCCGCCGGTTGGCGGATCGTTCAATGCTCCGCCCTGACTGCCGTTGCGCGCATATAGGCTTTGCCCCGACTGGGACATGACAAGCTGGTTTCCGCCGATACAGTAGGCGCCATCATGGAAACCCACATTGCGACCGGTATCGATCGCTTTTTGGATGGCTGCCCAATCCAAACTGTCGTTGATTGACGTAACGTGAGGATAATCAGCCTGCAAATCAGACAGCGACTGGTATCTGGCTTTGGTCGAGGACGCCGGATTAATCCAGTCCGCTACCGTCCGCAATGTACCATCGCCGACGGCGCCATAATCGCGCACGAACAGTTCAGCCTGCCCCTGCGCGGACGCTACTCCGCCCTTTCCCGGCAAATCCAAATCGGCGCACCGTTCCGCGAGATTTTCCTCAGAAAGATTGGTCGTGGCGCTCACGGCTTTGCTACCCTTTGAAGATTGCCTTCCGCCCGCCTCGGTGCGGGCATTAAGACCAAACAACGCGCCCGTCATAGCTGTCCAGAGTAATCTCCTGCGCTCTATCAGCATCGGCCGCTCCTGAATTGGCAAGTCATCACGCAGCACGGCATCACCTTTGCCTCAATTCGCCTGCAAGGATAAAGCCTTGAGAGCAACAGGTTAAGGCCATCGGCTTTACTGCCAGCCGGTCAGCATGGTTGAAGGACTCACAAGACGATAAAATCCGCGAGCACGATATTGGTTGCCTGTAGAGAGCGTAAAACGCCGCCATATGTTAGATTGCCCGGACGGGGCGTCGTCATCTGTAGCGGCAAACATCTGTATTCTGCCGCTGACGTCATGCTTGCATATCAGCGCCGCTTGAAAACATGCGGCAAAAACATAGGCATATGGCGTACGCCCCGAATGCTAATCAGCCAAGTTTCGTCGACCACCGACATGTTATCGCCTGGTGTTTCTGGTACACTATGACGTTAGGCATCCTTCAAAAAGCGACGAAGGTAACCAGCGTAATCGGATTTACCCAGCTTTGCGATAGCCTGCTCGACCTCCTCGACACCGATAAAGCCCTGTCGAAAAGCGATTTCCTCTGGACTGGCGATCTTGAAGCCCTGACGTTTTTCAAGAACGCGCACGAATTCAGCGGCGTCGAGCAGGCTGTCAGGCGTGCCAGTATCCAACCATGCAAAGCCGCGCCCCATGATTTCAACATTGAGTTCACCACGTTCCAGATAGATTCTATTGACGTCGGTGATCTCCAGTTCGCCGCGAGCAGAAGGCTTTAGGTCTGCGGCGATATTGACGACATTGGCATCGTAGAAATACAGGCCGGTCACGGCCCAATTGGATTTCGCCTTTTCCGGCTTCTCTTCAATCGTGAGCGCTTTCATCGACCCGTCGAAGCTGACAACGCCATAGCGTTCGGGATCATGGACATGATAGGCAAAGACACTGGCTCCACTCTCGCGAGACGAGGCGCGATCAAGCAAATGGTTTAGGCCATGCCCGTAGTAGATATTGTCACCAAGGATGAGGGCGGATGGCTGGCCCGCCACAAAATCCGCACCGATAATATATGCCTGGGCCAAACCATCAGGATTTGGCTGCTCCGCATACTCCAAGGCGATGCCCCATTGGGAGCCATCGCCCAACAGAGCCTGGAAAGCCGGCAGATCGCGTGGCGTAGAGATGATCAATATTTCCCGAATGCCGGCCAGCATCAAAGTCGTGAGCGGGTAATAGATCATCGGCTTGTCATAGACCGACATCAACTGCTTGGACGTCGCAAGCGTCATGGGATAGAGGCGCGTGCCGCTGCCACCAGCTAAAATAATACCCTTCATCCGTCCGTATTCCTTATTCGGGAAATCAACATGCCGCACGCGTTTATAGACGCACTACGACCGCCTCCAGGGAAGGCCGCCAATTGGGCAGTTCCACTCCATGAACACGCGCGATGAGGCTGCAATCGAGCCTGGAGTTGGCTGGCCTGCAAGCAGCGGTCGGAAAGTCCGCCGTCGAAATGCGCCGCACCTGTGCAACAGGACCGCCGCGGCGAGCCGCCACAGCAAATATGGCTTCGGCCAAGTCGGCCCAACTCGCCTCGCCATCGGCCGTCATGTGGAATATGCCCCGCCGGGACGGATCAGTGCTGGCGCTGAGATTAGCGGCTACCTGCAATATGCCGTCGGCAATATCGAGGGCGCTGGTCGGATTGCCGATCTGGTCGGCTACCACACTAATTTCGTCCCTATCGCCCGCCAAACGAAGCATGGTCTTGACGAAGTTTGCTCCGAACGGACTGTAAACCCATGCAACACGCAGAACTACGCTATTATCGCCATGTGTTTCAAGTACGGCTCGTTCGCCTGCCAGCTTGGATGCGCCATATACACCGGTGGGCGCAGGCGCGTCCGTTTCTCGATAAGGGCGATTAAGCGCGCCGTCGAAGACATAGTCGGTTGATAAGTGGATCAGCGGCACCCCCATCATGCGTGCCGCATCAGCGACAAGCCTGGCACCGGTGGCGTTTACGGAATGCGCAGCATCCGCATCGCTCTCAGCCTTATCGACAGCCGTATACGCAGCGGCCGAAACCACAATGTCTGGCGCCGCGGCTTCCAAAGATTGTGAGACGGTGACGGGATCGGCAAGGTCAAGATCCGGCCGCCCGATCGCAACGACATCATGACCATATGCCAGGCCACGGTCCAGAAGGCTGCTCACCACCTGCCCCGATCGCCCAGTCACGGCTATCCTCATCGTGCAATCTCTGGGGAGGAGGGAGATGCGTTGGACAAACCCAGCCTTTGCCCGTCATAGCGATTGCGCAACGGCTCCCACCACCATTGATTGTTAAGGTACCACTGCACCGTCTTTTCGATGCCGGTGTCGAAATTCTCCTGCGCGCGCCAGCCGAGTTCGGTCTCTAGCTTGGTCGCGTCGATGGCATAGCGCGCGTCATGACCGGGACGATCGGTCACGAATTCGATCAGTTTATCGCGGCTTTCTTTGACGGGAACGAGGTCGTCCAGCACGGCGCATATACGGCGAACTACGTCGATATTACGCCGTTCATTGCGACCGCCTACATTATAGGTTTGACCCACGCGGCCACGCTCAACGATCAAATCGAGTGCGCGTGCATGATCATCGACATAGAGCCAGTCGCGAATATTCTCTCCCGTGCCGTAAATCGGAAGCGGCCGTCCAGAAAGCGCATTCAAGATCGTAAGCGGAATCAATTTTTCCGGGAAATGATATGGGCCGTAATTGTTGGAACAGTTCGAAATCACTACAGGCAAGCCATAGGTACGCTGCCACGCCATAGCCAAATGGTCGGACGCCGCCTTTGATGCCGAGTAGGGCGAGCTAGGATCATAGGGCGTGGTTTCTTCGAACAATCCAGCAGCCCCCAAAGAGCCATATACTTCGTCCGTAGAGACATGAAGAAACCGAAAGCCTTGCTTCGCCTCGCAACCCTGCGCGTTCCAGTAGGCGCGGGCAGCTTCCAAAAGAGTAAAGGTGCCCACCACATTGGTTTGGATGAACTCCGCTGCGCCGGTAATCGATCGATCGACGTGACTTTCGGCGGCAAGATGCATTATACGATCGGGCTTGAACCCAACAATCGCCTGCTCCATGGCAGCGCGGTCGCAAATGTCCGCCTTCAAGAATTGATGATTGGACCGCCCTTCCACGGCACGCAGCGATTCCTGACAGCCCGCATAGGTCAGGGCGTCGATCGTCAGGACGTCATATCCTTTTTCGAGCACCAGATAGCGCACGAGAGCCGACCCTATGAAACCGGCGCCGCCTGTTACGATCACGCGCATGCAACTATATCTTTCTAGCTGAAGTAAGCAGGAAGGTCGGCAAGAAGCGGCTGCTGCCGATCTTTATGCGACAGTGTGTCTGGATCGGCAATGTCGGGCCAAACCACGCTGATGTCTGGATCGTTCCACCGCAAGCCCTTGTCGCATTCCGCGCTGTAGTAATCCGTTACCTTGTAGCAGATCACGCTATTAGGCTTCAACGAGCAGAAACCATGTGCGAAACCCGCGGGAACCCACAATTGCTTGCCATTTTCGGGCGTCAACGTCTCACCCACCCATTTACCATAGGTGGGTGACCCGCGCCTGATATCGACGGCAACGTCGAACAGAGCACCAGCAGTGCAGCGGACCAATTTGCCCTGTGCCCGCGGCATGCTTTGAAAGTGCAGACCTCGCACGGTACCGACTTTTACACTCAGCGATTCATTATCCTGCACAAAGGCGTGCGTACCGCAATGGTCAGCGAATGTATCGGCGCGGAATGTTTCAGCGAAATAGCCGCGTTCATCACCAATGTGGCGCGGAGTGAACAGCTTAACACCGGCAATGGCGAAAGTCTGGATGTCCATGTTTACCTTTGCAAAATAACTGTTCCGACGCCGCTATTGCGTTAATTGCTGTTCTGCACCGTCTGCACTGCACTGGTTACCGTGAGGATCGGAGAGAAGAGCTGGCTGATCAACTGGATCAACTTGCTCGGCTGGTTGGCGCCCGCGTTACCGAAATACAGCACGTCCTGATCGCGCATCCCAAAGCGCTGAGCCAGGAAGAAGGTTCCGGCCTGCATCATATTGAAATGATAGACTACAGGGACCACTTGCCCTTGCGCGTCGCGATTGTACCGGAACAAGAAGATCGCTCGAGGGTCGCCAAGACCGGGATTTGTACCGCCTGCGGACGCGATAGCCTCGGCCACAGTAATGGCCGATCGGCTAAAGGGCACATGTTCCACGCGCCCGGAAGCACCCAGAACCGAAAAGCTGTAGGGGTCGCTAATCAGCGATATGCGATCGCCGGGATAGGCATGCACGTCAAGGGCTGGATTTTTAACAAGATCGTCTAGACGAAGGTCAACGCTTTGAGTGCCGCGTACGACCCGCAGCTTCAACTCACGCGCATCGCCGCGATAGCCGCCAGCAAGGGCTATCACATCGGACAGTGTTTCCCGGTTGGTCTGCAGCACTAACCGCCCCGGCTTGGTGACTTCGCCACCGATAATCACCGAATTGGTGATCGCTTCGTTCAATCGGATCAGAACCTGCGGGTTTTGGGACATCCCCCTAAGCGAGGCGCGAACCATCGCCTCGATTTCCATGATGGTGTGCCCCGCAACATGCAGGCGGCCAGCGTAGGGAATCAAAATATCGCCATTGTCATCAACGCGACTGAGAGGCAATTTCTGGACCTGCACCCCAGGATTGCCGACCAAACTCTCTGTCGCGCCACTACCGCCGCTGTTTCCAGAGGAAAACAAAGTGACGCCAGCCTCGTAGATATTGACCTCCAGCACGTCACCGGAACCGATCATATCGGTCGGTGGCGGAACGATATCTGCAAGCTGGGGCTTGGAAGATGCGGCTACCTCAGCCACCGGTATGTCGGTCACCGATTGGACCTGCACCAACTGAATCGGCGAGGGACCAATGGCTGCCATGCTGGCCGATTTCCGTATCTGCCCGGCCGTAGGACCGCTGGAAGGAAGGGATGCGCATCCCACAAGGGCTGTGGACAGGGCTAGGCAAATGGCGATTTTAAATTGCATTGATGCATGAACTCGAGGGATTGAGGCCTTAACGATGCTGCCTTAGCATCGGTGTTCGGGATTGGACAATAGTTTCATCCCCATCGTTAACAGCCGGCCGGCAGACCCTTCTAAATTGCCCGATAGTGCGGCTGCGCAAACGCCGATTTTTCCTCGCATATCGGCCGGTCGCACCAGCTTGCAGGGCCGTGTTCGGCTATTCGCCTACCCTGTTATGTCTTGCGTCCAGACGCGTGTTGGCCTAGCGCGAGGCAGCTTTGTTTTGCTTTAGGCGCTTGGACATTATGAACGTTAATCCCTCGTTCCCCGTTGAGGGCGAAGCAACCCCGGTTGATGAGTCAACCTCCCGCCGATCATCGATTCTTGCTTGGGTGAAGAAGCGTCGCTGGTTCGTTGCGCTCGTCATTCTGCCCACGCTTCTGGCGGCTCTCTACTACGGTTTTTTTGCCGCAGATATCTACGTTTCTGAATCGCATTTCGTCATCAAGAGTCCTGATCAAAAGCGCTCTCAGGTGTCGACACTGGCCAATCTGGTTCAGACTACCGGATTGTCGGCCGGGCAGGAGCAGACCAATGAGGTCATAACCTATGTGCGGTCGCGCGACGCCCTGCGAGCGCTAGAGAAAAATCCGGGGATCGGTCAGAAATTCATGTCCAGCCGGGCGGATGTGATAGCGCGTTTTCCGGGCATCTTTTCGAGCCCGAACTTTGAAAGCCTCTATAAATATTATGACAAGATGGTCGATGCACGCTTCGATAGCGACACCGGCACGGCAGTCATAAAGGTCAAAGCATTTGAAGCGATTGACGCTTATCAGATCAACAAGCGCCTGCTGGAGCTAAGCGAAGGGCTAGTCAATCAGTTGAACAGTCGCGCTCAATCAAATGGCATTGCCGAAGCGCAACGGCAGGTAGAACTCGCCACGACGCGAGCCAGGGCCGCGCGCATAGCGCTGGCGCAATATCGCAATACACAGGCGCTCATTGATCCTACCCGCCAGGCGAGCGGCGTGCTGGATATTTCCAACACGATGATCGGAGAACGCGCAGCGCTTCAGGCACAACTCAGCACGATGCAGCGATTGACTCCGAACAATCCTTCCATCCCGGCTCTGCGCAACCGCATCAACGCAATTTCCGAACAGGTCGCTTCGCAAGATAGCAGGGTCGTAGGGTCCGACACCGGCATTGCTTCCAAAATGGGCGGTTATGAAAATCTGCTGGTGGAACAGGAGTTTTCGACGGAAAATCTGAACGCCGCCAACGCCGCATTGGTCCAGGCGCGCGCCGGGGCGCAGCGGCAGCAATTTTATCTCGAGCGGGTCGTTGACCCGAACTTGCCGGACATGCCGCTGTTGCCAAAGCGGCTCCTAAACGTCCTCATTGTCGCTGCCGCGGCCGTCAGCCTTTATTTCATCGCCTGGATGTTCATGATCGGCGTCGTCGAGCATGCGCCGGAAAACTGACCATGACACATATTAGTTGGCGTAAATTAAAAGAAGGTTGGGCGGTTCAGACGCGCGTGGTGCATGCGCTCATGATCCGTGAGCTGACGACGCGGTTCGGGCGCGAAAATATCGGCTTTCTATGGATCATGGTCGAACCTTTGTTGTTCGCTGGATTGGTTGGCACGATCTGGCGATTGACAAAAGGGCCTGAAGAGCATGGCATCGCCATCGTGGCCTTCGTGGTCACAGGCTATATACCTATCACCTTATTCCGTCACGGCATCGGCCGTAGCGTGGCGGTCTTTACGGTAAATGGCGGCCTTCTCTACCATCGACAGATAAAAATCCTGGATTTCATCCTGGTCCGGTTCATCATCGAATTGCTGGGCAGCATGATGGCCTATCTATTCATTGCCTTGGTGCTGATGGCCGCCAATCAGTTTCCCGTCCCTGCCAATATAGGTCTCTTTCTGGCAGGCTGGTTCCTATATGCCACATTCTGTTTCTCGCTGTGCCTCCTGATCGCGCCACTATCGGAAATGGCGGAAATTATCGAAAAATTCATTCCGGTCACGACCTATATTATGATCCCCTTTTCCGGGCTGTTCTACATGGTGTCCTGGGCGAGGCCGGAAGTCAGGGACTATCTTCTGTGGTCGCCCTTCATTAATGGCATGGAAATGATGCGTGGCGGCATATGGGGCGATGAAATCACTGTATATTATAATATCTGGAACCCGATCGGCTGTTCGATCGTGGCCGCGACCTTTGGCCTGGGCCTTTGCCGTCATGTCCGAAAGAAATTGGCTGTCGAATGATTGTCTGCGAGAATCTGTCTAAATCTTACGCGCATGGTTCCAGCCGGAAATTGGTTCTCAACAATGTGAACCTGGAAGTCCGCCGCGGCGAGCGACTTGCGGTGCTCGGCCGCAACGGCGTCGGCAAGAGTACGTTGATCAAACTTATCGGCGGCGTAGAAAAGCCCACTGTCGGCAAGGTGACGCGAACCATGTCGGTGTCTTGGCCCCTTGGCTTTTCGGGAGGATTTCAGGGCAGCCTGACGGGATATGACAATGCCCGGTTCATTGCCCGTATTTACAACCGGGACTATACGAAAATCCGCGAGCAGATCGAAGAATTCTCGGAACTTGGCCGACAGCTAAGAATGCCGGTAAAGACATACTCATCGGGCATGCGTGCGCGCCTCGCTTTTGGTCTCTCGTTAGCGGTCGAATTCGACTGCTATCTAATTGACGAAGTCATTTTGGTAGGCGACCAGAATTTTCATCGCAAATGCCATCACGAACTGTTCGAAAAGCGTGCCGATCGTGCCATGGTTTTGGCATCCCATAGCATGGAAGTCGTCAAGGAATATTGTACGCGGGCTATCTTGATCGATGGTGGCCGCGTCTCGCAGTTCGACGAAGTTTCAGCGGCGATCGACGCATATCTGAGCCTCTAGAATACCAACTGGACTGGTTTTGGGACGATTGGCAATATCGACCTTGCAATGCGGCAATTCCCAGTTTGAGTTTTGGTATCATGTGCGTTACTCGTAAGCACATATGGGTCGCGACATGGCTGATTCTGTTGGAATAATAAAATAAATAGGTCATTTATTTGCGTGGGCGGGGCATGCCGTCACATAACTGCGCCGATTGTCCGGGGTGGATGGTGGCAGGCTTTGTGCTACGCTTTGTAATAGTCACGACGCTGAGGAACCGGCATGATTATCGAGAAGAACGTCGCCCCCTATGCCGTTTTCGCTGACGATTCCTTGTTAGCGGCGCTTCAGAAAATCAGCGCCAATAAGGCCGGTTTTGTTCTTTCAGTGTCTAATCAAGGCAGACTCCTTGGATTGCTGACCGACGGCGACGTACGCCGGTGGCTGACAACCAGCGATGGCATCGATCTCGATGTGTCCGTAAGTCGCGTTGCCAATCCAAACCCGGTTTCGATGCGTCACGACGAAGCACGCGAAGCGATTGCGGCGCAATTCGATAGCAAAGTGCGCTCGATCCCGCTGGTCGACGAATATGGCCGGCTGATGGCGGTAGCGTTGCCCGGACGCATGGATTTGTCCATTGGCGATCGGATGATTGGCCCTGGTCATCCCGCATTCGTCATTGCGGAAATCGACAACAATCATCAGGGCGATGCCGAACTGGCCAAGGCCCTGATTGACATCGCTGCCGATGCAGGTGCCGATTGCGCCAAATTCCAGATGCGGGATATTGCATCGCTCTATTCTGGCGGCGGAAAGGCCGACGATGCGTCACAGGATTTAGGCGCACAATATACGTTAGATCTCCTCGCGCGCTTCAACCTCGAACCGGAAGTCCTGTTTGAGCTGTTCGATTATTCACGTGCGCGTGGCATGGAACCGATGTGCACGCCATGGGATTTGGCCAGTCTAGAGGCGCTCGAAGGATATGGCATGCGCGCCTATAAGGTTGCGTCCGCAGACTTTACCAATCACGAGTTGCTGCAAGCGATGGCAAGGACTGGCAAGACGCTGGTCTGTTCGACAGGCATGGCGACTGAAGCGGAAATCCAGGAAAGTGTAGCCCTGTTGCGGCGGGAAGGCGCGCAATTCTGCATGCTGCATGTCAATTCGACCTATCCTACGCCCTATAAGGACGTGCATCTCAATTATCTCAAACGTCTCGCCGAAATCGGCGACTGCCCGGTCGGCTATTCGGGCCATGAACGCGGTTGGACTGTGCCTGTGGCCGCTGTCGCGCTTGGCGCGTGCGTAATCGAGAAGCATATCACCACAGATCGTGGGCTAGAAGGCAATGATCACAAAGTATCGCTGCTGCCAGACGAACTGAAACAGATGGTTGATGCTATTCGTAGCATCGAGGAGTCGATGGGATCAGGCGAAAACCGCGTCATGACCCAAGGCGAATTGATGAATCGCGAAATCCTCGCCAAGAGCGTTTATGCCTTGCGGGACATAGCGACCGGAACCGTCATCACCGACGATATGCTTGTTATCAAGAGTCCCGGTCAAGGTATCCAGCCCAATCGCCGCCTCGACCTGGTCGGGCGCAAAGCCGTACGCGACGTTGATGCGGGCACGCCGTTCTTCCCGTCCGATCTGGAAGAAGAGGTCACGCAGGCGCGCACCTATGATTTCAACCGGCCGTTTGGTGTCGCTGTGCGCTGGCACGATTATCGGAAAATGCTGACGAAAACGAACCTGGATCTTTTGGAATATCATTTGTCCTACAAAGATATCGAAGTTGATCTGGCGGACTGGTTTGATGATGTCCTGCCGATCGATTTCGTCGTCCACGCACCGGAATTGTTCAAAGGCGACCATATTCTGGATCTGAGTTCGCCCGATCCCAGCTATCTTGCCCGGTCGATCGATGAGATGCAGCGCGTTGTTGATGTTACGCGCGAACTCAAGAAATATCATCGCCATTCTGGCCGTCCACTCATTGTCACGAACATGGGGGGATTCTCGACCTCCCGCATGTTACCCAAGGCGGAGCGCGCTGAGCTCTATGACCGGATGGAAGAAGCCTTGACGAAAATCGATGCCGAAGGCGTCGAGATCATTCCCCAGACGATGCCTCCCTATCCCTGGCATTTTGGCGGTCAAAGCTATCACAACCTGTTCATGGATGCCGATGAGATTGAGCGCTTTTGCAGTCGCAATAATATGCGTATCTGCCTGGACGTTTCCCATTCCCAACTAGCTTGCAACGCTTTCGACTGGTCCATGACCCAGTTCTGCGAGAAAGTTGGTCCCTATACCGCGCATATTCATGTCGTCGACGCAAAAGGCGTGGACGGTGAAGGCCTTCAGATCGGCGAAGGCGATATGGATTTTGCTGCGCTAGGCACTGTCCTCGACAAGACCTGTCCAAAGGCCAGCTTTATCCCTGAAATTTGGCAGGGGCATAAAAATGACGGTGCCGGCTTCTGGTACGCGCTCGAAAAGTTGGAGCCCTTTCTGGGCAGTCCGGGTCGCCAATTAAAGCCTCGTGCGGTTGCCTGATGTCGTTTGATATTGATCGGGGTCGCGTTCTCGCCGTGGTGCTTGGTCGCGGCGGCTCCAAAGGACTGCCCGGCAAGAATTTGAAACTTCTTGGCGATGCGCCCTTAATCTCTTGGGCAATTGCGGTCGGCAGTTGCGCACGTCGCGTCGATCGACTCATCTGCTCCAGCGATGATATGGACATTCTGGATACCGCGCGCCGTTTCGGCGCGGAAGTGCCTTTCGTTCGTCCCGCCGAATATGCGAGCGATGGTGCCACGGATCTGGACGTGTTCGGCCATGCTTTGCGCTGGCTTGGCGAGCATGAAGGCAAGATACCCGAGTTGGTTGTTCAATTGCGCCCGACCACGCCATTCCGTGATCCTGCCTGGATCGACTCGGCGGTTGATACGATGTTGGCCGACAGCCGGATCACTTGCATGCGCTCCGTCACCGAATCGCCTTTGACTCCTTATAAAATGTGGGTCCGGGGTGAAGGTTCGAAGCTGGAACCGCTCCTATACCTGCCGGGCGTAGCAGAGCCGTTCAACATGCCGCGGCAGGCATTGCCCAAAACATTGTGGCACACTGGGCAACTAGACGTCATACGGTCCGAAGTCATTCTGGCCGGATCGATGACGGGAGCCAATATCCATGCCATCGACGTACCGCTTTCGAGTGCAGTGGATATCGACACGGCGCTAGACTTTGCCGTGGCACAGAGCCTGTTTGACGAAAATATGCCGATCGCATTGAGAGATTGGATAGCCCGCGACAGGTAAGCGGCATTCCGACGGATATCCTTCTCCATCGCGTCCATCACGATACGCCATATGTTGACATCATCCGCTTGATAGGCCGCAAAAAAATCATCGTTGCAGGCTGTGCGCTTTCTTATCCTCCTGCCTTACCACAAGGCCGCGTTCCATCGGCATTTGCTGGCTAACGACCTCAATTCGACCCGGCATATAAGGAGACCTGTGCGCGGGTGGGCGTAGAGCGCTGAAACACGTTGTTTTTTCTATTTTTGGGTGGTGCTGGACTTCCATCTCCGCCGCTCTGGCAAGAGCGGAGACACCCTTTATGCCAGGGCCGCGAGAATGTTCATGGTGCGCTTGAGGTTGTAGGCGATGGCGGTGAGATGGACTTGAACGGCGGCTTTGGCGAGACCTCGCCATCGCATTCGGCGCAGGCCATAGCAGCGCTTCCATGTACCGAAGATCTTCTCGATCCGGCCCCGCACTCTGTGGATCGGTTGATTCCATTCTTTGAGTTTACGCAGCGTTTCCTGTTCGTCGCGGCCCCACATGCCGGTGGCGACGATCCGCGCTATGCCGCCCTTTGCCCGCACAGCATCACAGAAGTGGTTGCCGCGATAGGCACTGTCGGCAAACACCTCGCCGGGATTGTCGGGCAGCGCTTCGGGGCCTGTCAACGGGCGCCGAAGATTCCGCAAAAGTGGGCATCTAAAATTCCCTAGTTTGGCGGGAGGGTTTGTTTCGGTGATCAGCCGTGATGGAGATCGGGCTTTTCCTTTGCTGGCGGGCGGCCGCGCCGTTTCGGCAAGGGCGGTGGGTTGATGGACGGTGCCATGCGCGCATGCTCGGGCAGGAGGTCGGCGTGCTGTCGCATGCGATAGCTGGAGCCCTCGATCTGGATGACCACAGCGTGGTGAAGAAGGCGGTCGAGCAGCGCGGTGGCCACCACCGGATCGCCAAAGACATCACCCCATTCGGCGAAGCCGCGGTTGGAGGTCAGGATCATGGCACCCTTTTCATATCGGGCGTTGACGAGCTGGAAGAAGAGATTGCCGCCCCCGGGCGTGACGGGAAGATACCCGATCTCATCTACGACGAGCAGGGAGGATCGGCATAGGAAGCGGATCCTCTCGCGCAGCGTGCCCTCCCGTTCCGCCTTGGTCAGTGAAGCGATCAGATCGGCGAGCGGGATGAAGTAGACGCTCTTGCCCGCCTTCACGGCCTCGACAGCAAGGGCCGTGGCGATATGGCTTTTCCCGGTACCGGGAGGACCCAACAGATGCACCACCTCGGCCCGGTTGATGAAGTCCAGGCCAGCGAGCGCCAGGATGCGGTTCCGGTCGAGCGATGGCTGGAAGGAGAAGTCATATCCGTCCAGAGTCTTGATGATCGGCAGCCTTGCCATGCGCAGGGCCGCCTTGATCCTGCGGTTCTCCCGGAGCGACAGTTCTTCGTGCAGCAATATGTCGATGGCCTCGATGCCATCGATTTTGCCCTGCTCTATGCCGCGCAGGGTGGCGTCGAGCATCTCCAGGGCGCGTGGCATTTTGAGATGGACCAGGCTGCGGCGGATATTATCGACGCGGGATGCGGCACCCCCATGGTTCATGGCCGTTCTCCCCGCGCCAGTTGGCTGCCGATCGCCTGATAGATGGCCAGGGAGCGCACAGCGACATGCTCGCCTATACGACCGATGGCGATTACCTCTTTGCCATGGATACGGCGCTTGGCGCCGCTGCCGCCTGTCCGATGCGCAGGATCGATCCTGTACTGCCGACGCCCCTCAAGAACCGGGTGCTCGGCAATGACCTGGCCCAGGTCTACGATCCGGATCTTGTCGGGCAACTGCTGGATTTCGACGACGCGCCGGGTGCGATCGGGAACGCTGTAGTAATTGCCGCCGACAGAGACCATCCCATCGTGGCTGACGCGGCGCTCCAGCTTCAGAACGGCGTCAAAGCGACCCGCCGGGAGCAGCTGCAACTCAGGCTGCTCGGCGGCGAAGGCTTCAGCAATAATCCGCTGCGTCGTCCCGTGGACACGGACATTGGCGACGGTATCGAGCCAGTCGATCAGCTGGACATTGAGATCGTCCAGATTGCGGAAGCTCCGGCCCAGGAAGAAGTCCTTGCGGATATAGCTGAACGGCCGCTCGACCTTTCCCTTGGTCTTGGCCCGATAGGGACGGCAGGCGCGTGGCACGAAGCGGTAATGCCCCGCCAGGGCCAGCAATGATCGATTGTAGATGATATGGCCCTGATCATCTTCCCCGGTCACGGCGGTTTTCATGCGATCGTAGAGGATCTCGATCGGGACGCCGCCGAGCGCTTCAAAGGCCTGCATATGACAGCGCAACAGAGTTTGGAGATCCTGGTGCATGACGTAGCGCGCAAACAGGAAGCGCGAATGTCCCAGCACCAGGCTAAATAGCCAGACGATCCGGCTGACGCCGGGCTCATCGGTAAATTCGACGACGAACCGGGCAAAGTCCACCTGCGCCTGCACGCCAGGCGGCGTCTCGAACCGAACCTCGAAGGGCTTGGGGCCGTTTTCCGGCCGGATCGCTGCCAGGAACCGCTTTACCGCGGTATAGGCGCCCATATATCCCAGCTCACGGATTTCCCGCGTCAGGCGCGCCGCCGTCAGATCGGGAAAGGCCGTCACTCGCTCACGCAAAAATTCCAGATAGGGTGCCAGTTTGTTCGGTCGACCCAGCATGCGAGGGCCGTAAACCGGGGCCTCGATGCCCCGTTCGATATATTTTCGGATGGTCTTGGGATCGCGACCAGTGCGTCGGGCAATGGCGGATATCGATACGCCCTGCCGATGTAGTTCGAGGATCATCATCAATTCTCCAAGTCGGATCATCGGCCCCGTCTCCGCGTCTGCAAAGGAGATGAGGACAATGTCGGCTCATCTCATTCTGCCGGGGCTAGCCCCGGCAGAATGAGATGAAGGGGCCACCAACTAGGGAATTTTCAAAGCCCACTTTTGCGGAGAATTGCACGACCGATGACAGGGCCTGCCTTGCCATCGTTAATATTGGCAGATGTGATCGATACTTCCTCGACTAACGCCGTATCAGCATCGGCGCCGACATGTGCCTTGAAGCCATGGACAGCCCGTTTTCCCTTATGTTTGACCCATCTCGCATCATCATCGTCCTCGCTGGCCGAGGCAATGATCGTGGCATCGACCAGCGTGCCGGTCTTGACTGTGACTGCCTTTGATTTGAGCTGCGCCGTCACAGCCAGGAACAGTAACCGATCCAGCTTGTGGGCGACCAGTTCCTTGCGAAAGCGTACAAATGCTGTCCGTTCTGGTGTCGCTTCCGTACCCGAAAAACCACAAAAGCGGCGGAAGGAAGCCCGATCATCAAGCGCCTCGGCCAGCTTCACGTCCGACAGGTCGTACCAGATCGATAAAAGTAGGGCCTTGAACATCGCCAGAGGTGGCCAGGCGGGCTCGCCCTTGCTGGCAGAATAAAGCGGATCGAGAAGCGCCGCGACCGAAGCCCAATCAATCAGCTTGCCAAGCGTGTCGAGCGATGATGCCGACCGCGCGCGACCAGCAAAACCAAACCGCTCCTGACCAATCGAACGATGCGCCACGTCCTGCTCTCCTCTTCGGAAAGCTCATAGAATCAGCAATTAAAGCCGTTGTCTACGCCCACCCGCGCACAGGTCTCATAAGTGGTCGCTGCGCCGCATGCTCAATCCTTGATCTCGTCCAACACCGGTGCCCCCTCGCAAAGAACGGTCATCAACTCGTCGGCCCCTTGATGCGCAAGGCGGCCATCAGGCCCCGCTGACACATCGAATGACGAACCTATTTCCAAGTAGAAATCGATCGGGTCTTCTCCCTGTACCAACCAGTCCCGATTAAGCCGACAATTCCTGTAAAAGTGGCGCTGCTCGCAAGAATGAACTTAACCCTTCCCGATCCTGAAAATGTCCGATGTCATTCCGAAATTGGCAATTGTTACACAAAGATGGAGGGCTTGCGCTGTTCACTCGACGGCGAAGTTCATGGTAGGGAGCGCTATTCCAGATTTCTTCCATCGAATTTTCGTGCAGATTGCCCATTGTGGATTTTGGCGAGCAGCAAGCCTGCAAATCTCCATTCGCGAGTATCACAGCGGATGTCCATGGAATGTGACATGGCGCATTACCGCCGATTTCGACGACTGACGACAGAGGCGGGCCGATTTCCAAATTTATGCCGCAGATTTCCGCGACCTTAAGGCTCTCAATGCGAATGGCATTGAACAAGTCGTGATCGTCGAAGAGGCTTTCCTGCTCCATCTCCACGTCATAAATTTCCAAATGGCGGGTGCCTATGGAATCGACACCCGCGGCAGCCGCTTTTGCGACAAAAAGCGGCAGTTCCTCGATGTTGGATCGCATGAGCGTGAAGCCCATGCTGATCCTGAAATTATGCTTTCTGTCATGCGCATTACGCGCGTCGACAAGTGATCGAGCGGCCGTGAATATCTGGTTCACCGGAGGAGAGCCGACCCGAATTTTGCGATATGTGGCGTCAGTAGCAGCGTCCACAGAAATACTGACGGCATCGACTTTTGACCGCATGATCTTTTCAATATTCTCAGCGGTCAGGTAAACGCCGTTTGTATCTATATGGACTGCGATACCAAGCTCCAAAACATAGTCTAGCTCGCCGGGATATTTTTTATCTGCAAAAAGCAGATCTCCACTATAATCAGTGAACATCCAAAGAATTTCGCCGGCTTCGACCCTGCGACTGATGTCTTCTTTTATCCTGCCATCCATCCTCACCGCACGCTTACGTGAATCTTTCGAAATACACTGGATGCAGTTCAAATTGCAGGATGACAAAGGACTATATAATAATCCTTCCGGGACGGAGCCAATCTTATACATCGATTGATTTGAGACGCTTTCGTCTGAACGAACGTCAATTGACGCATCTTCTACCATATGCTGTTATCCGCCAATGCAAATCGATTACAGAAATATTGTTTCCATATTCAAAATTCGGAAACAACATGATAAATTCTAACCTATATGCATATTAAGATGGGCGCTGGCTCTGCTGGCCGATTGCTATCCATTCGCACGCGCTCAAAGCATAGCGCTACCATGCTTAGGATGATCTTATCTGACCTGATATCACTATCGGAGCCTGTGAGCGCGTCCGCAGATGGAATCACGTCAGCTTCGTGAACGAAGCCCCCGCCTCTTCAAGCAGCCGCTCCAATATCGGCATTGGCGACAGAAGCTCAAACTCCAAGTCGGGGAAGCTGTTTAGAATGGCAGTCAAAAACCGGGAATCCGTAGCCAAAGAATGGGCCCCCTTCTCGTAGCCTGGCGTCAGATGCTTGGGATCTAGCTTTGCCTTGAGATCATCGGAGACCTTATAGGCGTAACGTTCGCCGCCTATCTTTGAATAAAAATCCATTCCTACAATGGCAAATTTCCTGTGCCCTTCGCACGCCATGGCCGCCAAGGCTTGAAGGCCCGTCGTGGCGAAGGGGCGAGACATCATCATCCGGCCTAGTTCGGGTCGTTTTGAGATCACGCTCCAATGATCGCGCAAATCTTCCTTCCTGAAGAAGGGACGGTCCGACAGCTTTTCACCGCCTGGATAAGTCATGGCGTCCAACTTAAGCGGGCTATTATATCGCGCTATACGATAGCGGCCCGCTTTGACGACTTCCGCCATGTCGGCATGCAGATGAGGTTCGTTCACCCCCCAGAACATTTCATCGACCCGACCGCCTAACGCCGGCTCGTCCTCCTTGAAGAAAAAGTTCATGCGGCAGATGATATAATCCTGCACGGCATCCGGCATGATCGCAGATCGCGATGATGGGCCGTTACACCACAGCAAAACAGGACGTTTTTTGACGATGGTTTCGGGCGCGCCGAAGCGTCGATAGTCATGCCCTTCCAAACCAAAATTCAGGAAGGGATTTATGGACACTAGCCGGGCACCATAGCTTTCCTGGATCGCATCCCGAACCGTCATGCTCTGACGCTCGATCTTTTTCAGCCAGTCGCGATATTGGTCAAGGTCGCTCCACATGGATGCGTCCATGCCGTCATAATAGCCGTCGAGCACGGCTTTTCCGTCTATCGCGCCACAATCATGGCCCAACAATATGATGTTCGCCGCGCCCATGTAGGCAGCCAGATGGATGGCCGAGGTGATCGTCGACCAACTCACGACCAGACGTCCGTCCTGATGGCTGATCGGCGTGAGGTCCATTTTGTCGAACAGATTTTCGGGATGATCGTAGAAATAGGCTGTCGGCTGGCGAAAGAAAACGGAATTTCGGCGCTGTCCGTCCTTCTCCAAATGCCCATATGCGCCGCGTGACACAACTGGGACAGTCTCTCCGTCCGCCAACTCGCAGGAAAATTCGCCGTTCGCGAATTCCTTGAAAATCGAATAGGTACAAGGGAAATGCCGGAATGCCCGATTGACCCCTATTACCGTCTTGCCCTTAAGCAAGGCGGGATCGATGAAATTGCCGCTGGGGCCAGCCGCTACGACAAAAATATCCTCGCCTTTGTGCCGGTCCTGCAAAAGCGAAACCGGCATAGGCATTTCCGCATCATAGGGGATGCCATCCGTAAGGGCGACTTCACCATGCAATATCTGCCTCCACCGGTCAGATCGGCACAACAGCCAGCCTTCCTCCTGAGCGGGCGAGACGATCGCACCGAAGGCAGGGTGTTCATCAAGCAGATGAAAAATACGGGCAAAGCTGATTGGATTTTCGGGAACCTCTGACATGGAAGTCGGCCGTCCGGTACTGCCGATATAAAGCACGAAGTCTGGTGCCGCCGTCAGCCTCGCATCGGCGTCTTCGACGCCGACATTCTGCATTATTACGGATTGAGGATAATCCCGTTTCAGCCCTTCCTCAAGATTGGCGCCCTTTCCTTCCAGGATGAAGCTGAATTCGGTCTGATGGTCCTTCGACAATATGTTGAACGCGGGCCTCCAGAGCAGCAGATCGGCCTTGCCTCTCAGACGGGCTATGACGGCAACGCGCCTGGAGGCGGGGACAACCGCCGCCGGGCCTTCATTAAACCACAACGAAAGCGCTGCGTTGATGCGGCTCACAAATCGAGTGAGGGTCAGGTCTTGGTTGACCGCATCGAAGGTCGACTTCGTGCAAATACGGATCGCTGCACGGCGTAACGCCGAAAGCGCAGCGGCTGGCCCGTAGCTTTCAAAAACTGTGCCCGGCGTGCCTGCACCTTCGAGTAAGACGCTGATCCCCGTCTGCCGATAAGCACAGACACGCTTATAGGCTTGGAGCGCTTCGAGCGCGCACAAGGGGAATGGATCGTCTTCCGAGGAGAGGAAGAAGATATCGCAGCTTTTTATGAATGTGAAAATGCTCGGGCTATCCAGCCCCCCCAACCAATCTACATTGGGTGATTTATACACATCTTCGTCGGCGCATGTTTGATGCCCCGCCCAGCGAAAGCGCCAAGATAGCCCAGCTTCGCGCGCAAGATCTGCGACACGAGAAAATAAGGTAACGCCTTTCCGGGGCTGGATTGTGCCGGCCATTACTATCGTAAGAGCCTTGTCGGCATCCAGCTGTCGCTCAAATGATCCGGGATCGATAGGTTCTGCTAATGCCGTAATGTTATAAACCGTAACCGCTTTATCAACGCCGAAGCTTGATTTCAGCCAATCACGCTGCAAATCGGAAACGCACAAAATATTCAGTTCCGGCAGAATATCCCTGAGCTTCGAAAATAATTCCGGCTGCTCATTCGCTACACGGTCAAATATCCACTGCGTTTCATGCAGATAAATCGCAATCTTATGACGTTCTTCGTAGATTATATCGATCAAACCCGGATTTTGAACGATAGGAGCGATTGAATTGATAATGACGAAATCATGTGAAGCAATATAGGGAAGCGCCGCGCTACCATGCGCACGCCAGCCAAGCTCGATGCTGGTGATATCCAAGCCACCCCAGGCCGTCATCGCATTCAAATAATGCGAAATAGGACGAGTAACCCCGGTACTGAGTCCGAAATCATGTGCGATTACCAATAGCCGCTGCAATGCCTTCGGCAGTCGCGGCAAAGAAGCGGCGTCATCCAAAAAACCGTCCAGCACATGGTTACGATACCAGAAATGACCCCGATTACGCGATTCTGTCTTGACTCTTTTTCCATCCATGCGGCGTCGTGAAGGAACGGTCAATGCTTCTGGAGCAGCATTTAAGAGAACCTCAAGTTCCGCATCTGATGTCGGGTCCGTCACGCATGAATTCGGCGTAGCAGATGCGTCTTTAGGAGCTGATCGACCAAGCCTTTTACCAATCCACTGAAAATGTTCCAACGGATCCATCCCGAGCGCTGCCACATCGGGATATTGCTTTAGATAAGCGTCGCCAAATGAACCCGCGTTCAACTCCGAATCGCCCTCATCGTCACAATGAGGTATCATCAATTATTCCCCGCCTCACTGGCCAGGGGACCACTTGGCCTTCCTTCATTCATGCCGTGCAGCACGTAGTGACGCAGGGGGTCCATACCTGCTTCAGCGACATCGCGATTGAGATTCAAATAGACCGTTTGATCGAAAAGACCTTGGCTCTTCAATTTAGAATTCAGGCGATCGCGCCCAATGGCTGCGGGAAGCCACGACGTGAAGCGCAGCTTCTTGCCTCTCTCTTCGATCAGCATCGCCACCAGCTTGGCCAACCAAGCTACACGACCTTCCGTTCGCGCCAAGTTCTTGCCTTGCAAACTCAACGTATTCTGCAACCCGCGCTTGTCCCCTTCAGAGCGCGCCAATGCTTGTCCCAGCGACAGCGTTTCCCGCAGCAAATGTGAATTTTCGTTGGTCAAACGTGCGACCGATCCACCAAGTTCATCTTCACGACGATGATAGGCGGTGCTTAAATCAGCCAATTCATGTTCCAGGCGCACCCTATGGTCCACGGCACGCGCCAGTTCATATTCCACGCGTGACTGTTCTTCGTTCGCGCGCGCCAGAGCGGCGGAAAGATCGTCCTCCAGACGACTCTGCGTTCTCCCCAACTCTACAAGCTCGTTGATCCGGTCGGTCAAGCCGACCATATCCGCATGCATTTCCGCTTGGGCTCGGTGTGCGTTTTCCCGCTCACTCTTCAACGAATGTTCCAACTGCGCAACCTGCCATGCGGCGTGGTCGCGCGCAGCCCTTTCGCTATCCTCAAGCGCGGCGACGCGCTGCATAGCCTCCTGTCGTTCGCTATCCCTCTTATCGATCAGCGCCTGGAGCTCCGCTTCCCCTTTCTGCAACATCTGGGTTAGCAAGACAATCTCGGCGAATGCCGCTTCCGCGCGCTCGGTTGCCGCCGAAAGATCGGCGTCCCTATCTTGTAAAGATTTCTCACTCTCGTCGACTTGAGCAGTCAGTTCGTCCATACGCGCCAACGCATCGGTCAGCTTCTGTCCAACGTCGTGGGTCTCGGCGCGACGTTGCTCAAGTGCGCTTTGCGTCTGCGCAAGGCTGGACCGAAGTTCAGCCAGTTCCTTGTCCCGCATTGCCAATTCGGCTTCAAACCGCTGGTCCGCACGCTCCGCGTCCGCTTTGCTGGATGCGGCGGCGCTTTCTGCACGTTCAACTTGCTCCGACAACATCGTCGCGGCATGTTTCGCCTCAGCAAGATGGGCGATTACCTCCGCCAACTCCTCTGCCCGCTCGCTCAGTTCCGCTTCCAGCCGCTGCACGATCGTATCGGCCTCAGATTTACTCAAGGCGAGCCTGGCTTCTGCGCGTTCGACCTGCTGCTCCAGGGCAGCCCTGGCGCTCTTGGCGCTGCCCAATTGCGAAAGTGCATCGGCAAGGTCTTCGTTTCGCCTGCTCAATTCATTCTCCACACGCTGCACAGCTTCGTCAGCCTCTCTTCTGCTCGATGCCAACATGCCCTCGGCACGGTCAACCCGCTCCTCAAGCGCCGTAGCAAAAGATTTCGTGCTTGATACCTGGGCGAGCGCTTCCGCAAGCTGCTTGGAAAACCCCTCTTCGAAGCGAAGCAGGGTTGCGCCAATCTGCTGCTCAGCAGAGGTCAATGCCTCCTCACTGAGCGCAGCCTGACGCGCCAATGCAGCCTCTGCCTCCGTCCGAGCCATCTTCAACTCTTCTGATTGCGTCATGAGCTCCATCTCTTTTTCTTGCGATTCCGCCTCAAGCTGCTTGGCCCTGTTGCCGGCCAGACGCCCCCGTTTGATAAGACCGCCAAACGCCCCTGACGCCGCGTCCAGTTCGCGTTTAATGGCATCGAGTTCATCATAGTCGGCAGCATTTTCCCCCTGGCTCGCCCAACCCTCGAATATGCGATAAGCCGTGCGTAGCCAATGCGCTTTAGACGAATCCCCGATGAACTGTGCATCATCGTATCGATGATGGCGATAACGATCGGACAAAAATGCATCGATTCCCTGCGACGCTTGATCGGGCGAGCGCGGCCAGCTTATCCCAAATGCTTTCGATACTCGTGCCACCGTCGCAGGCCAGTCCGTCATAAGTTCGTGATAGCTGGTGAAACAGCGCACCCTGCCCCTTGATCCAGCTTCTGCATCGAGAACATGCCGCAGCCAGAGGAGATAACTGAACTCCGAGTCAAAGCCATGACGGGTGTTAAGCGAAGCTGCGACTTCATCGGGATGGCGTATCGGCAGGATAATGCGTGGCGAGACATTGCTGGCTTGAAGCAGGTCGAACCAGAATTTAGTCAAACGACATATACGCGGATCCTTTAGGACGAAAAAATTCGAGCCGCCATATTGCTTCGCCAACATTTCTTGCGCTTGCTCGAACAAAAGAAGGTGATCCGGCGCATGATACCAGTCCGTATCGAAAGGAAGCCAATCTATCCAACTTGACCCCGCCAATTCTAATATTCTGGCATTTATATCAATGACGCCTTGTGGTTCCCAGAAACCCAAATCATTATCATTTTCTATGGGCTTCACGAGATCGCGAGGAAGTGCACAACCAAGAAGATTAAGAACTCGAGTCAAGGCGCTCGTGCCCGATCGATGCATGCCTAGGATCAGCAAGCATATTTTTGCGTCATCGCTATCGATATTGCCGATATTCATAGAGCTGACGCGATGCCCCTTTACCATAGCAGCGATTGATGTTGATGTAACCTTCCACTCATTGCACAAGGTCTATTGAAGCGAGCCACCGTCGCTCGATAATAACGCCTAAGCATTGCGCAGCCAATCGGACCAGAACGACGCAGCGCGATGACGCGCGAAAGCGAGATTTTGGGCGTTGATGGCCCACTTGACGCCAACTGCATCCATTTCATTTCAGCGCAGCAAATTGCTCCTCTCTTGCTTCCACACAATATCGCGGGCCGCACGAACGGTTTCGAGCGGATTTTGTCCAGCGCGTCTGAACCGAACAAGAAATTCGGATGTGCCAGCTATGGTTGGAACGAATCTATCAAATTCCAACGACAATAATTTCAAATTGATGAGGTCCTCGAATATATCGAGGAATGAACTCGGCGTAAATATCCAGCAATGACTGTCGATATAGTCATTTCCATTATACTGCCTAACCGCTTGTTCATAAGCAAGCTGCAGTGCCACGTCGCCAACAAACAACGGCGCATTTTGGACCCCGGCCCAAGCGTCTTCCGTATTCATGGCAACCGTCATCCGACAACTATCGAACATTTGCGCGATCGATGGGCGCCTGTTCCCTTGGAGGTGGGCTTCAACCAATGTGCCTGTCGTGCTGAGCGGCCGCTTCAGATCAAACCCATATCGCTTGTCCGGTATCGCTAAGGATATAATTCCATCGCCGGTCAACGACTGGCTGACGTCATCAAACCAGTCGATAAGATTGGGGATATGCTGAATGACATGGCTAGCAATGGCATAGGCGAAGGGGCCGCTTTCCTTGAGCGGCTGTTCGCGCCAGGGAAGCCGCGCATGTAAATCGGGATCGTCACCGACTATTGAACGGCCCAGAAAATCGACATACGTCACGGCAGCCGCATCTTTCGTCAGCACTGGACCAAGAGCAGAAGGAAACTCTATTCCTTGTCGGCCAAGATCGAGTCCGCCGATAAGATGATCGTTACGATTAATTTGAAACGACACTAGTCAGTTCTCCGTAAGGATAATCCAGGATTTATTGCAGAGCGTATTGGCGGGACTTATGCTGGCTGTCACCTGCATTGATACTGCTCACCTCCCAATATATTTTATGCAAATCCGCCGCTTGATCCGCCATGCTGCGTGCTGCGCCTTCACGCGGCGGAGGCGCTTTACGATAACGCGCCGGGTCTGCATCAATTCGGGAGAGAATATTTTCCAGGCCATTTACAGCGGTAACGTCAATGACATAGCCATTTATATCTTCTTCCACATCCTGGCCGATCGCACCCAGATTGGACGCGATCACCCATAGACCGCTTTTCAGGGCCTCTCGCGTCACCAGGCCGTAACTTTCAGGCCAGGTCGAGGGAGCCAGCAGCACATCAATCAGGCTGTAAAGCGAAGCGACCTGCTTCTGCGCAAAAGGCGCAACCAGCGTCACCGGGGTAGTGCCCCAGAAGGTGTCGATCGATTGCCCGGGCGCCAGCGTTCCATCGACCATAGTCAGATGAAGGTTGGCATAGGCGCCACGGCGCAAAGCCGCTTCAATCAGAGCAGCGCCCTTGTGGGAAGATCGCCCGCCCACATGGCCCAAGGCAACGCGACCATCGGGCCGTGGCGATCTGGCCACACCTTCTATAGCCGGCGTTCCATTTTCGACCACCCGCACATTGTCAATGCCGGCATTAGCATAGATGTCTGCAAACGGACGCGACACGCTCAGATTCGCAGCGGAATTCTGCAACAAGGAACCGAGTCGCTGCCGCCGCTCGATCGAAGCCAACATATTGGCGCTGTCGGCGCAGTCGTTCAGAATATCGCTACTTGGCAGACGCAGCAGGCCGTCGCTATCGACCAGGAATTGATGATCAGACACCCACCATGCGTCATGCAATGTCACGACGTAGGGAATGGCGCGACGGTGAGCCGTCTCCACAATCGATGCCGTCAACCGCTGCACGCAGTGAAAATGAATGAGGTCGGGCTTGAAATGATCCAACACACGCTCGAATGGCGCTACATTTCCTTCATTGAACGGCCGCCAGTCCATATTCACTTCCTGCGGCGTTGACAGTCGATAAACGGGAATGCCTCTTTCTGATTCCAGGGTGAACCGACCCGGCGCTACGCCATCATTGGAGCAGAAGATGCCGATGTTCAGGTCTGGATATTGTTCGGCGAAAGTCCAAACATTATCTTCTACCACTCGCGTCGCACCGCCATAGCTTTGTGGCGCAAAAAATACGTTGCAGATGAGGACACGAAGACGGCTTCGACCAGTCGGCAACGAGACAAGATTTTGTTCCCCGAAAACATTTTTGATCGTGTCGGCCGCGATATCGATATCATAATCCCGTAACGCCTTTTCGCGCGCTTTTGCGCCGATGAGCATGCGCAGATCTGTATCTGTGATCAGCTTCTCTAAGGCAGCGAGCCACTCAGCATCACTATCGACGATCAGGCCATCGACACCATTTTCGATGACATCATGATAAGTCTCGGTGCCGCTGACCACCGACGGTATCTGCAAAACAGCCGCCTCCAGCCATTTTATCTCGCTTTTACAATCGGCCACAATGCTCGGCTCCAGCACCGCCAGATTGATATGACAGCTGGCGAGCAATGACCAATAGGCTTTCACGTCCGCCACAAAAGCGTGGGTGATGATGCGATCATCCATCGCAGCTAGGTCTGGTCGCAATTTCAGATGACCCACGATCACAAGGTCCACATGGTCATACCGGGTCATCAGGTCGAGCAAGGCCGGCCCGACGAGATTGTTGAAATCGGCATTATGCGCCTTTGTCCCCGAACCGTAAAAAATCCTGATCCGCCCGTCCTGGCTACGGACGGGCTTGGCGCCCATTTCGATCGCGGCGATGTTACGATCGTCCAGCGCATTGCGGATGATGATGCTCTCATCCCCCGCAGTAACCGCCCGCATCTTTTCGGCTAGCGGCGGGGTGGATGCTATGCTGCCCTTGCACATGGACATCGCATAGCGAAACAATGGTACGCCGAATTGCAGGCCCGCATATTCCTGCGGCGAAATTTCTCCTTCGAAAGAGGGGTAAGGATCAGGATAGCAATCGGAATCAAATATGAGGTCGTCGATCTCATAATAGGTGCTCAGGTTCATGCTGTTTGCATGGAGGATCGCCCGCAAAACATGGGGTAGTGCAGCTACGCGATAGATGATGACGGCTCTCGCCCCCATCAGGCTGTCCATGAACGCCTGGACGTGGTGGTGGGAAAAAACCCGGACGGGAATATCGGCCTGTTCGAATTCCAGAACCTTTTGTTCGATGCGGTAATGATTGCATTGTCGCAGATCGTCGTTGGCCAATATTGCGACATATCCATCTGAATCACCGCCTGTCGGTGCCGGCAGGTCGTCCATGTCGATATAAACTGCGCGGATGTCGTCAAGCGTGTCGGTTAAAAGCCTGTCGATTGCCGCTCTTTTGACCAGATCGGCATCGCTCTCGGCGACCTCCTTATACATCGCATGCGCCCGCGCACTTTGATGATCGAAATACCGACTGACGACTTCGTGCAGCTTTGCGCCGAATTCCGGCTTCTGCCGCCACAGCGGATAGGCTTTGCGCAGAACGTCGAACGCCTCGGCGAATTCCTTACGATCCACATAAATGGATGTTGCGTGCAGAAATGCCCAGATCGGCCCACGGTCGAGACTCATAGACGCGGTATAGGCTTCCAGCGCATCTGACGTCGCGCCGAGCGCGCGGTGCGCATCGCCCAGCAGACACAAAGGCTCCGCCGTCGGCGCGAGCGCAGTTGATTGCTTGAACATCGTGACGGCTTTGTTGAAATCCCCCTGCACCAAGGCGCGCCGCCCGATGCAATCCAGCAGCCATGCCGCGTTGGCACCCATCAAATCGACATTCTTCAGAACGCGCGAAATTGGACTGTTGAACAGCGCAACCAGCGCCTGGCTTCGGGTGGTTGACGACGCCATTCCCGCCCTCTGTGCATAGCTTCGCCAATCGAAATGGAACGGAAACGGCATACCGCCAAGATAGGAAAACAAAAAGAGCCGCTCATTAGGCGCGATACCGGAAGGAAAGCCTTCGCTCAGCCACGCGCGATATAGATCGGCATCGGATTTATGAGCATGCGCTGGCATGGTCTGATTGTCGCGCGAGAATTTGACGTCAAATTCATATTCAAAGCTGATCGGCCAAATATTGTCGATGCCTTCCGCACAAAAAAGATCGAGAGCATCTTCTCGCGACGACGGAATATTTTCCAGTTTATCACCACACCAAGCTATGAATTCAGATGTCGAAAATATCGATCTCCATTTTTCTTCATAGGGAGTTGGCTGAAAAGAACCCGTCTCTTTAGGAAATTCCGCAATTCTCCCTTCCTTATGTCCGTGCCTTATATAATGAGCGAAATATTCCTCGTCGGTATCAAACTTATATGTCAGGTCTTTATTGTAGAATTTATAAGCAGCGACGTCAAAATTCTCGCGGAGATTTCCAGGAAGAGATTCAACATGGCTGAGATAAGCGGCCTCATTGGGAAACCTACCTTCAGATTTTCCATGCAAAATAAAATGCTTTAGCGCAGCTCGTTTATTCGCAAGCCCTCTCAAATCCTCATAATGCGAAAGATAAAAATTCGCATCGAAACCTTTGGCCGCTTTACTAACCACAAGTTTATAAAGTGCTTTCTGTATCGATCGCAAATTAGTTCTTCCCCAATAAAATCTGATGATAGGTTATGCCGACCACATAGCCCCACTCATTCTGCCGCGCGCGGCAGATTAAAATCTTCGCACAAAGCATCGCCGATTCGACGAAATATGAAAAGGGCTTTCTCTTACAAAACGCCCTGATTGGTCGGCTGCACCATGACCGGAATTTGTTACATTTGAACGGATATGTTAGGATCTGAGCTTATCGCACAGTCCCAAATTGCTCCGAATGGCGATCGAGCGCCGGATGGTGCGTGGGATCCAAAAAGCCGACCGTATCCCAGCGTTCTTGCAAAATGGCGAGTTCGCGAAAATAGCGATCGCGGTGCTTTGGCGCCATGTCCAGCCCACGCGATTTGCTCTCATGATGGATCAGGACGGCACTGGGGACGTACATATTCGCAGCCCCGGCCGCTCGAATCTTCAGGCAAAAATCGACATCGCTATAGGCGATACGGACGCCGTCCTGATCCAGCCCCCCGACGCTATCGAACAGGCGACGGGAAACCACGAGACAGGCGGCGGTCACGGCTGTTGCGGATCGGGTCACAAGCGCATGGGCGAAATAGCCGGGCGCATCCTCGGCAATGCCCCGATGTGCATGGCCAGCAGCGTTACCCATGCCCAACACGATGCCGGCATGCTGGATCGTCCTATCGGGATAAAGAAGCCGTGCGCCGACGGCTCCGATGCCGGGCCGACAAGCCTGCCGCATCATCTCTTCCAGCCAATTTTCGTCGATAATTTCTACATCGTTGTTCAACAGACACAGATATTCGCCAGCGGCAAAGCTGGCCGCGAAATTATTAATGGCTGAATAATTATATTCATTAGGCCATGATATGACCTCGACACGCTCATCGGCTACGACGGATTGCAGGAATTCGAGTGTTTCTTCTTCTATGCTGCCATTGTCGACGATTATGATTTGCATGTTGTCGTAACGGGTGTTCCCCAATACCCCTTCAACGCAGCAGCGGAGCAGATCGACGCCGTCGCGTGTCGGGATGATGATGCTGACCAACGGAAGTCGGTCAGGCAGTGGCCATGCGATCTTCGCCGTTTCGAACGGCCCTTTGGTCACAGACGGACCACCATATGACGCCAGATGTGCCCGCAGGGCAATAAACCGGTCGGGGCGTGGCCGATACCAATCACCCCGCGGTGTACTGATGGTAACGCGATGTACGTGATGACAATCACGGCCATCGCGAACCGCGAGATGCAACAACAGGGCATAGACTGCTGCGCCATCCGCTTCGTCCGTCAGCATGCCCCACTGTTTGCCGCGTAACACAATACGCGCTGCATCGACCGGGATCGCGCAGGCCGCACTCACATAATCCTGCGCCATGGCCATGTTTGGATCCCAATCCGGCTTAAACCACGGATTGGCCCTGCGGCCCATAAAGCCGAACTCATCCTGATCCCCATAAACAATAGGCGGCACCGCGTCTGCCATCGCTGCGCTAGCCGCCGCATAGGCAGCCAGCGCGTGAACCGGAAGTCGACAGTCCTCGCGAAGAGGGACGAGATAGCGCGTGTCGCTCGCATCAAATGCCGCAGCCAGCCCAGCGGTGCGCGACCTGCAACCGTCAATGATAGAAATTCGGGGGTCGGACGGCAGCCTGTAGATATGGGCATCCTCCAGCGTTACCGTCAATTTCCAATGTGGCCAGCTTTGCCGGCGGATGGAGGCAATCACCGCCCTGACCCGCCGCGGCGCAACCTCTGTCCCGATGTGGAGATGAATCCCTATGTCTCGCGCGGGCCGTTCCGAGCCGGAACGGGAAAGCAATGCTCTCCTGTCGAGGTTGGCGCAATCTTGGAGCCAATGCTTATAAATGAAGGGTAATGCTGCGACAGCGGTCCTCAATCGACCGACGGCTCGTACGCGCCGACGCCTCACGAACCAATAAAGTATGGCGATCAGTTCGCCCGGACGATGGAACAGGAGACGAGCTATGTCGCGATTGCGCACGGTCATCGAGGATATGTCGCCGACCGTCACGATGGTTGGAGCAGTTTGCGCAAACGCCGCTTGATCCAGCGCCAGGCTGGGGAGCCCGTTTGCTTGTTATCAGGCGTAACCGGGCGTGGTGGTGCAACGATCTCGCCCAGATGGCGACTTGGTCGGGGTTTACCGTCACTGATCGCGACCGGCGTGCGCAGGTCAAGCCGGCCTAATGCCTCGTCAGAAAAAGCAGGCGTGTAATATATACAGTCCTCAAAATAATAATGGGTGACCTGGGACCAGCGCGTCAACTTAGGATTATTCTGGTAAGAACCGCCATGCAACAGATTTGCACACCAGATCAGCGCCTGCCCCTTGCGCGCGGTCAGCACTTCAGGCTGCGCGCCGTAAGCGTCGCAGATCGCCTTCCAAGCAGGGCCATAGGGATCTTGCGCTGATCCCAATTTGATACCCTCGTCGCGTCGCCCGATCAGCCCGTTAGTCATGATCGGCCAGCGGTGCGATCCTGGATAATAGAATAAGGGTCCTGCATCGGGACCGATATCTTCCATCGCCAGCCATAGCCCGCACATAAAGCGTTCTGGCAAACTGGAAAAATGCACCGAATCGGAATGGGCTTCCTGCTGCGTCCCCACTGGAAAGTTCAGCGTTTGAAAAGGAAAGGCCGGCCGTCCGTATAATTTGCCCAGAAGATCCAGCACGGCCTGGTTCACCGCGATGGCATGGACGTCCTCGTCGAAAGACCATGCATCCTGAATTCGGCGCTCGCCGACCGTCTTGTCGCTATTGGGATCGGCTAAATTGGTGGCATAGTGCGGGGCGAGGCTATGCTTGATCCGGTCGATCCGCGCCTCCAGTTGCGCATCTGGAAAATCGAACACGGCATAGCCCTTTTCGTGAAGGCTGGTTGCAATCCGATCTTCCTCGTCCGTCAGGCCAAGAGACGCCTTTTGCGCGTAAAACAAAGGAGATTCTATCAGCGGTATGCCAGGGAATATGTCAGTCACGAATGAGTTGGCCTCTTATACAATCACGCACAGCGGGCAGATATTCCACGATGCTTACGCCAAAAATCTCTTACATAGTCTCTGGTCATTGCCGCCATCCGTAACCAACCGCCAGCACCACGCCCGACAGCCCTGAAGATGCCTGCGAAGTCGTGCCAGACTGTGCTACGATCATCAAGGTCGCGATAGACGCTCCAGAAAGCCTGCGTACCAATTGCGTGGGGCATGTTGAACACCCCGTGATAGCCGAAACTGGCGCGCGGATTACCGACTCTCTCACTTGCGAACTGATCGGCCAGTTCAGCCGGCGCAAAGCGTATGCCCCACGATTCCAGCCAATCCCGGTTCACCCGTCCGATAGCGACGTCTTCAGGATGCATATGCTGGAAATCGGCATTTCGGCATTTGTCCATCAGCCGCTTGCTGCGCAAGGAAAAGCCGCCATTACCAACGTCGTGCCCATCATCGAACTGCGGCCAGCGCGCCCCGATATAGTCATAGTCCAGGAAATCCGCCCGCCATTTGCTAGCATTGACGATATGGCCATCCCACTGCACCACCAGACAATAGGGCGTATCGATATGGTCCACCATATCCGACAACAAGAAGGTTGAATAATCGCTCGCGGACTGCAATCGCCGAATAGGCACGATCGCAATGCCTCCCTCTTCCGCCAGATCGTCCGCATCAGTGAAAAATTTGCATGCGGCAACATCGACCTGCGCCAAACATGCTCTCAATGCACGCAGCGTAGCCTGTATGTTCACGGACGAGGCCGCGCAGAGCGTGACCTGTGGCAAGCACAGCTTAGTATCGGCGGAGGAGGTGACGGTTGCCATCTGTTTGCCCTTCAAAGCCTGATGACGAATTGTTCGCTCGACGGGCTAAGCTGTGGATGGTGAAAAGGGTCCACACCCGTGGCTGTACCCCATAAGCGCTTGAGCGCCGCCAGTTCCCCGGCAAGGCGGGTCGAACCTGCAAGGTCGCGATCGAAGCCCCGCGAAACCGATTCATGGTGAATCAGGGAAGCCCGCGGTTCGTATAGGGACTGCCAGCCACGATCATTGAGCCGCATGCAAAGGTCCACATCATTGAACGCAACCGCAAAGTTGCGTTCGTCAAAGCCCCCTACGGCCAGGAAGCGGTCGCGCTTCACCACCAGGCAGGCTGCGGTAACCGCAGATACAAATTGCGGCAACATGTGCCGTCCGAAATAGCCGGGATCGTCGGGGCGCAACAACCGATGCGCATGCGCAGCCCCCCCGCCTACGCCCAACACCACGCCGGCATGTTGAATCCGGCCATCAGGATAAAGCAGTTGCGCCCCGACTGCACCGACCTCTTCCCGCAACGCCTGAATGGCCATGATCCTCAGCCAGTCTGGATCGAGAATTTCGATATCATTGTTCAGCAGGCAAAGCAGATCGCCCTGCGC
Source organism: Sphingobium sp. Z007 (assembly GCF_900013425.1). Taxonomy (GTDB): domain Bacteria; phylum Pseudomonadota; class Alphaproteobacteria; order Sphingomonadales; family Sphingomonadaceae; genus Sphingobium. Next base: position 2,094,960 of record NZ_FBXK01000005.1, read on the forward strand.
CGCCTGCGCGGCCCGATTGTTGATCGTAGAGAAATTGAACGCTCCGGGATGGCGCATGACGCGATGGCGCGCGGGGTCGAGGCGAGCAAGATATTCCAAAGTTTCTGGATCTTCACTGTCATTATCGACAACGATGACATCGATCGACGGATAGTCCGTGGTCGCAATGCCAGAAAGACAATTCGCCAGCAATTTGGCCTGGTTCCGCGTCGGCACGATAACCGTAACCGACGGCAGCTCAACCGTGGCGTTGACGCGCACTGCGGGTAGGGGAAGCTGAGCTTTTGGCCGAGTACGGCGATGATGCAGAATTTGCCGGACATGTGCCGGCGGCGTATCGCCCATAGCCAAAGTTACGATCTGCCCCGGCCAGTCGAGCGCCGCCCCTAGACGATCGAACGCATCTCGATCGGCGCGTACGATACAAGCCCCTGACAGATAATCGAAATGGCGATAAAGTTCGGCATTCCAATCAGGCTTGAAATGTGGCGCTCTACGACGTCCCGTTTCGTCCAGTTCATCATCGTCGGCATAAATGACGCGGGCGTCACCTCGGGCGATCGCAGCGCGATACACCTGAATCGCATCTGGAGCGAGCCGGTCACCTGCAACGATCGGCATGAACCAGCCACCGCTGTTCCAGTCGATATCGCCGACGGCATCCATCAGCATCGACGCATCTGATGTACCCATCACCAATGGTCGCACATCTTGAACCGACAGGCTATCGAGGGTCTCTGCCAGAGCGCCTCGATCACTTCCACCATATATCAGCGCGATGATAGGCGGTCCGGGCAAGGCTTCTGCATTTTGGTCGCGGACGATAATATCCTGTTGGGTCAACCACAACCGATACGCCCTGGGCGATCGACCGAGCAATGGCGCTAATTGACTGCGTGCGCGGAGTCGCTTTCGGCGGATACGCCACCACCATGCCGTCAGATAAGCCTTCGGCGCGGCAATGAACGCATCGATATGCACGGCCAGGATCAGGCGCCTGGAAACAGGGTTTGCTATCATCGGATCATCAACATCGGGTGGCATCTATAGTGACGTCTTTGGGCCTCAAAGCGCTTCTTCCAATATGCGTCGCAAACGATCGTGCAAGCCGCCTTCAGGAGGCACGCCACCTCAGCGATGCTGGCTCGATTCTGGGCAAGCCGACATGGCTGAGCGCCTGATTGGCGTAGCGCAGGAATGGACGGGTCCGCATCGGCAAACCTACCCGCAGCCAGGTCAACGCCACGATCGGTCGCCAGGCCGCCAATGAGGCAGCTTCGCCCCCGGTCACGTTCAGATAATTTGTTGATGAGGTCCGCGCGGCCCAGTCCCGCCATAACCCCATCGCCAAGCCGCGTGGGCCAATGCCAAAGCGCATCAGCATGTCCATCCGTGCAATATCTGCGATAGGATCGCCCGTCGCGGCTTTCGACCAATCTATAAGAACCATCCCCTCTGACGACAGAATGACATTGCCCACGTGAAGGTCTCCGTGCATCAATCGATCGTCGTCCGGCAACACGTCCAGATAAGCGATCGCCTGCCGCTTAGTCTCTTCGGGTAAGGGGCCGAAAACAAGGTCGGTCCTGCAGACATCCTTGAACGACCGAAGCGCCGTCGATCGCACGGCATGCATGTCGCTGCAAAGTTGCATCCACGCACTCAGTAAGGCGCCGGCGTTCAGCGGGCGACGCCGCAGTTCCGCTTGCATCGTTACGCCCGTAATGCGCGGAAACAATATTCCGCGCGCGCCTTCATACCGGATCAAACCCAACGCCCCTGCAGTGGGCAGACCTGATTGCTGCGCCAAACGGGAGGCAGCCGCCTCCCGTTCGATCATCGAATCCGCAGCGCCATCGGTGAACAGTTTGAGCACATGATCCTGCCCTATCGCCAACACGCGGGCGGTAGCCCCTTGCGCAATGTCGATGGGCGCTTCCATGGCCAGAACGCCCGGCAACACATCGGCTAGCGACCGAAATTGCATCACCGGCGCGTGCCTCGATAGCATGGCGACATAAGCCACCACTTTGTATAACGATCACGCCATGGCACGGCGTTTGGCCCGGATTTCCCGAACCGACCATATGCAGTTGAACGACGAGAAAATTGCGTGGACTCGGCATCCCTACACGGCCACAATCCTATATGATATCGGGCGATATATTTCGTCACGCCCGGCACATCATAATGGAATGACCCAATATTCACGTCCGCCGGTGCACTGCAAAGTCCGAGCACCGGCACATCAACATGTAACTGATGGTTATTACCGGGCAGCGGCCTGCTTCGCCTTGGCAGCTTGTTGGGCATGAACGAGTTCTTCTCTGTCAAACCCAGCGAGATAAACTGCTTGAGCAAGTTTACGCTCAAACTTGCTGTAAGGCGCAACGGCCGCCATTCGGCTTTTGCCGCCAAGAGCGTGATGAATATCGGCAAGATTGTTCATCGTAACCTGAAGCATTTCATCCTGCTTCGCCATGAGCTTGACCCGAAGGTCAGCGAAATTATTATAAATCCATTCAGACTTATCTACTATCTCGTCCGCGAAATTTTTCTGACGGACGTCGATGCACAATTCTTCAAGACCAATATCGCGAAGGAACCAGCGCAGCTTATTATGCACAAAAAGCGATAGAATCGGGTTGCCCAAACCGAAGGGAATCATTTGAGCATGACCACGCATGCCGACCGTCAGCGGAAGTTTAGCAAAATAATTCATGGCCTGAAATATCTGCCGCGTCTGGTACACATTCTTCAGCGGCACATCCAACCCACGCTCCACCGCTTCATTGTGGAACGCCAAATCACCGCGCGCGTTTGCGAAAACTTCGACATCCCAGCCCTTGCTCTTCAGGGCTTTCAAACCTTTGACAGTCTCATCGTAGATTCCGGGCTTGTCGAAACCTGCCGCCAACTGCCGCTTTCCGATAAGGGCTTGAACTCCAAGATGACGGGAAGGAGCCAGGTCCGGCACATAGAGGTCTGGACATAATTTCGACGAAATGGTCGTTGGACAGGGCTGATATACGACCTTGTGACGCAATTCAGGCCGCAAATATTCCTTGATGGTTTCTACCGAGCCGCGATTGCGAAGCCCGAAAAAGATCGACTTTTCAGCGAGCAGATTGACGTGTTCAATGAATTTTTCACTGAAATCCGCCTGCTCGAGGAACCGATTATTCCCAACGGCAAATACGATGATGGGCTTTTCGATCGCGCGCAGCAGTTCGATGGAGCAGTTCCATTGCCATCCAGACTTCTGGTTCGGATTGGTGTCGCTGAGGAAGAGCCCACCGCCACCAATCACCACTGCATCATATTTGTCGTTAATCGCCGAAACCAGACGCGGATAGACAGCATCCCGCAGATTTGTGGATCCTTCAAAATAGAAGGCTTCCCGGTTTGAAAACGAGTTGAACGTCTCTCGGACCATCTCAAAGAGAATAGTATCGCCGTAGTTCCCCAACGTCTTGATATCAAAATGAAAAAGCTTATAGGGGTCCACAAAATTCTCCTTCTATCCAACCCGGTAACATCAGCCGTGAGACAGATCGTCCCCTAACCGATTGAGCGTGTCCTTCACCCATCGGGCCTGCTTGTCAGCTTCGATGCTTCCGCCTTCAGCCAACCAAGCGAAATCCTGGTAGTAAATTGCGCTGACTACGCCCGTGCGTCTTACCCAATATCGCAACCAGCTAAGCATGTGCAGAGCTTCTGGTATTTCATCAGAACTCCGGCCCAGAACATGCGTCAGCGACGATGAATGGAAAAGACGGGACGCATAGATTTCCGCTGCGTCAGGCGCTGACCTATACTCCCAAATCTTGTCGACGAACTTCACGGCGACCGGCGTGCCGCCATGCGCCTCGATCGTTTCGGCATCCGACATCGTAAAGATTCGTGCGCCATGAAGAGCCGTGTCCGGCTGCACTTCGAACTTCCCAGCACAGCCGATGAAATCGACCCCTGCCAAATGCTCCGGCTCCATTTTGGCGATCTGCCGCAAAAGCGAAGACCCACCTATGATGACACGCGCGCCGAAGCTCGGCTGGTTGGCGGCCAACGCATTATCCAAGCCTTCGCCGATCTGGCTGATGACCGACCCGAATAAATTTACCCGATTGCTATGCCCCTCGGCCGTTTCCTTATATTCGAGAACCTTCGCTTCGAGCGACTTGAGCTTACCTTCATACACCTCCTTCAGACGGATTGTGATTTTCCGCTCGCGTTTGTCCAGTTCCTCTGCGGCGATAGTCTCCAGAGTGGCGCCAGTCGACAAAGGCGCACTTCGGAAAACCTGAATGAGATCGAGCTTGCGCTCCTCAGGCAAATGGCTGAACCAGATGCGCTCTAAGTCTTTATGCTCTGCGTTGCGCCTCTTCCCCAAATGGTGCCAAGGCTTGATACCCACATAGTGAAGTATCTTGATATCCTGGACGTCAAAAAGAGACGGCAAATCCAGCTGGATACGCTTCAGCGTATTATATTTCCGATCGAGCGCAACCCAGTCAGAGAAAAACTCGTTAAGGAGCCCCTGATCGCCGCCATCGAATGAGGTCACATTACCCGCAGCATCCAGCAAATCGGCCAGCAACTGCCCGCTGGGTTCACAATAGAACACGCCACTGTTAAAATGCCTTGCGTTGGCCTCTTGACCATAATCGGGTGCCGCGTGGAAGCCGTCCAGTTCAAACAGCTCATCAATAGGCTGCATGACAATCGTATCGGCATCAAGGAAAACGGCTTTATCAAGAAATTTGAGACCGAATACATTCAGCTTATTATACGTATCGGCAAAACGCTGACTGACGCTATTGAGCAGATTTGGATTATTGACCTCATCCACACTCAAAATTGCGGTATTGGGGCCGAGATCGAATGGAAATTCAATACCGGCGCGCTTCATGACGATAAGCGGCACATCGCTGTGCTTAGCGAGCGAGTTGGCAAGAGCGGCCACGCCAAATGCGAAGTCCTCAGTCGCATAGGTGACATAGGCGCAACGCTTTGCTTCGCCATTTATGGTCTTTGTCGCATAATATCGTTCGCCCACCTGCCCGCTCTCGATCGCGGCCTGCCCCTTGGGCCTAGGCCATTCGGTGGTGAAATTTTCAAGAGCCTGCGGAACCGGATAAATACGGCGCAAAGGGCCTTCAGGGCTGTGATTGGTAATCTTCGCATCTTTGAACGTCGCGTTGACAACTTCCAGCGCGCGCAAATCCGTGGTCAGAGAATGCTTATCTTCGTATCCCGGCCGTAAATCCTTCTCGAAGAAGTTTTTGGCGATCTCAGGGGGAATATTATAAGCATATCGTGCTTCCTTGCTGACGTACATGTCCATGCCGATAAGATGGACATCGCGCGCGCCAAGGATAAGGGCGGTCGCAAGCATCTGCACGCCTTGCGTGGGGAGGGGCCGGGACATTAAAAGTCGCGCAATATTTGGCACTGACGACATGATTTGCCAGTGATCAAACTGGGGCTGGAACACGTCCGAATATGTCTTCGTTACGTCGGCGCCGTCCTCCGGCACCAGGAACGGACACATAAAGAGGCCATAGTCATAATCATGGGCAACGACTGACTTTCGCAGTTCAGCGTGCAGGCCTTTATTATTGACCGACCAAAAATAAGCATCGACTTTCCGTCCGAATTGATACTCCTCCTCAAGGAAGAACCAATTGCAGCGGAAGACATAAGCGTCTTGAGGAATTTGCCGGTAATCTACTGTCCGGCAACTTGGACCATTCCCAACGATGAGGACCGGCCTTTGACCGATGTCCGGCAAAAGTCCTTGAAGCCTCTCAACAGTACGCGCGATCTGGATGCTCGGCAATTTAGCACCTATAGCCATACGCTATTTTCCCCCAACAATGCTGGGGCGTTGATAGGGGAGAGCGCCCGCACAGGCAAGGGCCGAAGCGGTGCATGGAAGCTTAAACTCGTTGAAGAACCGTCTATTATCTACAAGCCGCCGAACATCTCGCATGTGCGAGAAACCAGGCCATTCGAAAGCATCAAAATAGCCGTACGCCACACTGGCCAACCCCGCCTTGAAGCGACCGCACGAATCCTATGGCGAACCCAAAACCGCGACTAATCTTGGAACCCAGGCGCTGGAGGCTTCCGCAAGCGATTCGGCCTCGGCGCGATAACGCGCCCGGAGGGCATCGCCTCCATCACGAATAGCGTTGATAGCGGCCAGAATTTCCTGCCGCTGCTCTTGGAACCTATGGAAGGAAAAGAACGGAGTGTCCACCTTCAACATTGCGCGAAGCGCCTGTGTCTTGGGGAAATTCGCTTCTCCCAGAATCAGCGGTGTTCCCACGCATGCCGCCAGAATAGAAGCATGAAAACGGCCAGACAGGAGGCAACTGGCGCTGGACAAATAGTTGAGCAAAGCGTCGGTCCCGGTCGATGCCGAGATCATGGGCAGCGACAAATCCGTTGCAAGGGAGGACAGCAACCGCTCATCAGCTTGGTCTGCCGCAAAAAGGACCACAGGATGCCCGTCCCCGATAAGATCAACTACCAATTGGCGAAGCGCATGATAGCCGGTGAACGCGGGCCGATCTTTACGAAAGATTGCCGAAGTTCCACTGATCAACACTGCACCGAGCGGGATCGGCCCCGCTAGCAGTTCGTTAGGATAAATGCCTTCTATCATACGGGCTTGGCGCTGGGGTAAAGGCTTCATGGCATATTGAAACGCAGCATCAGGCGCGAATATGGGGGACCGGGAGGGCCAACGGCCCAACGCCGATTCGAAAGAGGCATGTTCCCTGAAAGCGATGACGTCAGCCTCACCAAAGAGCGCATCGCAATATAATCCCATTTCAGGGTCGGTGAACGACACGCTGGTGTTGACGACCGCCACCCGCTTCGCAAAATGTCGTTTGGCGATAATCCCGAGGATAGCAGTAAAAATGCCTTTTTTCTGCTGATCGTAGAAGCTACCCTCCCCATTGATAATGATAGCGTCCGCCTTCCTTATTGCTGCAGCAAGAAATTCTTGAAATGCAGCATGGGCGAGCACCTGGGCGACCATTTCGTCCAGTTTCCCCGGAATGAATGGCACCTCATTGGAGAGCGCCTGGATTTCCGCAAGAGTAACACTGGCCGCCACATTTAGGCCTCCGGCAGCCATGTAATTGATCAATGCATTACTGGTCGCTCTACAGCCCACGTTGTTTTGGGTACGGGTGTCATTAATTAGCAATACGCCGCCTGAAATGCTTGGCTGCTGCGCCATCACTCTTGCACGATAGCGCAAATGGTTGATACCAAATTGCCTGAATGTGAGCAATTCTGTGTGATCAATGCGATGATCATGCGCGTTTTCTATCATATCCTAGTCCCATAGCATGATTTATTCCCTCAGCAACAAGGGCGAGTAAATGCTCCACGGTCAAAACGGCATTAATTCGCTACGCACAGTCACTTCGACATCGGTTGCCCGACACTATTGAATTTAACGGCCGAGTTTTCTATCGCCGGTAAGCGTTTCGGATATAGGTGATATTTTCATGCTCATACACCCGGTGATATTGTCAGGCGGTTCGGGGACGCGCCTCTGGCCGGTGTCGCGGCCCGACCTGCCCAAGCAGTTTATCGCCTTGGTGACGCAGCAGACATTGCTTCAGGAAACGATCCTCCGCGCTGCGGGACAGCAACGCTTTGCCGCCCCGATTTTCGTGACCAATGCTCGTTATGGCGCGCTTATCAAAAGCCAGTCAGATGCTATCGCACAGAAGCCAGCGGCGATATTGCTGGAACCGCGGGGAAGGAACACGGCCGCCGCGATCGCGATTGCCGCGCACTGGATCACTGACCGCCAAGGGGACGACCTCATGCTCGTCATGCCGTCTGACCACCAGATCAAAGATTTGCCCGCCTTTCATCAGGCGATTGAAAGGGCAATGCCCGCGGCGATGGCTGGCCGGCTGGTGACATTCGGGATCGAACCGCATCGGCCGGAAACGGGATATGGCTATATTGAATGTGGCGCAGGTCTCGTCGATGCTGAAGGGGTATTTTCGGTTTCCCGTTTTGCGGAAAAACCGGACGCTGAGTTGGCGGCGACCTATCTTGCTAGTGGGCGACACCTGTGGAACGCGGGCATTTTCCTTTTCAAGGCATCCGCCTATCTTGCAGAACTCGGCGCCCACGCGCCTGGGGTGGCCCGACATTGCGCGGCGGCGATGCAAGCCGCGACGTTTGATGGTTCGTTCGCAACGCCGCAGGTCGAGCAGTTTGAACAGTGCCCCGATATCTCGATAGATTATGCTGTCATGGAAAAGACCGAGAGGGCAGCGGTCGTTCCGGTTGCCATGGGCTGGTCCGATATCGGTTCATGGGAAGCGCTTTGGGAAGTGCAACAACGCGACGAAAATGACAATGCGCACACTGGTGCTGTCACATCCATCGATAGCCATGGCAACCTGATTTATGTCGATGGCGGCCCCCCAGTAGCCACCGCCGGCCTGAAGGACATGATCGTGGTATCGACCGCGGACGGCGTCCTCATCATCCCGCGTCAACGGTCCCAGGACGTTAAGCTATTGGCGCAGACGATAAAATCGGGGGATTGATCGCGCCCAATCGCGATCAAACTGTAGCGACCAGGGCCGCACAGTCCTCCAATAATTCCATATCCGGCTCACCGGACAGCAACCAGCATTCTCCGGCTGAAAACGCCTGGCCGTCGACGAGCCCAGATCCGCTAAGCGGCAAAAACCAAAAAAGTGCCGCCTGAGGCCAATGTGGCTCCTCTCCTACTATGAACAGCCGCTTGAACACCGTAAACGGGGCGCCACTGACATTGAACAGGCTTTTGTCGGCATCTATCCCGGCATGTGTGGATGGACCCTCATATGTACCGAGCCGGCTAACCGCAGCGCCTGCCTCGACATGCAGTTCGCGTGGTCTGCCATAGTCAAACAGCCGATAAGTGATGTCGGAATTCTGCTGGATTTCCGCCAATATGATGCCTGCGCCGATCGCATGCACGGTACCGGCCGGGATGAAGAAGAAATCGCCCTGCTTTACCGACTGCCAATGCATCAGATCGACAATCGACCCGTCACTAATAGAGGCCCGAAAATCCGCCTCCGAAATCGGCGCCTTGAAACCTATGCCAATCACGGCATCCGGCACGCAATCCAGGATATACCAACATTCGCTCTTGCCTTGCGCTTGGCCTATGGCACGCGCCTGCTCATCGTTGGGATGTACCTGGATAGACAAGCGCTCAGTCGTAAAAATATACTTTACGAGCAAAGGAAGTCCGCGATCCGGCATCTCTTGAAACCAGATTTCTCCGATCCGACCGCCGCAACGCGCATCGAACGCAGGCGGAATATGTTCCGACCCCCATGGCTTGCTGACATAATGTCGATGCAGCTTCGGCATTTACGCTCCATTAGCAAAGGACTATTTTAGAAGGGCATATGAACCTCTCCTATCCAACAAACGCCCTATGTTCGCACATCTTCGCGCGTACGACTATAAGGAGATGTCAGCGTACGGCATAGCTTGCCGGCATACGTCCTATCGCGTGATGCGCCACTCCCGGTACCTCCTTCGCCTGCCTGCACTCGATTAAACGACGCACCGCATTATCAACGAGCAGTGCCAGCCCTTCTTCGCTCAGCAATCCGCCGTGGATCAGGCAACGATCCATCAGCACGCGTCGGAATGCGGAATATAGATCGCGATCAAGTTCTCCGGGCGTCGTCCAGAAGGCGTCGAGAGGGCCGGTGTTGACGATGCCAGGCACCTTGTACACGGCGTGACCGAGCACCGTGACGGGCTTGCCCTCGTTTAGCGCCAGCGTGCCGACCGTGCTGTTGACAGTGACGACGCCCGATGCGTTACGGACGAGTTCGGCGATGTCGCCATCGTCGAGGTAGAAGACGCGGTCGCCGACGCCATATTTCGCCGCCAGCCTGCGGGTCAGCCGCGACCAGGAAACCAGGCCCGGATCGAGCGGATGCCGCTTCACCACCAGCGCGACGTCGTCGGGCGCATGGCGTGCGAAGCTTTTGAGGACGAAGCGCAACGCGGCGCGCATATCCCCAAAGGGCGAATGTATCCGAATCTGATAATCCGAATTCAGTTGCAGCGGCAGGCAGAAATAGGGTCGATCCTGTACCTTTTCCCATTCTTGCAGGGATTGCGCGGCATGGTGCTTGCCCACCAGCAGCTTGTAGGTCCAGGCGATCGACTCCATCATGAAACTATGTGGCCGATGCGTCCGGTAATAGGGGAAAAGCGGCCGCATCAATGCGGATGCCAGGCCATTGCGCATCGTGTTGCGCGCACGCACACGAAATGTCGATGGCACAGGCGGAAAGGTCACCTCCGCCTGTTGCAGCTTCCGGGCTTCATCCAGATACCATTGCGGATCGAGCGGCAGGGTCGAATTGCCGTTCACGCCATCATCCTGCAACGTCAGGAAGTCTGGACGGATATAGCCTTCCTCCACCACATGCACCCGCACGGATCGCAATCTGGCCATACCATGTGCAGAGGCGTGATAGGGTCGGCAGTCGCCATAGAGGATCAGGTCGGTAACGCCATGGTTCACGACGAAATCGTCGAAAAACAACGGCCAGTTGCGAAACGTGCCTCTGTAATCGCTCGCTTCACCGGGCCAGTCGATCTTGTCGCCGCCATTGATATTGATCCGCAACGCGACATGCCCGCGCTTGCGCAGCGCATCGGCCAGCATAGCGAAATAGGGGCCATGCGGGCCTTGCAGGAACAGAAACGTCCGTGTCGAAGCGTCAGTCATGAAAAAACTCGGCGCACAAAGTCATAAATCTTCGTAGCTTTCCCTGTGCTGCTCGTGCCCTGATAAGCCAGGTGAGGTTCGGTGTCGATGCACTTGCCATGCGATCCACCATCAGTTCCGGGCCGCAAGGCAAACGCGTTACCGGATCAATATAACGCGGGTAGAGAATGAGCGTGCCAGCGACCAGTTGATCCACGGTCAGCCGACGTCCCCGGCGGCCCGTAGGTTCGGCAAGATCGCGGGTCAGGCCCCAACCGGCGTAGAAGGGCATGCCATGGACGGTCACGGACTGTCCGCGCACCAGCGCCTCGAATCCGGTCAACGACGACAGCACATGGACGTCATCGACCGCCTGCACCATCGCCATCAAAGGCGCCCCGCTATCGATCGCGTCGGCATGGCTGAGGATCGCGGCCTCGCTCAGATGACCGCGGCGATGCCCGGCCTGGACGTCGGGATGGGGACGGTAGATGATCCACGCATCAGGCTCGCTGCGGCGCACGCGGGACAGAAAGTCCAGATTGCCCTCCACCCCTGCCCCGCCCAGGCGCACGGACATATCGTCATCCACTTGGCCCACCGCCAGCACGGTGCGACGACCGGCCGGCAGATCGATCATCCGGCCGCCTTCGATCCCATATTTGGTGACGCCGGCATCGCTGATGGCGGCGCGCAGACGCTGCGCCCGCTCGACCAGCGCCGGCGGAAACGGATGAGTCGCCAGCACATGCTCCAAATCGCTGGGCGCGCAGGCGTTATAGTAGATGCCGGCATGATCGATCACCACCGAACTGGGCGGATGCAAACCAGCGCCCAGCCCGTTGGACCGCAGAAATCCGTCTTCCACCCGACAGATCGGCACGTGCATCCGTTCAGCGTCGCGCGTTGTCGAGGGCGGGACTCGTGAAGGCCATATCGCCAGCGCCCGCCCGGTTTCCCGGGCGCTGTGCACCCCTTTGTCGGGCGGAAGGAAAGGTGGCGCGCGCAAACCGTCCCACAGAAACTGACGCATCATGTCTCGTTTCCAAAAGGCCATGCCGCTGGCGGCGGCGATGCCGCGATTGCCGTCGAGATGACGGCGCCATTCGCCCAGCCGCTCGATGGCCTGCGCGACCGGCACGTCCTTATCTGTGAAACAGTCGCGATAGCGCGCCATCCCGATACGCGCACGCGCTGCATGACGTAACTGTTCGGTCGGCACCGCCCGCCCCTGCCCGTCGAACACCGCAACGCCCAGCAGGCCGGCGACGATAGCCAGTTCGTCATCAACGTCGGCATGGACCGCATCAGCGCCCGCAATCAGATGCCAGGGATCGACCGGGTCGCGCAATCGGCGTCCCTGCACCATGGACGGCCTATCGCCGACGATGCCGATGCGGTCCGAATCGACCCCGCTCAACCGTTCTGCCGAGACGGTGACGCCCGCACGCACGACGATGGCGACATGTTCCGGCCGATCGCCCCAGAAGGCGCCACCCACTCGCGCATCCGCAACCGCGTCCAATATGCTGTCGCCAACCGGCGCGCCTTCCGCAGCGACGCTCACAGCCGCAATCGACGCCGTGACACCGGGAAAGGGGGGCGAACGCAGGAACAAGGGATGGGTCAGCGGTCTATGCATGGGCAGGCTCGCCACGCCAGCGCCAGAGATCATGTTCTGGCTCGATCAACTTGCCCTCACTCGGCGCAAACGGCCGGTCTTTCAATCGGTTCTCCACATCCATGCGGGCTGTATCAGCGAGCGTCAAGAAACTTGCGCTGTCACGTCTTCCAACAGGTCGGTCACGATGTCGAAATAATCGCGCCAGGTCGGGGCGCGCCAGTGGGCGAGCCGCGCGATCTGCGCCGCGCGATTGGGCGCATCGGGCTGGCTATAGGCCTCGATCGCACGTAGCCAGCCAAGGCCGTCGAGCGGATCGAGATAATCCGGCGCGTCGCCCCCGACCTCGCGATGCGCCGTGATGTCACTACAGATAACCGGCACGCCCGCCGCCAAAGCCTCGACCACCGGCATGCCGAAGCCTTCGGCGAAAGATGGCATCAACATGGCGCGGGCGTTGGCGACCAGCGCCTGCATGCGATTGTCCGACACTTCGCCCGCCTCGATCACATGGCCGCGCAGCGCCTCGGCCCGCTCCAGCATGTCGATGACATTCTCATTTTCCCAGCCGCGCCGCCCGATCAGCACCAGCACCGGCGCGCCGTCGCCCAGCCGTTCCACCATGCGCCGCCACAGGTTGAGCAGCAGCAGGTGGTTCTTCCGCGGCTCGATGGTCGAGATATAGACGAAATAGGGCCGTTCCGGCAACGCCTCGCCCTTGGCGCCGAAAATATCGGGCGCGTCGGCCCCGAAATGCGCCACCCGGATCGCCCGTCCGCTCAGGCCGTGGCGCATATGGGGTGCCAGCGCATCGATGGTCGCCTGGCTGTTGCCGATGATGCCGCTGGCGAAGCTGTCGATCGTGCGCACCCGGCGGCGATGTTCATCCGCGCCCTGCGGCCGGGCATATTCGGGATGGCTGAGCGGAATGACGTCATGGACCAGGGTAATGAACTTCGCGCCTTCCGCCCGCAGGATCGCGCCGACCTGGGCATGATCGTCCAGATGATGCGGCGACACCTGCAGATAGACGCGCGGCCGCGTCGCGCGCGGCACCGGCCTGGGCCGGGTGGCGAACAAATGGCGGATGACCGCGGCCTTGTTCTCGCCAGCATCGGCCGAGCCGGCATTACGCCATTTGGCCGCCGTAAAGGCCAGGAACTGACGCACGGCGGCGTTGTCCAGCCGGCCATAATAGCCCCCGGCAGGATGCACCGCGGAAAAAGCGAGGCGATCGGGCATCCGCTCCAGCAGCTCGCGCGCATAGACATATTCCACCCGGTCGATGCCTGTCGGCGCAGGATGGAAGGAACGGGACAGCAGCCGCGAAATGTCGAGCACCACTTCGCTTTCCCCGCGCCCGCCCTGGAACAGCTGGCTGGCGCGCTTGGAGCGCAGCGCCAGGCGCGCGCCGGGCGCGTTGAAGGGACGCAGCACCATCAGTGCGCGCCCTGCGTGAACAGGGGCCGAGCGGCGAAACAGGCGCGCATCAGAATTGGGCGCGAATCTCGTCGGCCAGCGCAGCAAGCTCTGCCGCGTCTGCGAACTGGCCCTGCCCATGGGCACCGAACCCGATCGGCCCGCCTGCCCAGCGCGGCACGATATGGACGTGGAGGTGGAACACGGTTTGCCCCGCCGGTGCGCCGTTGAACTGGGCGACATGGATGCCGTCGGGAGCCAACGCCTTGCGCGTGGCGGTGGCGACTGTCTTGACCGTCGCCATCACCTCCGCCAGCGCCTCATCCTCTATCTCCAGGATGTTGCGCGCCCTGGACCATTTGGAAATGACCAGGCTATGCCCCTTCGACTGCGGCTGGATATCGAGGAAGGCGAGCGTGTGCGCATCCTCATATAATTTGACCGACGGAATCTTGCCCGCAAGGATCAGGGCGAAGGGGTTATTGTCGTCGTAGGTGCCGTCAAGGCTCATCCTGGCCGTCCTCAGCTCACATAATGTGCGCTGGTCTTAGCCGCGATATCTTCCGCCGTCACGCCCGGCGCCAATTCGACCAGCTTGAACGGGCTGTCATGGTCGGGGCGCTGGAACACGCACAGGTCGGTGACGATCATATCGACTACATTCTTGCCGGTCAGCGGCAGGGTGCAGGCCGGGATGAACTTGGGATCGCCATTTTTGGACGTATGCTCCATCACCACGATGATCTTCTTGACGCCCGCGACCAGGTCCATCGCGCCGCCCATGCCCTTGATCATCTTGCCGGGAATCATCCAGTTGGCGATGTCGCCATTCTCCGCGACTTCCATCGCGCCCAAAACGGTCAGGTCGATATGCCCGCCACGGATCATGGCGAAGCTGTCGGCCGAACTGAAATAGGCGGTCTGCGGCAATTCGCTGATGGTCTGCTTGCCCGCGTTGATCAGGTCGGCGTCCTCCTCCCCCTCGAACGGGAAAGGCCCGATGCCCAACATGCCATTTTCCGACTGCAACGTCACTTCCACCCCGGCCGGGATGTGGTTGGCGACCAGCGTCGGAATACCGATGCCCAGATTGACGTAAAAACCGTCCTGCAATTCCTTCGCCGCCCGCGCGGCCATCTCGTCACGAGTCCAGGGCATCTTTACTTCTCCCCTTGGGCGGGCGGCGCCCACCTCTTGTCCATCGGAAACACATCGTCAAACCCGCCCTTGAGGCCGCTGCCATAGACAGGGTTGGGCAGCACGAACCAGCCATGGCCCCACAGGCCTGCGACCGGCGGTTGCAGCGTCGCGGCGCGGCGGGCGGCCACACCCTGGCCGGCGTTGAACAGATCGGAAAAATCGCCGAGTTGGTCGCCGCCCATCGCGATGACGCAAAAGCGCGCCGCGATCGTCGCGCGGCGGCCATCCTTGCGCGATCCCATCGCATCGTCGCCGCGCAGATACAGCGTCTGGCCATGCACGGCATCACCCAGGCCCGCGGCCTTGATCGCGCGCACAGTCGCATCGGCGTTGGCGGCCGACCGGTTGGTGTTAAAGATCACGGTTACGCCCAAGCCGCGCAGCGCCGCCAGCCCCCGGTCAGCGCCCGGCACTGGCCCGACAGCGCCCTCGCCCGTCTTCTCCCATGCGTCCCAGGCGGCGGCGTCAAAGCCTCGGCCGGTCTTGGCATCATGATATTCATAACCGGTGTTGAGCATCACCGTCTCATCCACGTCGAACACCGCGGCCAAGGGCTTGTCGCCACAGGGCACGAAGCGCGGCGCGGCAAGGCTCGCCCCATCGGCCAGCACGACGCTGTCCGCCGGGCGCGCCTTCACCCTGACCGACACATAGGTCAGCAGCGCATTCCAGGCCTGCGCCGAAATCGCCGCCCCCTCACCCGACCCGTAGAGATATTGCATCCCGGCCGGCGGATTGGCTGGCGGCGGGACAGGAACGAGCGAATTATAGGCAGGCGCGCAAGCGGCCAACGGTGCCAGCAGCAGCCCCCAACCCAAGCGCTTCGTCAGCGACATCAGGCCGCTTCCCGCGTCCGCACCGTCCGAAATTCGATCTTTTTATCGTAAGGCGCACCCACGATCATGCGCTTCACATAAATGCCGGGCAGATGGATCGCGTCGGGGTCCAAGCTGCCGGTCGGCACCACTTCCTCGACTTCGGCGATGCAGATTTTCGCCGCGGTCGCCATCGGCTGGTTGAAATTGCGCGCCGTCTTGCGAAAAATCAGGTTGCCGCTCTCATCGGCCTTCCAGCCCTTGATGATTGCGACGTCGGCGAAGATGCCGCGCTCCAGGATATAATCCTGCCCGTCGAAATTCTTCACTTCCTTGCCCTCGGCCACCTGCGTGCCGACGCCGGTCTTGGTATAGAAGCCGGGGATGCCCGCCCCGCCTGCGCGGCAGCGTTCGGCCAGTGTCCCCTGCGGGCAGAACTCCACCTCCAATTCGCCCGCCAGATATTGCCGCTCGAACTCCTTATTCTCGCCGACATAGGAGGAGATCATCTTCCTGACCTGGCGCGTGCGCAGCAATTTGCCCAGCCCCTCGCCATCGATCCCGGCATTGTTGGACGCGATGGTCAGATCCTTGACCCCCGAATCGCGGATCGCATCGATCAACCGTTCGGGGATGCCGCACAGGCCAAAGCCGCCCGCACACAGATGCATCCCGTCGAACAGCAATCCTTCCAGCGCCGCAGCGGCATCGGGGTAGAGCTTCCTGGCCATAGCATTCCTCCTCCAACTTGACCACGCCCATAAGCACAAGCATCGGACCGGTCAATTTGCCGCGAATGCGGAAAGTGCCGTCAGATCAGCCCCGCCAGCGGGCTGGACGGGTCGGCATACATACGCCGGCCCATGCGCCCCGCGCGATAGGCCATGCGGCCGGCCTCGACCCCCGCCTTCATCGCGGCGGCCATCAGCACCGGATCTTTCGCCTCGGCAATGGCGGTGTTCATCAATACGCCGGTGCAGCCCAGCTCCATCGCCTGCGCCGCTTCCGACGCGGTGCCCACGCCCGCATCGACCAGCACGGGCAGCCTGGTGCCTTCCACGATCAGGCGGATCGTCACCCGGTTCTGGATGCCCAGGCCCGACCCGATCGGCGCGCCCAGCGGCATGATCGCCACCGCGCCGACATCCTCCAGCCGCTTGGCCGCGATCGGATCGTCCACGCAATAGACCATCGGCTTGAAGCCTTCCTTGGCCAATATCTCCGTCGCGCGCAGCGTTTCGACCATATCGGGATACAGCGTGCGCGCCTCGCCCAGCACTTCCAGCTTCACCAATTCCCAGCCGCCCGCCTCGCGCGCCAGGCGCAACGTGCGAATCGCATCCTCGCCGGTGAAACAGCCCGCCGTATTAGGCAGGTAAGTAATAACCTTGGGATCAATATAGTCGGTCAGCATCGGCGCCTTGGGGTCTGACACATTGACCCGGCGCACCGCCACCGTGACGATCTCCGCGCCCGATGCCGCCACCGCCGCCGCATTTTGTTCGAAGCTCTTATATTTGCCGGTGCCCACGATCAGGCGCGACCGGAACGTCTTGCCCGCCACGGTCCAGCTGTCGTCCGCTTGGCAAGATACATCCCCGCCACCCACAAAATGCACGATCTCCAGCTCGTCGCCATCCTCGACCATGACCTGCGCCAGGGTCGATCGCGGCACGACCTCCAGATTGCGCTCCACCGCCACCTTTTCGGGCACGAAGCCCAATTCGCTCGCCAACTGCGCAAGGGTCAGCCCATCGCGGATGCGGCGATGCTCGCCATTGATATGGATGGAGATGGTGCCGTCTGTGCTCATAATGGCTTTTCCGAACATGCGAAGATATCTCGACTAAGCGAGACACGAAGGGCTAAGGATCGTGCCGCATATAGGGGCGGCCTTGCCCCGGCCGCAACATGCAAGGGGGATCGCCATGGCCGACATGCGTAAAATCTATGTGCTGAACGGACCTAATCTGAACATGCTGGGCACGCGCGAGCCGGAAATTTACGGCTATGACACGCTGGACGACATCGCCGAGCGGATGGACGACGCCGCCACCCGCGCCCATGTGCAAATTGATTTTCGCCAGTCCAATCATGAAGGCCATCTGATCGATTGGTTGCAGGAAGCCCATGCAGAAGGCGCCCACGCCGTCCTCCTCAATCCGGGCGGCCTCACCCACACGTCGGTCGCCCTGCATGATGCGATCAAGGGCATCACCGTGCCGGTCATCGAAATCCATCTGTCGAACCCGCACAAGCGCGAAGCCTTCCGTCATAAAAGCTATGTCGGCATGGCGGCGAAGGGCACGATCGCGGGCTTTGGCCCCATGTCCTATATGCTGGCGCTGGAAGCTGCGCTGGAGCTGTAGGTGCGCGCATTTGGGCGCACAAAAGTTGCGCTTGAACGTAAATGCGCATAGGCGCGGGGCCAGAAACGACATTCACCGTTCGGGAACATCAAATGAACGACAAGCATGAAAAGGGCGCAATGCAGGTGGACGTACAGTTGGTGCGCGATCTCGCTGCGCTGCTCGACGACACCAACCTGACCGAGATCGAAGTCGAAGACGGCGACCGCAAGATCCGCGTCGCGCGCAAGGCCGCGGCCAACGCCGCGCCTGTCTATGCCGCCGCGCCTGCGCCTGCCGCCGCTGCGCCCGCCGCAGCGCCTGCACCGGTCGCTGCCGCCACCACCCCTGCCGAAGCGTCGCTGCCCGCCGGCACGCTGGTCAAATCACCGATCGTCGGCACCGCCTATCTGTCCGCCGAACCAGGCTCCGCCCCCTTCGCGCGCATCGGATCGCAGGTCGCTGCGGGCGAAACGATCCTGATCGTGGAAGCCATGAAGGTCATGAACGCGATCGCCGCGCCCGTCTCCGGCACGGTCAAGGCCGTGCTGGTCGATAATGGCCAGCCGGTCGAATATGACCAGCCGCTGATCGTCATTGAATAAGGCCGCGCGACCCATGGCCATCGAAAAGCTGCTGATCGCCAACCGGGGCGAAATCGCGCTGCGTATCCATCGCGCCTGCCACGAAATGGGCATCAAGACGGTGGCGGTCCATTCGACCGCCGACGCCGACGCCATGCATGTGCGGCTGGCCGACGAAGCGATCTGCATCGGGCCGCCCGCGGCCAAGGACAGCTATCTCAACGTCGCCGCGATCATCTCCGCCGCCGAAATCTCCGGCGCGGACGCGATCCATCCGGGCTATGGCTTCCTGTCGGAAAACGCCAAGTTCGCCGAAATCGTCGAAGCGCATGGCATCGCCTTCGTGGGGCCGAAGCCCGAACATATCCGCACCATGGGCGACAAGATCGAGGCAAAGCGCACTGCTGGCGCGCTCGGCCTGCCGCTCGTCCCCGGCTCCGACGGCGCGATCAGCGACCTGGACGAAGCCAAGGCGATCGCGGAAAAGGCCGGCTATCCGGTTATCATCAAGGCCGCGTCCGGCGGCGGCGGTCGCGGCATGAAGGTCTGCACCTCGCCCGACGATCTGGAAACGCTGATGCAGCAGGCCGGCTCGGAGGCGAAGGCCGCGTTCGGCGACGCGACCGTCTATCTCGAAAAATATCTCGGCAATCCGCGCCATATCGAAATCCAGGTGTTCGGCGACGGCAACGGCAACGCCATCCATCTGGGCGAACGCGACTGTTCGCTCCAGCGCCGCCACCAGAAGGTGCTGGAGGAAGCCCCCTCCCCGATCCTGAGCCAGGCCGATCGCGACCGCATCGGCGGCGTCTGCGCAAAAGCAATGGCCGACATGGCCTATCGCGGCGCGGGCACGATCGAATTTCTGTGGGAAGACGGTGAATTCTATTTCATCGAAATGAACACCCGGCTTCAGGTGGAACATCCCGTGACGGAGATGATAACCGGCGTCGACCTGGTGCGCGAACAGATCCGCATCGCCGAAGGCAAGCCGCTCTCGGTCACGCAGGACGAACTGCGCTTCACCGGCCACGCGATCGAATGTCGCATCAACGCCGAAGATCCCAAGACCTTCGCGCCCTCGCCGGGCACCGTCACCAGCTATCATGTGCCGGGCGGCATGCATGTCCGCGTCGATAGCGGCCTGTATCAGGGCTATAAGGTGCCGCCCTATTACGACTCCATGATCGGCAAGCTGATCGTCTATGGCCGCACCCGCGAAGGCGCGATCATGCGCCTGCGCCGCGCGCTGGAGGAATATGTGATCGAAGGGATGAAGACGACGATTCCCTTGCATCAGGCGCTGCTGCGCGACCCCGATTTCCTCGACGGCAATTACACAATCAAGTGGCTGGAGGAATGGTTGGCGCGGGAGGGCGACGCGTGAAGGCCACCATCTGGCATAATCCCAAATGCGGCACGTCGCGCAAGACGCTGGCGATCCTCGAAGAAACGCCGGGCGTCGATGTCACAGTGATCGAGTATCTCAAGATGCCCTATACCCGCGACAAGCTGGCGCAGTTGATCGCCGACGCCGGGCTGACCCCGGCCGACGCGATCCGCACCATGGGCACCGATGCGGAAGAGCGCGGTCTGCCCGCCATGGACGCCGACGCGATCCTGGACGAAATGGTCGCTAATCCCGCTTATGTGAATCGCCCGTTTGTCGAGACCGAAAAGGGTGTCCGCTTCTGCCGTCCGCAGGATAAGGTATTGGAAATACTGTAGTTATTATCAGGGATATCGTTTCTTTAGCGAAACCATCTACCTTTGCGAAAATGCCGTACTACTGTCCAACTCCTTGTCTCACAGTGCCGCGTCACGGGCGCGTAACAAAGCCATGATCTGAGCGCTTGCTTTGATGGCGGGAAGCCGTAGCTTCTCGTTCCATGGCAAAGGAACCGACATTGGCGACCATCGCCGTCTATAGTCTGAAGGGCGGCGTGGGTAAGACCACCTTCGCGATCAACCTGGCCTGGGCGTCCGCCTCCATCTCCAAGCGGCGCACCCTGCTGTGGGATCTGGACCCCCAGGCCGCATCCAGCTGGCTGCTCTCCACTGACACGGAAAGCCGCGACGCCGCGCAGGCGATTTTCAGCAAGGATGTGGACGTCCGCAAGCTGATCCAGCCCTCGACCGTGCCGGGGTTGGACCTGATCGCCGCCGACACCTCGCTGCGCAGCCTGGATCATCTTTTCCGGGAGATGGACAAGAAGAAGCGGCTGGCCAAGCTGATCGAAAGCCTGGGCCGCGACTATGACCGCATCATCCTCGACTGTCCGCCCGGCCTTACCGAAACCAGCGAGCAGGTGCTGCGCGCCGCCGACCTGATCGTTATCCCGGTCATCCCCTCCCCCCTGTCGCAGCGGGCGATGGGCGAGGTCGCCCGCTATCTGGTTCAGCGCGGGGGCAATCATGCGCCGATCCTGCCGGTCTATTCGATGGTCGATCGCCGCCGCAGCCTGCACCGTGCGGCGCTGGACAGCCAGCCGGATTGGCCCGCCATCCCGATGGCCAGCGCGATCGAGCAGATGACGGTGCGCCGCAAGCCGCTCGGCGCCTTCGCCCCGGCGTCGCAGCCCGCACAGGCCTTCGCGTCGCTCTGGACGATGGTCGAGCGGCAGTTGTTGCAGCGCGGCTAGCGCACGCTCAGCCTATGGCGACCTGCTGGGGTCTGGGAAATAGGCGGGCGGCGTCCTGGGGCAGCATCGGTCGGCCAAAATAATAGCCCTGCACCTTTTTGCAGCCCAGCCTTCGGACCATCTCCAATTCGGCTTCGGTTTCCACGCCTTCGGCCGTGGTGCTCATGCCCAGGCTGTCGGCCAGCGTCACCACCGCCCGGATGATGGCCAGGCTTTCAGCGGTATTCTGCGACGCCCCGACCACGAAGCTGCGGTCGATCTTGATCGTGTTGAACCGCGTCCGGCTGAGATAGCCGAGCGAGCTGTAGCCGGTGCCGAAATCATCGAGCGATAATTGGATGCCCAGGCTCAACAACTGGTCCAGCACCTTCAAGGCGCCCGCATCCTCGTTCATGAACACGCTCTCGGTGACTTCCAACTCCAGCCGTCGCGCGTCCAGCCCGCTCTGGGCCAGCGCAGACACAAGCGCGGCGACGAAGCTGGGATGGGTCAGTTGTTCGGCCGACACATTGACCGCGATTCGGATATGCTCCGGCCAGGTCATCGCCTCCATGCAGGCAGTGCGCAGCACCCACTCGCCGATCGGCGCGATCAGCCGCGCTTCCTCCGCCACCGGCACGAACTTCACCGGGGATATCGCGCCCAGTTGCGGATGCGTCCAACGCACCAGCGCCTCGAACCCCAGCACCACGCCCTGTTCGGCGTCGACGACCGGCTGATACAGGACATGCAGCTGGTCCTTTTCCAACGCCTCGCGCAGCGCCAGTTCCAACTGCCGCCGTTCTTCCGCCTGGGCGTGCAACTGCGGCTCATAGGCGCAATGGACGCCGCCGCCTTCATCCTTGGCGCGATAGAGGGCTAGGTCCGCGCTGCGGATCAACGCTTCTGAATCGCGGCCGTCCATTGGCGACAATGCCGATCCCACCGATGCGCCGACATAGAGCATATGCTGGTCGACCTGATAGGGCGCCGACAGCGCCCCGATGATCGCCGACGACAGGCGGGGGATGGCCGCGCTGTCGGCGATATGCGGCAGGATCACGGCGAATTCGTCGCCCCCGATCCGGCCGCAGAATATGTCCGCAGTGCAGACCTGCCGCAACCGCCGCGCCACCTGGCTCAGCAGCTTGTCGCCGGTCTGGTGGCCCAGCGTGTCGTTGATCGCCTTAAACCGGTCGAGGTCGATCATCAGGAAGCCGCAGCCCGGTGATCGGCCCCTCGCCGCCTCCATCGCCTGGTCCAGCACTTCGCGCAGATGGCTGCGGTTGGGCAGGCCGGTGAGCGGGTCGAAGCGGGCAAGTTGCGCGATCTTGTCGGCTGATTCGCGCTGCGCGGTCACGTCCGACCCGACACCGCGGAACCCCTGAAAAATGCCATTCTCATCATGACGGGGTGAAGCCGATAGCTCCCACCAGCGACATTGGCCCTTCACCTCGACCGGCAGGACCAGATTGCTGAAACTTTCGCGCCGCTTGAGATGGTCGGCCAGGCTGTGCAGGCCGGCGGCGAACCGGCCGTCGTCCCAGCCACTGCCCGCCAAGATCTGCACCAGCGGCGCGCCTTCCAGCTGGCCCGGCTGCATCCCCAGTGTCTCTGCAAAGCGATTGGACACACCGCTGATCCGACGCAGCGCGTCGGTTTGCCACAGCCAGTCGGACCCGCCTTCCTCAAACTCGCGCAGCAGCAGGCTGACGACCTCGCTTTTTTCGGCCAGTTGCGCGGTGGTGCTGTGCTGGCGAGCGAAGGTGCGGGCATAGATGAAACAGCCGGCCAGCAGGGACAGCGCATAGCTGGTCGCCAGCGCCCGCAGCGGCAGCTGGCTGCCTTGGTCGAACATGGCGAACAGGCCCAGGATGCAGGGCAGCAGATAGGCGGTGGCGGACAGGGGCGTCGCTGCATAGCTGATCGCGCCGCAGACCATGATGCAGCTGATGAGCGTCCAGAGCGCCACCAGTTCCTCGGTCTGGCCGGACCGGGACACCAACACCATGCAGGCGGCCCAGACCAGCCCCTGCAACAACCCGCCCAGCGCATGGCGCCGCAGGTCGGACGGCGACAGGCCGATATTGTTGGCGCGGCATCGCTGCCGGTCCAGCAGCAGGGCGATCGCGGTCGCGGCGATCAGCGCCAGGCTCCATCCACCCAGCAGGAGCGGCGGACAGCAATGGGAGAAGACCTGCCACAGGAACAGCATACCGCAGATATTCATGCCGTGGCGCAGGATGGCGACGCTGTCCGCGGATTGCAGCTGGGCTTCCAGCACACGGATTCCGCCATCCTTGGAGACGGACGAAAGACCCATGATCGCGCGCAGCGAGGCACGCCCCTGATGGTCCGGTTCCGCGCTATGTTCCTGCTTGCTGCCCACCATAGCGGGTTAGCATTCATGCGTTAGCAATCGGTAACCCTGACGCGAACGAAGCCATATCCGGTTCAGGCGGCGATATCGTAGGGTCTGATTTCCCCGGTCAGGTAGAGATTGCGGGCCTTCGACCGGCTCAACTTGCCCGAGCTGGTGCGTGGCAACGTGCGCGGCGGCACCAGTTCCACGACGCAGTTCATGCCGGTGATGGCGCGGACCCGTTCGCGGATCTGGTCACGCAGGCGCGAGCGCTCTTCATTGTCGGACGTGCGGCAATGAACCAGCACGGCGGGCGCTTCCTCCCCGCCCGGCGTTGTGATGGCGAAGGCGGCGATGTCGCCCTGCTTGAAGCCGGGGAGCTGCTCCACGGCCCATTCGATATCCTGCGGCCAGTGATTCTTGCCGTTGATGATGATCATGTCCTTGGCCCGGCCGACGATGTAGAGATAGCCGTCGCTCAGATAGCCCATGTCGCCGGTGTCCAGCCAGCCATCGACCATGCAGGCGGCGGTGGCGGCTTCGTCACGAAAATAACCGACCATCAGCGAAGGGCCGGTGGTCCATACTTTGCCGATCTGACGCTCGTTCATCAGGCCGCCATCCTCGTCGCGGATTTCCACGACCATGTCCTTGGCCGGCTTGCCGCAATTGACGATCGATCGGAAACGCTGGGGCCGCCCCTCGGTCGCGTGGCCACCCGACAGGTCGGTTTCCTCGACCAGTTCGACAATGATCCCCTCGCCCGGCGGCATGATGGTGACGGCCAGCGTCGCTTCGGCCAGGCCATAGCTGGGCAGGAACGCCTTGGGGCTGAACCCTGCGTCAGCGAAGGCGTCCACGAAGCTCTGCATTACGTCAGGGCGGATCATGTCCGCGCCATTGCCGGCCAGACGCCAGCGGGACAGGTCGAAGCGATCTTCCGCCTTGGTCTGGCTGGAGATGCGACGGGCGCAAATGTCGTAGCCGAAGGTCGGCGAATAGCTGATCGAGGTGCCCTCGTTCCGGCTGATAAGGTCGAGCCAGGCGAGCGGACGGCGGGCGAAATCCTCGGTCTTCATATAATCGGTCGACACCTGGTTGGCGACGACCGACAGGAAGCAGCCGACCAGCCCCATGTCATGATACCAGGGCAGCCAGCTGATGCAGCGATCGCTATTCTGCACCTGCATCCCGTGGCTGTGCGCCGACAGGTTGGACAGCAGCGCATGATGCGTCACCGCGACGCCATGGGGGAAGCGGGTTGAGCCGCTGCTATATTGCAGATAGGCGATCTCGTCAGTGCGCGCCTGCGGCAGGTCGACCGGGGTCGCTTCGCGGGCGATGAAATCTTCGAACGCGATGCTCTCGACCGCTTTCTGGCGGCCGGATTCGCCCGCCATCTCTTCCAATTCCTTGGGGAAAAGGAACAGCATCGGGTCGCAGCTGGACAGCTGGACGTTGAGCTGATCGATATAGCTGTCCTTGCCGCCGAAGCTGGTGGGCAGCGGCAGCGGCACCGGCCAGGCGCCGGCATAAACGATACCGAAGAAGAGCATGGCGAAATCGGCGCCGGTTTCGGCGACCAGGGCGACACGATCAGTGGGCTTGACGCCATGGGCGATCAGGCGATGAGCGCAGGCGATGGCATCCGCGCGCAATTCGCTGAATGGATAGGGCCGCGCCAGATTACCACGCGCATCGTGAAAGTTGAGGCCGCGTTTGCCCTGCGCCGCATAGTCGAGCGCTTCGCCCAGCGTCCCGAAATCGGAGAAGCGGCGCGGCAGATCGTCGGTGGTCGGCGTCGGTGCCATCATCTCTTGCGAACCCGTCATATTGGTTGACCCAATGTCTTGAAAATCTTGAAACCGGGGCCGCTAGCAGCTTTGACCGCCATTTGCACCGGATATTGCATTCCAACATGCCTTCATAGCCGACAAGGCGCGGTGAAATTCCGGCCCGACTGTGGCATAAAGATGGCGCATGTCGCATGTTGCATCCTGATGACCGGCAAACGCCTCCCCCCACCGCTCGATGAAAGCGCGCTGCGCGACATGGCGCTGCGCCATGTCGCCCGCTTCGCCACCAGCCGGGGGAAGCTGCTCAGCTATCTCAAGCGCAAGATCAAGGAGCGCGGATGGGGCGGCGATGCGCCTGCGGACCCGGATGGTCTGGCGGATCGATTCGTGGACCTGGGCTATATCGACGACGCGGGCTATGCGGTGATGAAGAGCGGGGCGCTGGCCCGGCGCGGCTATGGCGCGCGGCGGATCGACCAGGATTTGCGCGCGGCGGGGATCGGCGAGGAGGCCCGGGAAAAGGCGGACGTGCAGATTGCGTCCGAAGCCTGGGCGGCGGCGGACCGCTTTGCCCGGCGCAAGCGGGTCGGCCCCTATGCGACCGCGCCGCTGGACCCCAAGCAGCGGGAGAAAGCGATCGCGGCGTTCCTGCGCGCGGGCCATGCTTATGCGGTGGCGCAGCGCTGGGTCGATGCGCCGCCGGGGGAGCCGATGATGGCGGAAGAGGAATAGGCACCGGCAGCCCCTACCCCGCCCTTCAGGCGTCGGCCCAGCGCCGCAGCAAATTGTGATAGACGCCGGTCAGGCGGATGACCTGCACATTGTCGTGGCCCAGCGTTTGCGCAAGCTGCTGAATGCTGCTGTCCAGGTCGAACAAGGTCTGGCGCGCTGCATCGTCCCGCACCATCGACTGAACCCAGAAGAAGCTGGCCACGCGTCGCCCGCGCGTCACTGGCTCGACCCGGTGCAGCGAGGAGGAGGGATACAGCACCGCATGGCCGGCGGGCAGCTTGACCTGCTGCACCCCGAATTGCGTCTCGATCGTCAGTTCGCCGCCGTCATAAGCGTCGGGGTCTTCCAGAAAGACGGTGATCGACAGGTCGGACCGGACGCGGAAGGTCGTACCCTTGCGGATGCGGATCGCATTGTCGACATGGGTGCCAAACGCCTGCCCGCCGGCATAGCTGTTGAACAGGGGCGGAAAGATGCGCTGCGGCAAAGCGGCGGCGATGAACAGCGGGTTCTGACCAACCGCGTCGAACACGATCCGCTGCGCTTCCTGCGCCGCGGCGCAATCTTCGGGCAATTGCAAGTTATGCTTGGCCAGCGCGGACTGATGACCGGACGTGATGTTGCCATCCACCCAGTCCGCGGCATCGATGATCGCGCGAATGGCGGCGACGCCATCGGCGTCGATCAGGTCGGGTATGGCAATCAGCATGGAAAAGCGTGTCCGTCAGGCGGCATCGGTGCGCAGAACAAACGGGATTTCCACCACGCCCCGAACCCGCACCGGCTGTCCGCCCCGAATGGTCGGCTTCCAGCGCCAGCCCTTGACCGCGTCCCTGGCGGCATTGTCGAGCCGGGAAAAGCCGCTGCTCTGGCTGACGGCGATGCTCTCCACCGCGCCATCGACGGCGAGCGTGATGGCCAGCACCACCGTCCCCTGCTCACGCTTGCGGCGGCTGTCGATCGGATAACGGGGCGGCTTTCCCGCCACCATCTGGGTGCCCAGGTCACCGCCCTGCACCATGGCGGGCGGCGCGGGCGGCGCGGGGGAAGGCGCGGGCGCTGACGGCGCGACGATGGTCACCGGCGCGGGCGCAGGGGCCGGAACGGGTTCGGGCGATGTCTGGACGGTCTGCACCGGCACCGGCGTCTGCACGATCGGTGGCGGCGCGACCACCTGCGGCGCGGACGGCGGGGGCGGCGGCGTTTCTGCTGCGGGTGGCTGTGGAGGTGGCGGCGACAGGTTCACGACCGTCAGCTTGGCCACCTCCGTCCGCTGCACATGGTTGCGCACCTGGATCAGCGCGCCGATCAGCAGCGCATGGACGGCCAGAATGGCGACGATAGCGGGCATATTGGGCCGGGACCGGGCACCATAGCGATCGGCGGGCACCATGGCGAAGGGCGAGAGCGACGAAGCCACGACCGGCGCGGACGCAACAACCGGCTCCGGCGCGCCGTCATAATCGTCAATCGGCTGGCTTGCCGCCTGCAACATGCCGGTGCCTCCCTTTGCGTGCGCCTGTCAGTTCCGATAGCGCGAAGCCTAATGCGAATCAATTGCGATGTTTGGCGTCGGGATGACCTCGGCCGCCCCCCGGCCCGGATAGGCCAAGGGACGGCGTTGAATCACAGCTTATAGTTGAGGCTCAGCACCCAGGAGCGGCCCTCACCGGGGTTGGCCCAGCCATTGTTGCGGATGCTGGTGTAATATTTCTTGTTGGTGAAGTTCTGCACATTGAGCTGCGCCGTCAGACTTTCCGTGAAGGCGTAGGACAGCATCGCTCGATGGATCAGATAGGAGTCCGAACGATAGGTTGGGACGATCGCCGTGCTGCCCGCCACCAGCGGGGTCACCAGCGCCCGGTTGGTCAGCAGGAAGCTGCCCTGATAGGTCAGGCCATAACCCACCTGGAGGCCGAAGGGCAGCGTGTAGGTGGTCCAAAGGCTGCCCGAATGTTTGGGCGTATTGGTCAATTGCTGACCGGCCTGCGGGTCCAGGACGGCGGCGTTGTTACCGCAGGGGTTGGTCGTCACGCCATTGACGGTGCGCGGACCGGGGTTGGCGATACAGGCGTCGGACACGCTCTGGATCACCTTGCTGTCCAGATAGGTGTAGTTGGCGAAGATCGACCAGGCGTCGGTGATGTTGCCGGTCGCGCCAAGCGTAACGCCATCGACCCGGTTTTTGCCGTCATTGACCGGCAGCGTGCCGATCAGCGGATCGTTGCTGGTGACGCGATAGTTGGTGCGTTCGTTGCGGAACAGCGCGGCGCTGAGTTGCAGCTTCGCGTCGAACAGGTCGATCTTACCACCGATTTCGTAATTGACCGCCTGTTCCGGCTTTGCTTCGCAGGGATCGACACCGAAATTACCCGCCGCCGCCAGGCCACATCCCGACCGGACGGTGGTCGCCGTGGGATTCCTGCTGTTGCCATAGGCCAGATAGAGGCTGGCGTTGGGCACCGGTTTATAGACCAGGCCGATACGGTAGGAAAAGAGATCGTCGACCGCGACCTGGTTGGCGCCGGTCAGGTAACGGCTCGTCTGGCCGGCCGGGATCGGCAGCGCGGACGGCGTGATCGTATCGGCGCGGAATACCGCCTTGTTGTGTTCGTACCGCACGCCGCCATTCAGTTCGAGTTGCTCGGCCAACTTGACCGCGGCGAAGGCATAGGCGGCCACGTTGTTCAGCACGCTATCCTGATAGGCGGTCTGCGTCTGGTTGATCGGACCGGTATAGATGGCGTTGGGGTTGGAGATGCTGATCGGGTCCAGCGCCGGGTTGGGCGTCGCGCCGCCTGCATTGCGCAACAGATTGCCGCTGCTCAACGTATAATCTTCATGCAGCGCCGACGCGCCGAGCACCAGCTTGTGGCCGCCGAGGATGGAGAAGGTCAGATCGAGCTGGTTGTAAAGCGACTGGTTTTCCGAGAAGCGATAGGTGCCGCGCGGGCCGCCGGGATAATAGGTGTTGCGCGACTGACCGGCCGCGCAGGCCACGCCCGTCTGGGTCGTGCCATCAGCCAGGCAGTAGGTGCCGCCTTGCGGCGGATTGACCACCAGATTTTGTTCGACCCGCTGCCAGCGCGCCAGGTCGCGGATAGTCAGCAGATCGCTGACCTGATGTTCGAAGATCATCGTCGCCTGATCGACCGTCTGGTCCTGACGATCGACATTCTTGTAGCCATAATAGCCGCTATAGGGGACGCCGGGCAGCGGGCCGTCATAGACCGCGTTCTTGTAATAGGGCACGCCATAAAGGGGCGTATTTTCGTCTTCCTGATGCGAGAAGAGCAGCGTCATCGTAGTCGGGCCGTCGCCGCCGAACTTGATCGACGGCGCCACGCCCCAGCGCTTGTAATGATCGACATCGCGCGCCGGCACCTCATTTTCATGATACATGGCGTTCAGGCGCACGGCGACGAATTCCGACAGCTTCACATTGCTGTCAACCGTCGCGCGATAATAGTCGTCGGTGCCGATGCCCGCGGTCAGCAGCGTTTCGTCATAGCCCTTGGGCCGCTTGGTTACGAGGTTAATGGTGCCGCCGATCGATCCCGATCCGCTAAATACGGAGTTGGCGCCGTTGATGACTTCGATCTGTTCCAGGTTGAACGGGTCGGTGCGGCTATATTGGGCGCTGTCGCGCACGCCATCGATGGTGATGTCGGTATTGGCGCTCTGGCCGCGCAAGTTGATGCTGTCGCCATAGCCGCCGCCGCCTTCGCCCGCGCCGAAGGTGATGCCGGGCACGGTCGCCAGCACGTCGCGCAAGGTCAACAGATTCTGTTTGGAAATGGTCTGGTTGCCGATCACCGTAATGGTCTGCGGCGTGTCGAGCAGGGGGCGCACATATTTGGGCGACTCCGCCTTTTCCACCTTAACCGCCGGTTCGTCGATCGCCGTGTCGGTAACCGTCATGCCGCCCAAGCGCGTGCCCTGTTCAGCGTCCTGCGCGCTTGCGCTGCTCGCAAAGGCCATCGCGCCAACGCAACCCAGTGCCAGAAAGGACGTCATGTTCGCAGATTTCGACATATTTGCAGATCCCCTTCGTTGTTGGAGGCCTGCTATTGAGAGTCTTTCTCAGAGTCAACGCTATTGCGAATAATTCTTATCAGTGTCGCAGGCGGGCTGCGCGAACAGCCAGCAGCGGATAGCGCTAGCCAGATTGGGCGGATGCGCCACAGCCAGCCGTGCTGCGTCGATGCGGGCGACCAGGGCGTTGATGGGGAGGTTTTGCCGGATAGCATGGGCGCGCAACGCGTCCCAGAAGATCGGTTCCAGGCTGATCGCCGTCTGGTGCCCAGCGATCGTCACGCTCCGCTTGACCGGCGGCGCGAAGGGCGACCCCGAAGGCTGGTCGGGGCCGCCCATCGTCATCAATACATGTGCTGGCCGCCATTGATCGACAAGGTGCTACCGGTCACGAAGCCCCCTTCCTCGCTGCAGAAGAAGGCGACGCCGCGGGCGATTTCACTGGCCTGGCCCAAACGGCCGACCGGGATTTTGGCGACGATCTTCTCCAGCACCGGCGCGGGCACGGCGGCGACCATGTCGGTGTCGATATAGCCTGGCGCGATCGCGTTGACGGTGATGCCCGACTTTGCGCCTTCCTGCGCCAATGCCTTGGTGAAGCCGTGGATGCCGGATTTAGCGGCGGCATAGTTGACCTGGCCATATTGGCCGGCCTGACCGTTGATCGAACCGATATTGACGATCCGGCCCCAGCCGCGTTCCCGCATCCCGCCAAAAGTCGCCTTCGACATATTGAAGCAACCGCCAAGGTTGATGCGCATCACTTCGTTCCAGTCATCGAAGCTCATCTTGGCGAGCACGCCGTCGCGGGTGATGCCGGCGTTGTTGACGACGATGTCGATCGGTCCCAACGCTTCCATGACCGCGGCGCAACCATCGAGGCAGGCCTGATGATCGCCGACATCCCATTTGAAGGTGTCGATGCCGGTCTTGTCGGTGAAGGCCTTCGCCTTTTCCTCATTGCCGGCATAGTTGGCGGCCACAGTATAGCCCATTTCCTGCAATGCCAGGCTGATCGCCTCGCCGATGCCGCGTGTTCCGCCGGTCACGATCGCCACTCTCGACATGTGCCTATCCTCTTCCTCAAACCGGGTCAGTCGATCCAACCCGAAAGTTCACGGCTCATAAGCCTGTGGTAGAGAGTGATAGCTTCCGCCGACGCGTTTAGACAGGGTAAAAGGGCAAATTTTTCGCCACCTTGGGCCAAAAAAACCTCTTTCGCGCGCAGGGCGATTTCCTCTAAGGTCTCAAGGCAGTCCGCAGAGAAGCCAGGTGTGACGACAGCAATGTTTCGGACACCTTCCTTAACCAATTTGGCGAGCGTAGCCTCGGTTTCCGGTTCGAGCCATTTGGCGCGCCCGAACCGCGACTGGAAGCTCATATGGACCGGCAGCGGCGGGTTTTTCAGAGACAGGGCTTCGCGCAGCAGGCGGACGGTCTTGACCGACTGGCAATGATAGGGATCGCCCAGATGCAGGGTGCGTTCGGGCATGCCGTGGAAGCTGGCGAGCAAGGCGTCGGGCACGAAGTCGAGTGCGGCGACATGCCGGTCGATCGACGCCATAAGCGCGGCGATATAGGCCGGATCGTCATGATAGGGCGGCAGGGTGCGAATGGCAGGCTGCCAGCGCATCGCGGCGAGCGCGGCGAAGGCGGCATCATTGGCGGTTGCGGTCGTCGCGGCGCTATATTGGGGATAGAGCGGCGCGAGCAGGATACGCTCGCAGCCCCGCGCCTTCATCGCGGCCAGCTTTTCCGCAATGGCGGGATTGCCGTAGCGCATCGCCCAGTCGACGACCACGCCTTCCCCCATCGCCTGTTGCAAGGCATGGGCCGCCGCGCGGGTATAGACGGCAAGCGGCGACCCTTCCGGCGTCCACACCTGTTGATAGGCATGGGCCGATTTCTTCGGGCGAGTAGTGAGGATGACGCCGCGCAGGATGGGTTGCCAGAGGAGTTGCGGAATCTCCACCACGCGCCGGTCGGACAGAAATTCCGCCAGATAGCGGCGCACCGACTTCGGGTCGGGCGCGTCTGGCGTGCCGAGATTGATGAGGAGAACGCCGACTTTCGGCGTCGGGATGGCGGGATGATTGGGGGGGATGGTCATGCGGCTCCCACTAGCGGCAGGCTGCGCATGCGCTGACCTGTCCATGTGTACAGGGCGTTGGCGATGGCAGGGGCGACGAGCGGAGCGGCCAGATCGCTGACGCCGGCGGGATCGCAAGTGCTACGCATCAGTTCCACCGTGACTTCGCCGATGTCGGCCAGGCGCGGCAGGTTCATGCGGCCAAGTATGGCGCGTGTTGGCAGGCCTCGTTCATAGGGCACGGATGCACCCATGGCGTAGGCGAGGCCATAGACCAGCCCGCTTTCGATCTGCTGGCGCGCGATGTCGGGATTCACCTGATCGCCTGCATCGACCGCGGCGACGATGCGGCTGACGCTCAGATTGTCGCCGTTCATCGCCGCTTCCACCATGATCGCGGCATAGGCCCCGTCCATCATATGGGCGGATATCCCCTGCCCGCTGCCCGCGATGCCGCCTTGCCAGCCGCCCATCGACGCCGCGGTGGAGAGGCAGTGGGCCAAGCGCGGATTGCCGCCCAGCATCTGGATGCGGAAGGACATGGCCTCCATCCCCGACAGATGCGCCAGTTCATCGATGAAACTCTCGGTGAAGAAAGCCCCGTATAGATGCGCATTGCCGCGCATGAAGCCGAGCGGCAGGCCCACATCGGTCGGGAAATGATCGACCGCCCAGTGGGGAATGGCGTAGGGCGGCACCATGCCGGCGACGGCCAGCCGGGTCGCCTTGTCCGCCGCGTCCGCCGCCGCGACGTGCGGCAATGCGCCGTTGGCGATCCGCGCCCATGTCTGCGTCAGCGCGCAGGGTGCGGCGACCTTCGCCAGCCAGCCCTCGATCGCGCCGTTGCGGCCGAGCTTCGCCGCCATGCGGGCGTGGGCGGGGGCGCTGGGTCGGTCCTGCACCACATCCTCCAGCCGCGACCAGAGGAGTTGCACCGGCCGCCCCATGTCGCGCGCCAGCAGCGCCGCCTGTACGCCCGCATCCCAATCCATATTACGGCCGAACGACCCGCCGGCGTGGAGCGGATAGAGCGTCACCGCCCTATCCGGCAGGCCAAGCGCATCGGCAATCGCCGCGCGGGCCAGGCCGGGCGCCTGCGTCGCCATCCAGACTTCCGCGCCGTCATCAGAGACGCGGGCGGTGGCGCACTGAGGTTCGAGCGCCAGATGCAGCCCGGCATCGACCCGATATTCGCTGGCGAGGATGGTCGCCCCCTCGAACACCGGGCCAAGGTCGCCCTGGGCATAGAGGCGACGTCCAGCCGACCCGGAGAAGGCCGCCTCCAGCGCGTCGTCTATCCCACCGCTGCTGACTGGCACGCCGCGCAGCGTGAATATCGGGTCGGCCAGGTCGAGCGCCTTGTTCGCAGCCCACCAGTTGCTGGCGATCGCGGCGACCCAGCGTTCCTGCCGCACCAGCTTGAGGAAGCCGATGACGCTGCCAGCGGCGCGTTCGTCCAGCCCGGCCAGCACGGCGTCGCCGATCGGCCCCTGCCGGATCGAGGCATAGACCATGTCGGGCAGGCGGATGTCGGCGGTGAAATTATGGCTGCCATCGATCTTGGACGGGGTGTCAAGCCGCGGCAGATCCTGCCCAGACAGGCGGCCATCCTGCCCCTGGCGATAGGGCAGGATATCGGGCAGATCGAATCGAGCGGCGTCCGCGACCACATCGCCGATCTTCATCCGATGGGCGCCGCCGTCGGAGATGATGCCCTCCTGTATATCGCAGCTTTCCCAGGGAATGGCCCAGCGCGCCGCCGCCGCCTTGCACAGCAGCACGCGGGCGGCCGCGCCGGCGTCGCGATAGGCGTTGCGGAACATCGGGACGGACGTGCCGCCGCCGGTCAGCATCAGCGCGCTGCGTGTCGCATATTGGCCGATCGTCCAATCACCGGCATCGCCCAGCAGCCGCGTCCAGTCGCTCGCCAGCCATTCGCGCGCCAGCAGCGTGTTGGCGTAGAGCGGGCTGATCGGCGCGCTCTGCACCGCGACCGTGCGCCAGTCCGCGCCTAGTTCGTCGGCTAATATCTGCGGCAGGACGGTGGTGACGCCCTGCCCCATTTCAGTCTGCGGCACGACGACGATGATCTGGCCGGATGCATCGATTTTCAGGAAGGCGTTGACGATGGTTTCGCCGGGACCGGCATTGAGATTGGGCTGGTAACTGCGCGGCCATACGCCCCAGGCGAGCAGCAGCCCCGCCGCTGCGCCGCCGCCGATCAGCAGCGTGCGGCGGTCGATGCCCTGATGTTTGCCGGATTGCTTCCGCGGGGTGCGCGCCATGCCTTGCCTGATAGAGACGCGAGACCGCGCTGCCTAGCGTTATTCGGCGACGATCGGCGCAAGGCCAAGCCGCGGGATGTCGATCGCGGGACAACGGTCCATCACCACTTTCAACCCTGCCGCTTCGGCGCGGGCGGCCGCGGCTTCGTTGACTACGCCCAGTTGCATCCACACCGCCTTCGCGCCGGCGGCGATGGCGTCGTCCACCGCCTCCCCAGCCGCCTCGCTGCGGCGGAAGATATCGACCATGTCGATCGGCACCCCGATGTCGGACAGGCGACCCCAGACAAATTCGCCATGGACATGCTCACCGGCGATCTGCGGATTGACCGGCAGGACGCGGTAGCCATGGCCCTGTAGAAATTGCATCACGCCATAGCTGGGGCGGTCCGGGCGATCGGAAATGCCGACCAGCGCGATCGTGCGGGTTTCCGAAAGCAGTGTGGCGATGTCCTGCGGGGCGGTGAGCGGCATGGCGTATTTCCTTTGCGACCGAGATGGGGAGGACGCAGGCGAAGGCAAGACGTTCCTTTCGTCGCACATTCACTATAATGACAGGCCATGTTCGATATTCGCCCCGACGACCTGACCGACCCGCAAACCCGCGCGCTGCTTGCGCTCCACCTGGCCGGGATGCAGGCCGACAGCCCACCCGACGCCGCATTCGCGCTGGACCTGTCGGCATTGCAGACACCTGATATCAGCGTCTGGACCTTATGGGACGGTGCCGCCGTCGCCGGGGTCGGCGCGCTGCGGTCCCTGTCGGCCGATCAGGGTGAGATCAAGTCGATGCGGACCCATCCCGACTATCTGCGCAAGGGCGTGTCCAAAGCGCTGCTGCGGCACATCGTCTCAGCGGCGCGCGAGCGCGGCATGACGCGGCTGAGCCTGGAAACCGGCCGGGGCGCGGCGTTCGAACCGGCGCTTTCGCTCTATCGCGCCCATGGCTTCATCGACGGCGGCGCGTTCGGCGACTATGAACCCAATGGCTTCAGCCAATATCTGCATTTGACGCTGTAATCAGGCCGATGTCTTGAGCCAGTCGGCGACCTTGCGGGCGATAGCATGGAAGGCGTCGGCATGGACGCCCTCGCCCGCCGCTGGCGGATCGCCCGCGTCGGAGCGCTGGCGGATGTCGATCGCCAGGGGTATGCGGCCGAGGAACGGCATCGACAGGTCCTCTGCTTTGCTCTCCGCGCCGCCATGACCGAAAGGATCGGACAATTCGCCGCAATGGGGGCAGGCATAGCCGGCCATATTCTCGACCAGGCCGACCATCGGGACGCCGGCCTGATGGAACAGGCTGACAGCGCGGGTGGCATCGATCAGCGCCAGATCCTGCGGCGTGGACACGATCACCGCGCCGACGGGCTTGTGCTTCTGCACCATGGTCAATTGGATGTCGCCGGTGCCGGGCGGCATGTCGACCACCAGCAGTTCGGTGTCGCCCCATTCCGCGTCAATCAGCTGGGTCAGGGCATTGCCGACCATCGGCCCGCGCCAGGCCAGCGCCTTACCCGGCTCCACCAGATGCGCCATCGACAGCATCGGAATGCCCAGCGTGCCGGTGACGGGAATCAATTTCTTGTCGCGGGCCTGCGGCTTTTGATCCTCGCTCCCCATCAGCCGCGCCTGCGACGGGCCATAGATGTCGGCATCAACCAGCCCGACCTTCAACCCCAGCCGGTGCAGCGCGACGGCGAGATTGGCCGACAGTGTCGATTTGCCCACCCCGCCCTTGCCGGACGCTACGGCCAGGATGCGCAGCGGCGGCTTAGCCGTCGGCGTTTCCACCGGCGTTCGCTCCGCGGTCATGGCGATGCGCACATCAGTCACGCCGAGCACGGTCAGCGCGCCTTCACGGATCGCGGCGGCCAGCCCGTCCCGTTTGTCCAGAGGTAGGCCACCCACATTGAGGGCGATGGTCATCACCCCTTCCTTGACCCGCGGCGCGCTAGCGCGACCATCGGTAAGGGCGGTCAGACGGGCGGTGAAATCGGCAAGATCGGTCATAACCAAGCCCTGTAGGAAATAATCGCGGCCATTGGCACTGTTTTTCGGCGCAGAGCCTTCCTATAGAAGAGGGCATGAGAAGAATGTTCGGGTGGATGCCCGCGATCGCATCGATGGTCCAAGGCCCCTGGGGCGGCAAGAATGACGGACCCAACGGGGACGGTCAGAAGGGTGGCGGCGACGGTGGCCCACGTAACCCGTGGACACAGCCGGGCCGGCCGTCCGGCAGCCAGAAGGGGCCATCGGCGATTGAGGAGCTGTTGCGTCGTGGCCGTGAGAGCTTCGGCCAGGGCGGCGGCGAGAATAGCGGCGGCTTTGGCGGTATGCCGCCGCGCGCATCGGGTAAGGCGTTGTGGCCGATCGGGATCGCCCTGGTTGTCATATTGTGGCTGGTGCTGACCAGTTTCCACCGCGTCGGTCCGCAGGAGCGCGGCGTCGTTACCCTGTTGGGCAAATATAGCCGTACCCTGACCCCTGGTATCAGCCTGACCCTGCCCGCCCCGTTCGAAGCGGTGACCACGGTTGATGTTGAGGAAATCCGCACCATCGATGTCGGCTCCGCCAGTGCGGAAAGCGAGAATCTGGTGCTGACCGGCGACCAGAATATCATCGACCTCGCCTATTCGGTGCGCTGGAACATCCGCAATCCTGAACTTTATCTGTTCCAGCTATCGGACCCGGATGCCAGCGTTCGGGAGGTCGCCGAAAGCGCTATGCGGTCCGTTTTGGCCAGCGTCAGCCTGGACGATGCGCTGGGCGCCGGGCGCACCGCGATCGAGCAACAGGTCGAATTGCGGATGCAGGAGATATTGGACGGCTATAAGTCGGGCATCCGTATCCAGGGCGTCGCGATCAAGCAGGCCGATCCGCCGACCGCCGTCAACGACGCCTTTAAGGCGGTGTCGGCCGCGCAGCAGACGGCGCAGACTTATCTCAACGAAGCGCGCGCCGCCGCCCAGCAGGTGACGGCCAAGGCGCAGGGTGAGGCCGCGGCCTTCGACAAGGTCTATGAACAATATAAGCTGTCGCCTGATGTGACCCGCCGCCGCATGTATTATGAAACCATGGAGGGCGTGCTGTCGAACGTCGACAAGACCATCGTCGAGGGCAATAATGTGACGCCCTATCTGCCGCTGCCCGAAATCAAGCGTCGTGCGCAGGCGACCCCAGCGCCCGACGCCGCCAGCACGGGAGGCCAGTAATGCCCGCAATATTGCGTCATCCCGTCGCCCTCGCGCTGATCCTGCTCGCGCTGCTGATCCTCGTCGGCAGCACCGTGGCGATCGTGCCCGAAACCAAGCAGGGCGTGGTCGTGCGTTTTGGCGATCCCAAGGCGATTATCAACCGCTATCGCCCCAATGAGACCTTCGGCAATACCGGCGCTGGCATCATCATGCGCTGGCCGTTCGTTGACCAAATCGTGTGGATCGACAAACGCGTCCTGTCGGTCGAGATGGAACGGCAGCAGGTGCTGTCGACCGACCAGCTACGTCTCCAGGTCGATGCCTTCGCCCGTTACCGCATCGTCGACCCGCTGCGCATGTATATCGCGGCGGGCAATGAGGAACGTGTGGGCGAGGCGCTGCGCCCGATCCTGGGGTCCGCGCTGCGCAACGAACTGGGCAAGCGGCCCTTTGCCGCCTTGCTCAGCCCCGAACGCGGCCAGGTGATGCAGAATATCGAGGCAGGGCTCGACCGGGTCGCGCGCCAATATGGCGCGGAGATTGTTGACGTGCGGATCAAGCGCGCCGACCTGCCCGACGGCACGCCGCTGGAAAGCGCCTTCACCCGGATGCGCACCGCGCGCGAGCAGGAAGCGCTGACCATCCGCGCCCAGGGGGCCAAGCAGGCGCAGATCATCCGCGCCGAGGCCGACGCCAACGCGGCGCGCATCTATGCCGAAAGTTTCGGCAAGGACCCGTCCTTCTACGATTTCTATCGGGGGATGCAGAGCTATCGTTACACCTTCGCGCCCGATCGGCCGGGCCAGACCAACATCATCCTGTCGCCGGACAATGAATTCCTGCGGCAATTTCAGGGACGACGTTAAACTTTCGTAATGATCCCCGCGGGGATCATTACGGAACCAGCGTCATTCAATGAGGGTTAAGGCAAGGCGGAGCATCTGAGGGTTTCCTAAAAGTCCCGCCCTCCTTACCCCTGAAGCTTTGAAGAGGACCGTCACGAGTGCGTTACGCTTATGCCATCACCGGCGCCCTGCTGCTGGGCGGCACCGCCATCGCGGTCACGACCAGTTCCAATGTCGGGGCGCAGACTGCGCAGAATGAAGGCCTGACGGCAGCAGCCCCCGCGGGCGCGCCAGCCAGCCTCGCGGACATGGTCGAGAAGTTGCAGCCGGCCGTCGTCAATATCTCCACCAAGCAACGGGTGAAGGTGCAGAACCCCTTCGCCGGGACGCCATTTGGCGAGCTGTTTGGCCAGGGTCAGGGCGGCCAGCCGCAGACCCGGCAGGCGCAATCGCTGGGGTCCGGCTTCCTGATCTCATCGGACGGCTACATCGTTACCAACAACCATGTGGTGTCGGCCGGGGCCGAAGGCGCGAGCGTCGATTCGATCACGGTCACGATGACCGACAAGCAGGAATTTCCTGCCAAGCTGGTCGGCCGCGATCCGGCAACCGACCTGGCCGTGCTGAAGATCGAATCGCCCAAGCCCCTGCCTTTCGTCAAGTTCGGCGACAGCACGAAGGCGCGCGTAGGGGACTGGGTGGTCGCGATCGGCAACCCCTTCGCCCTGTCGGGCACGGTGACGGCGGGCATCATCTCCGCCCTGCATCGCGGCACCGGCGGCAGCTATGACAAGTTCATCCAGACCGACGCGTCGATCAACCAGGGCAACTCGGGCGGCCCGATGTTCGACATGCGCGGCAATGTCATCGGCATCAACAGCCAGATCCTGTCACCGTCGGGCGGCAATGTGGGCATCGGCTTCGCCATTCCGTCCGAACAGGCGGCGCCGATCGT
The DNA here is from genome assembly GCF_900013425.1 of Sphingobium sp. Z007. Lineage (GTDB taxonomy): Bacteria > Pseudomonadota > Alphaproteobacteria > Sphingomonadales > Sphingomonadaceae > Sphingobium. The sequence goes on from NZ_FBXK01000005.1 coordinate 2,134,641, forward strand.
CGATACGCTGCGCAAGGGGCAGGCGATCAAGCGCGGCTATCTGGGTGTCCAGATCAGCCCGCTGGGCGAAGACCTGGCCGACTCGCTGGGTCTGGCCAAGAACCGCGGCGAGTTCGTCCAGGGCGTCGAGCCCGGCAAGGGCGCAGAAAAGGCCGGTATCAAGGCAGGCGACGTGATCGTCAGCGTTGCAGGCCAAGAAGTGACCGCTGACCAGAATCTGTCGTCGATCGTCGCCAACCAGGATATCGGTGCGCGCGTACCGATCGTCCTGATCCGCAACGGTCAGCGGCAGACGGTCACCGCGATCGTCGGCGAGCGGCCTTCGGAAGACGAGCTGAACAACTTCGCCCAGCCGCAAGGCGACGAAGATTTCAGCCAGCAGGACCAGAATCCGGGTCAGGCGGCGCAGCAGGCGTTGGGCATTTCGGCGATCCCGCTGACGCCCGGTATCATTCGACAGCTCGGCATCGCCGCCGACACGCGTGGCATCGTCATCACCGCCGTCGATGGATCGACGGATGCCGGTACGAAGGGGCTGCGTCGCGGCGACGTCATCATCACCGCGAACAATCGCCCTGTGTTGAGCCAGACCGAACTGGATGCGCAGGTCAAGGCGGTGGCGGCCCAGGGTCGCAACGCCATCCTGCTACAGGTGCTGCGTCGCGGCCAGCCGGCCATATTCCTGCCGATCCGCCTGCGCGACAAGTAAGCGACGCTTGCCCAAGGCGTCCGGCTCGTTAGAGTTGCGATAGCCAATTAAGACCCGTTCGGGCCGGATCTGTCGATAGCGTTCGACAGGTCCTGGGCGTGCGGGTCTTTTGTTTTTCGGGGATTTCAGATGAGCGACGGTATCTTCATCGGTCTTGGCGCACCGGACAAGGACGGGCCTGACGGTTCCAGAGGCGTCCCGCAGTTGTTGAACCTGCGTCGCGCCAACCGCCATGGCCTGATCGCAGGCGCAACGGGCACCGGCAAGACGGTGACGCTACAGGGAATCGCTGAGAGCTTTTCCGCCCTGGGCGTCCCGGTGTTCATGGCCGATGTGAAGGGCGACCTTGCCGGCATCGCCATGGCTGGATCGCCCACGGCCAAAAATGCCGACAAGCTGGTTGCGCGGGCCGCCGAAGTGGGCATGGCCGATTATAGCTATACTGATAATCCGGCGATCTTCTGGGATCTCTACGGGCAGCAGGGCCATCCGATCCGCACCACCGTCAGCGAAATGGGTCCGTTGCTGTTGGCGCGGTTGATGGGCCTCAACGAAACGCAGGAAGGCGTGCTGACGATCGCCTTCACCTATGCCGACGAAGAAGGGCTGCTGCTGCTCGACTTGGGCGATCTGCAGGCGATGCTGGCCTATTGCGCGGAAAATGCCGATATGCTGTCGGCCCGCTATGGCAATGTCACCAAGGCCAGCGTCGGCGCGATCCAGCGGCAATTGCTGCAACTGGACGCCCAGGGCGGCGACCATTTCTTCGGTGAACCGGCGCTCGACATCCACGACATGCTGCAGGTGGATGACAAGGGCCGCGGCTATATCAATGTGCTGGCCGCCGACAAGCTGATGCAGAGCCCCAAGCTCTATGCGACCTTCCTGCTGTGGCTGTTGTCCGAACTGTTCGAGACGCTGCCGGAAGTGGGCGACCCGGACAAGCCCAAACTGGTCTTCTTCTTCGACGAAGCGCATCTGCTGTTCGAGGACGCGCCCAAGGCGTTGACCGACAAGATCGAGCAGGTGGTGCGGCTGATCCGGTCCAAGGGCGTGGGCGTCTATTTCGTCACGCAAAACCCGATCGACATTCCAGAGGATGTCGCCGGGCAACTGGGCAACCGGGTGCAGCACGCGCTGCGCGCCTTCACCCCGCGCGACCAGCGGGCGATCAAGGCGGCGGCGGAAACATTCCGCATCAATCCCGACCTAGACGTCGAAACGGCGATCACGCAATTGAAGGTCGGCGAGGCGCTGGTGTCGTTGTTGCAGGAGGATGGATCGCCCGGCATCGTCCAGCGCACGCTGATCGCGCCGCCACGGTCGCGGCTGGGACCGCTCGATGCCAAGGAGAGGGCGATCATCCAGTCGATCTCGCCGGTAGCGGGGAAATATGACGAGTCAGTCGATCGCGAGTCGGCTGAGGAGATACTGGCGGCGCGCGGGCAGGCTGCCGCGGCGGCAGGGCAGGCGAAAAAAGCGCAGGCCGAGGCCGACAAGACCGCCGCTGTGCAGGCCAAGGTCGAGGCGAAGCAGCGCGAAGCGGAGCTGAAGGAGCAGGCCCGGCGCGATGCGGCGGCAGCGCGCGAGGCCGCGAAACCGGGCACTTTGGACAAGGTCATCCAATCGGCGACGCGCGCGGCGGGATCGTCGGTCGGGCGGCAGGTAGCCAACGAACTGGGCCGCGCCGTGTTCGGCGGATCGAGCCGCAGGTCCTCCTCCGGCGGGATCGCGGGCAAGCTGGTGCGCGGTATCTTGGGCAGCCTGTTCAAATAGGCTATGATGCCGCGCCGGCAGGGAGGCGGTGCATCATGAAGAAGACAACGAGTTGGACAGCTGTAGCGATGCTCTTAGCGTCGCCAGTGCAGGCGCAAAACGGCATCTATCCCGGCGATGTCGTGGGCGCCGCGATCGCCAGCGATATTGCCCGCGACCGGCAGGCCGAACGCGATGCCCGGCGTGCGCCCTATGCCTCGCCCGGCTATGGCCCGATCGCGTCAGCCGCCGCTGCGCGCGACGCCTGCGCGGCCAAGGCGCTTTATCAGGCCGGAGCCGATGGCAAGCTGATCGGTCGTCCCCGCGCGAGCAACATGGCGACGGGCTGGGAGGTAGAGGGCGAGATTGGTTTTACCGGTGGCGACTCCATTCCCTTCGTCTGTTCCGTGCGCAATGGATCGGTCAGCGGCGTGTTGCTACGGCGCTAAAGGGCGATGCGCAGATGGGGCGGATGGATCGTCCCTCCCCGCTCATAGGTCGCAAAGCAAATCTTGTTGCTCCGCAGGCAGCGGCGCTGTTGCTTCGGCAACATAAGCGCCGCTAAAGCCGTCGCCATGACGGCTGTCCCCTCCCCCCGCCACCCCCTGCATTTCGGCAATTTTCGGGCCTATCTGGTGGGACGCCTCTGCGCCGTGCTGGCGCAATACAGCATGATGATCGTGCTCGCGTGGCAGGCCTATAATATCGCGCGGGAAACGATGACGACGGCAGGGGCGTCGGCGCAACTGGGCCTGATCGGCCTGGCGCAGTTTCTGCCGCTCTTTTTCCTGACGCCGATCACGGGGTGGGTCGCCGACCATTATGACCGGCGGGTCATCACCCGGCTGACGCTGACCTTGCTGATGATCGCGGCGGGCCTGCTCGCCTTTGCCACTTATGAAGGTTGGGTCAGCCTGCCGTTGATATTCAGCATCGCGGTGATCGTCGGCATTGCCCGCGCCTTCAACGGGCCGGCCTATGGCGCGCTGGCGCCCAATCTGGTGCCGCCCGCCGTGCTGCCCAACGCCATCGCCATTTCCAGCGTAGTCTGGCAGGCCGGGATGATCGCCGGGCCAGCAGTCGGCGGATACGCCTATGCCGCCACCCCCTGGGGCGCCTATGCGCTGGCGGCGATCCTCTATGGCGTGGCGCTGGGCGCGATGCTGCTGATCGGGCCGGTGCCGCAGCCGCCGCGCGACACAAGCCGCCATCCGATCCGCCAGATGATCGACGGCTTTGCCTATGTGCGCGGCAACCGGCTGGTGCTGGCGACGATCACGCTGGACCTGTTCGCGGTGCTGCTGGCCGGCGCGACGGCGCTGCTGCCGGTTTATGCCCGCGACATTTTGCATGTGGGATCGGCGGGGCTGGGCCATCTGGCTGCCGCGCCGGGGATCGGCGCGGGGCTGACGGCGCTCTGGTTCTCCTTCCGCCCGATGAAGACCGAAGTGGGGGTCAAGATGCTCGCGTCCGTGGTGCTGTTCGGCCTGGCCACCATCGCCTTTGGCTGCACCGCCTTCCTGCCCCGCACTATGGCCATGGAGACGGGCATCGCATCGCTCATCGTGCTGGGCAGCGCGGACATGGTGTCGGTCTTCGTCCGCCAGTCGCTGGTGCAGCTGCATACGCCGGACGCCATGCGCGGGCGCGTGTCCAGCCTGTCGCAACTGACCATTTCCGCGTCCAACGAACTGGGCGAGGCGGAGTCCGGTTTCCTCGCCGCGCTGGTCGGCCCGGTTGCGGCGGTGATCGGCGGCGGCGTTGGTGCTATCCTCATCACCCTTTACTGGGCGCGACTCTTTCCCGAATTGCGCCTTGCACGCAGCTTCGATCCACCCGACATCGGGCGAGAAGAGAACAGTCAGGAGAAAAACCCATGAAAGCTGCCACGATTCTCGAAACCATTGGCAATACGCCGCATGTCCGCATCAATCGGCTGTTCGGCGATGCCCCCGCCGGCACCGAAGTGTGGATCAAGTCGGAACGATCCAACCCCGGCGGGTCGATCAAGGATCGCATCGCGCTGGCGATGATAGAGGCGGCCGAAGCATCGGGCGAATTGCAGCCCGGCGGCACCATCATCGAGCCGACATCGGGCAATACCGGCGTCGGCCTGGCCATGGTCGCGGCGGTCAAGGGTTACAAGCTGGTGCTGGTCATGCCCGAAAGCATGTCGATCGAGCGCCGCCGCCTGATGCTGGCCTATGGCGCCAGTTTCGACCTGACGCCGCGCGAAAAGGGGATGAAGGGCGCGATCGAGCGCGCGCTGGAACTGGTGTCGCAGACGCCGGGCAGCTGGATGCCGCAGCAGTTTGAAAATCCGGCCAATATCGACGTGCATGTCCGCACCACCGCGGAGGAGATATTGGCCGACTTCGCCGACACGCCGATCGACGCGTTGATTACCGGCGTAGGCACCGGCGGCCACATCACCGGCGTCGCCGAGGTGCTGAAAAAGGCATGGCCCGCGATCAAGATATTTGCCGTCGAACCGACCCTGTCGCCGGTCATCAGCGGCGGCCAGCCCGGCCCCCACCCGATCCAGGGTATCGGCGCTGGCTTCATCCCTGCGAACCTGCACACCCAGTTGCTGGACGGGGTGATCCAGGTCGATCCGGCCGACGCCAAGGCGTTTGCCCGCCGCTCCGCATCTGAGGAAGGGCTGCTGGTCGGCATATCGTCGGGCGGCACGCTGGCGGCGATCGCGCAGAAGTTGAAGGAACTCCCCGCGGGCAGCCGGGTTCTGGGCTTCAATTATGATACCGGCGAACGCTATCTGTCAGTGCCCGATTTCCTGCCCGAATAGGAGCGCACAGAGGATAGCCGTTTGCATCACATGGGCGAGCCGTATAGCTCGCCCATTCAGCATGGGGTAGGCAGGCAGGGGACGATGCCCCTGTCTTTCAACCGACCCAGCGCAAACGGAATTTGAACCAGGTCGCTCGTGAACCGAAACGATAATCCTACCCTTTTGTCCTGGCTCGTCTGGGCGGTGCTGTTCATCGGCCTGCCCATGGCGGTGGCAGGATGGGAAAGCCGGCCACAGTCGGCCAATACGCCCCCGCGTTTCGCCGCCGCCGTCCAGATGAAGCGCCCGCGCACGCCGGCGCCAGCGGTCGAGCCGCTCCAGGTCTATGCGTTGCCGCGCGACAAGGCGGTGGCATTGAACGCAGCCGTGCCCTTTTCCCGCGATCCCAACCCGGCTGCCCGACCATTTCTTTTTTCCGGCACGCCAACCGACCTGGCCCGCGCCGTCGATTGCCTGGCGGCGGCGGAGATTTTCGAGGCTGGCGACGACGCCGTGGGCGAACAGGCGGTCGCGCAGGTCGTGTTGAACCGGGTGCGGCACCCGGCCTTTCCAAAGACGGTGTGCGGCGTGGTGTTCCAGGGCCAGGAACGGCGCACCGGATGTCAGTTCACCTTCAGCTGCGACGGGGCGCTGGCACGCACGCCGGGCCAGGCCGCCTGGCTACGTGCGCAGGAGATTGCGCAGGCGGCGCTGGCCGGCAAAGTCTATACACCGGTCGGCTATGCGACCCATTATCATACCAATTGGGTCGTGCCTTATTGGAGCGACAGCCTGGACAAAATCGTCGAGGTCGGCACGCATATCTTCTTTCGTTGGCGTGGGTGGTGGGGGACGCCGCCCGCCTTTCGCCAGGCAACAGACAAAGGCGAACCGATCATCGGCCGGATCGCGCGATTCTCCGCTGCGCATCAGGGCGGCCTTGATATGCCATTGATGCCGCAAGGGCCGCTCACGGCCGAAGGGGCGGCAGCGCTTGCGGCACGGCCGCAACGATCGATTGAGATGCAAATGCTGGGCAAGACCATAGCAGGCGTAAAGCTGATTTCGGTCGTCGGGGGGAAAAGTTTTCTGGTCGAACTGCCCAAGGGTAGCGCCCCCAATAGCTGGCCCGCCACGGCGCAGACATTCTGCGCGGGGCGCGGGCAGTGCCGCATCATGGGCTGGGTGTCGGGCAGCGCGCCCAAGGAGTTGCCACTGTCGCTCGCCGACATGGCTGCAATGCGGTTTTCCTACATTCATGACACGGGAACGGGTTTGCAAAAGGCGTTATGGAATTGCGCGCAGACGCCGCGTGCAGCGAAGGGGGAGTGCATGCGCCAGCGTGTGCCGATCGTGGCGCCAGCCGCCACGCCTGACAGTGTCTTGCCGGGCGTTCGGCGCAAGGATCGGTTCGAGACGGTGAAGATCGCGCCGGTTGCGCCCGTGGCGCCGCCGGTCGCTACGCCCACCATGATTCCGTCCGTAACACCCTAAGCGCCTGACGGCCCCGCTGCGGCGGCGCAATCCCCCTTCATCCCCCTTCACAAAGCGTCGGGGCGTGTCTATATCGGCGTCAATCCGGTTGTTCCGTGCGCTATGCGCCTCTTGGGACGGCCGTCCCCCGGATCGCTCGGGGTCCAGCTTCGAATTGCGCGCGAAGCTGGCGGAATTGGGCGACTTCTGATGGGTCATCAGGTGCTGACAGTGCGGATCGGACAGTCCCGGCCCGCACTTTTTTGCGTGGAATGGCGGGTGCGAATCACCCTCTATTCTATCGCGCATGGACTGAGTTTTCGCTGGGATGCGGAAAAACGCGACGAATGAAGGCAAGGACAACGCATGGCGACCAAAGCTCTCCCCCCGATCAGCAACACCGGCGCGAAGAAGCGCATCAGGAAGGTGTTCGGCGACATCCACGAAGTGGTGCAGATGCCCAACCTGATCGAGGTTCAGCGGGAGAGCTATGAACAGTTCCTCCGCTCGAACCCGGCGATCGGCTATGTGTCGGGCCTGGAAAAGACGCTGCGCAGCGTGTTCCCGATCCGCGATTTCGCGGGCACCGCCGAAATGGACTTCGTCCATTATGAGCTGGAAGACCCGAAATATGACGTCGAGGAATGTCGTCAGCGCGGCATCACCTATGCGGCGCCGATGCGCGTTACCCTGCGCCTGATCGTGTTCGAAGTGGATCAGGACACCGAAACCCGTTCGGTTTTGGATATCAAGGAGCAGGACGTCTATATGGGCGACATGCCCCTGATGACGGGCAACGGCACCTTCATCGTCAACGGCACCGAGCGCGTCATCGTCAGCCAGATGCACCGTTCGCCGGGCGTCCTGTTCGACCATGATCGTGGCAAGACCCATTCGTCGGGCAAATATCTTTTCGCCGCGCGCGTCATTCCCTATCGCGGTTCGTGGCTCGATTTCGAATTCGACGCCAAGGACATCGTCAACGTCCGTATCGACCGCAAGCGCAAGCTGCCGGTCACGGCGCTGCTGTTCGCGCTGGGCCTGACGCCAGAAGATATTCTGGGCGAATTCTACAACAAGGTAACCTATGTCCGCGGTGAAGGCGGCTGGGTCATTCCCTATCTCGCCGAAGCCTGGCGTGGCCTGAAGCCCGCGTTCGACATCGTAGATGCCAAGACGGGCGAAGCCATCTTCCCCGCAGGCACCAAGATTTCGCCGCGCGCCGCCAACAAGGCGGAAAAGGACGGACTCCAATCGCTGCTGATCCCGACCGAGGAAGTCTATGGCCGCTACAGCGCCTATGACCTCATCAATGAGAGCACCGGCGAAATATACATCGAGGCTGGCGACGAAGTGTCGCCGGAGAATCTCGAAAAGCTGGACAAGGCGGGCATCGACCGCCTCGAACTGCTCGACATCGACCATGTCGGCACCGGCCCCTGGATTCGTAATACGCTGAAAGCCGACAAGGCCGAAGACCGCGACCAGGCATTGAGCGACATCTATCGCGTCATGCGCCCCGGTGAACCGCCGACGAAGGAAACCGCCGAAGCCCTCTTCGCCGGCCTGTTCTTCGATCCTGAGCGCTACGACCTGTCGGCTGTCGGCCGCGTGAAGCTGAACATGCGCCTGGACCTGGACGCTGAGGACACCGTCACCACCCTGCGGGTCGAGGACATCCTCGCCGTGGTGAAGGAACTGGTAAACCTGAAGGACGGCAAGGGCGAAATCGACGATATCGACAACCTCGGTAACCGTCGTGTCCGTTCGGTCGGCGAATTGCTGGAGAACCAGTATCGCGTCGGGCTGCTGCGCATGGAGCGTGCGGTCAAAGAGCGTATGTCGTCGGTCGATGTATCGACGGTTATGCCCAACGACCTCATCAACGCCAAGCCCGCCGTGGCTGCGGTGCGTGAATTCTTCGGCTCCTCGCAGCTGTCGCAGTTCATGGATCAGACCAACCCGCTGTCGGAAGTCACCCACAAGCGCCGCGTGTCGGCGCTTGGGCCGGGCGGCCTCACCCGCGAGCGCGCAGGCTTTGAAGTCCGCGACGTTCACCCGACCCATTATGGCCGTATCTGTCCGATCGAAACGCCCGAAGGCCCGAACATCGGTCTGATCAACTCGCTGGCCACGTTCAGCCGCGTCAACAAATATGGCTTCATCGAAACGCCGTACCGCAAGGTCGTGGACAATAAGGTCACCGACGATGTCGTCTATCTGTCGGCGATGGAGGAGGCCAAGCACACGATCGCGCAGGCCAACGCCGAAGTCGATGCCGACGGCCATTTCGTCGAGGATTTGATCTCCAGCCGCGAAGCTGGCGAATTCCTGATGGCGCCGCGCGATCACATCACCCTGATGGACGTCAGCCCCAAGCAGCTGGTGTCGGTCGCCGCATCGCTCATTCCGTTCCTGGAAAATGATGACGCCAACCGCGCCCTCATGGGATCGAACATGCAGCGTCAGGCCGTGCCGCTGGTACGCGCCGAAGCCCCGTTCGTGGGCACCGGCATGGAAGGCACGGTCGCCCGTGACTCCGGCGCGGCGGTCGCTTCCAAGCGGGCGGGCATCGTCGATCAGGTCGACGCGACCCGTATCGTCATCCGCGCGACCGGCGACATCGAAGCCGGCCAGTCGGGCGTCGATATCTACACGCTCCAGAAGTTCCAGCGTTCGAACCAGGACACCTGCATCAACCAGCGTCCGCTGGTGCAGGTCGGTGATCTGGTCGAAGCCGGCGACGTCATCGCTGATGGCCCGTCGACCGAGTTCGGCGAACTGGCACTGGGCCGGAACACGCTCGTCGCGTTCATGCCCTGGAATGGCTACAATTACGAAGACTCCATCCTGATCTCCGAGCGGATCGTGAAGGACGACGTCTTCACCTCGATCCATATCGAAGAGTTCGAGGTCATGGCCCGCGACACCAAGCTGGGGCCGGAGGACATCACCCGCGACATCCCGAACGTCGGTGAAGAAGCGCTGCGCAACCTCGACGAGGCGGGCATCGTTTACATTGGCGCGGAAGTGGAGCCGGGCGACATCCTGGTCGGCAAGATCACCCCCAAGGGTGAATCGCCGATGACCCCGGAAGAAAAGCTGCTGCGCGCGATCTTCGGTGAGAAGGCGTCCGACGTGCGCGACACGTCGCTGCGCCTGCCGCCGGGCGTGGCCGGGACTGTCGTGGAAGTGCGCGTGTTCAACCGTCACGGCATCGACAAGGACGAGCGCGCCATGGCGATCGAGCGGGAGGAAATCGACCGCCTCGCCAAGGATCGCGAGGACGAACGCGCTATTCTTAATCGTGCGACGTTCAATCGCCTGCACGAAATGCTGCTGAACCAGACTGCCTCTGCAGCGCCCAAGGGCGTCAAGAAGGGCGTCGTCATCGACGAGGCCCTGCTGAGCGAAGTCGAGCGTCACGAATGGTGGAAGTTTGCCGTCGAGGACGACAGCCGCCAAGCCCAGATCGAAGCGATCAAGGGCCAGTATGACGAAGCGGTGAAGTCGATCGTCGACAAGTTCGAAGATCGCGTCGACAAGCTGCAGCGCGGCGACGAACTGCCGCCGGGCGTGCTGAAGATGGTCAAGGTGTTCGTGGCGGTGAAGCGCAAGCTGCAACCGGGCGACAAGATGGCCGGCCGCCATGGTAACAAGGGCGTCATTTCACGCATCCTGCCGGTCGAGGACATGCCGTTCTTGGAAGACGGCACCCATGTCGACATCGTGCTGAACCCGCTGGGCGTGCCAAGCCGCATGAACGTCGGTCAGATCTTCGAAACGCATCTGGGCTGGGCCGCGCGCGGCCTGGGCGAGCAACTCAAGCACGCGCTGGAAGACTGGCGCGAGGCCAATCCGAACCCATCGGCGGGCGACATGCCCGACGCGGTCAAGGAACGGCTGCTGACCTCCTATGGTCCGCGCTATGCCGAGCAGATCGAGGCCCGCACGCCCGAGCAGATCATCGATCTGGCCGAGCATCTCCAGCGGGGCATCCCGATGGCGACGCCGGTGTTCGACGGTGCGCGAGAAGCGGACGTGTCGGCGATGCTCTCGCTGGCCGGTCTGAACACGTCGGGTCAGAGCGACCTATATGACGGCCGCACCGGCGATCGGTTCGACCGTAAGGTGACTGTGGGCATCATCTATATGTTGAAGCTGCATCACTTGGTCGACGACAAGATCCATGCCCGTTCGATCGGCCCCTACTCGCTCGTCACGCAGCAGCCGCTGGGTGGTAAGGCGCAGTTCGGTGGCCAGCGCTTCGGGGAAATGGAGGTCTGGGCGCTCCAAGCCTATGGCGCGGCCTATACGTTGCAGGAAATGCTGACGGTGAAGTCCGACGACGTTGTCGGCCGCACCAAGGTTTATGAGGCGATCGTCAAGGGTGACGACACGTTCGAGGCTGGCATTCCCGAGAGCTTCAACGTGCTGGTCAAGGAAATGCGCTCGCTCGGCCTCAACGTCGAACTCGCAACGGCCGATCCGATCGTTGACGAAGACGGCGTCGCGCTGGCGGCGGAATAAGGATGGGGGCGCAGCCTTTGGCGGCGCCCCTCACCTGCTTCGCCCGGAGATTTACCCTCTAGAGGGACTAAAAATATGAATGAACTGACCAACTTCGCGAACCCGGTCGTCAAGGCCGAGACATTCGACCAGATTCAGATCGGCCTTGCCTCGCCAGAGCGCATCCGGTCCTGGTCCTTCGGCGAGATCAAGAAGCCGGAAACCATCAATTACCGCACGTTCAAGCCGGAACGTGACGGCCTGTTCTGCGCGCGCATCTTTGGTCCGATCAAGGATTATGAATGCCTGTGCGGCAAGTATAAGCGCATGAAGTATAAGGGCATCGTCTGCGAAAAGTGCGGTGTCGAAGTGACCGTGAGCAAGGTGCGCCGCGAGCGCATGGGCCATATCGAGCTGGCCGCGCCGGTCGCGCATATTTGGTTCCTCAAGTCGCTGCCGTCGCGCATCGGCCTGCTGCTCGACATGCAGCTCAAGCAGCTTGAGCGCGTGCTCTATTTCGAAAGCTATATCGTCATCGAGCCGGGTCTGACCAGCCTCGATAAATATCAGCTGTTGAACGAAGACGAACTGCTCGACGCGCAGGACCAATATGGCGAAGACGCCTTCTCCGCCGGCATCGGCGCGGAAGCGGTCAAGCAGATGCTGATGGACCTCGACCTGGAAGGCGAAAAGCAGATCCTGCTGGACGAGCTGGCCGTCACCAAGTCGGAACTCAAGCCCAAGAAGATCATCAAGCGCCTGAAGGTCGTCGAGAGCTTCCTGGAATCGGGCAACCGCCCCGAATGGATGATCCTGGACGTCGTGCCGGTCATTCCGCCGGAACTGCGCCCACTGGTGCCGCTGGACGGTGGTCGTTTCGCGACGTCGGATCTGAACGACCTGTATCGTCGCGTCATCAACCGTAACAACCGCTTGAAGCGGCTGATGGAACTGCGCGCGCCGGACATCATCGTCCGCAACGAAAAGCGCATGTTGCAGGAAGCCGTCGACGCCCTGTTCGACAATGGCCGTCGTGGCCGTGTCATCACCGGCGCGAACAAGCGTCCTTTGAAGTCGCTGTCCGACATGCTCAAGGGCAAGCAGGGCCGCTTCCGCCAGAACCTGCTCGGCAAGCGCGTCGACTATTCGGGTCGTTCGGTCATCGTGACCGGTCCTGAGCTGAAGCTGCACCAGTGCGGCCTGCCCAAGAAGATGGCGCTCGAACTGTTCAAGCCGTTCATCTACGCCCGCCTGGACGCCAAGGGTCTGTCCATGACCCTCAAGCAGGCCAAGAAGTGGGTCGAAAAGGAGCGCAAGGAAGTCTGGGACATCCTGGACGAGGTGATCCGCGAACATCCGGTCATGCTTAACCGCGCGCCCACGCTCCATCGTCTGGGCATCCAGGCGTTCGAACCCGTGCTGATCGAAGGCAAGGCGATCCAGCTGCATCCGCTGGTCTGTTCCGCCTTCAACGCCGACTTTGACGGTGACCAGATGGCCGTCCACGTTCCGCTGAGCCTGGAAGCCCAGTTGGAAGCGCGCGTGCTGATGATGTCGACCAACAACATCCTGTCGCCCGCGAATGGCAAGCCGATCATCGTGCCGTCGCAGGACATGGTGCTGGGCATCTATTATCTGTCGATGGAGCGTGAAGGCGAGCCGGGTGAAGGCATGTTGCTGTCCGACATGTCGGAAGTGCATCAGGCGCTGTTCGCCAAGGCGGTGACCCTACACAGCAAGATCATCAGCCGCGTGCCGCAGACGGACGAAGCGGGCAACCGCTACCTCAAGCGCTATGAGACGACGCCGGGCCGCATGTTGCTGGGCGAATGTCTGCCACAGAGCCACAAGGTGCCGTTCGACGTCGTCAACCGCCTGCTGACCAAGAAGGACGTCGGCGACGTGATCGACGAGGTCTATCGTCACACCGGCCAGAAGGACACGGTGCTGTTCGCCGACGCCATCATGGCGCTGGGCTTCAAGCACGCGTTCCAGGCCGGCATTTCGTTCGGCAAGGACGACATGGTCATTCCTGACTCGAAGGAAGGCACGGTCGCTGAAACCAAGGCGCTGGTGGCCGATTATGAGCAGCAATATCAGGACGGCCTGATCACCCAGCAGGAAAAGTACAACAAGGTGATCGACGCGTGGAGCCGTTGCGGCGACCAGGTGGCGAACGCCATGATGGACGAGATCAAGGCCCAGCCGAAAGACCCCGCAACCGGTCGCCTCGCGCAGATCAACTCGATCTACATGATGGCGCATTCCGGCGCCCGTGGTAGCCAGGCGCAGATGAAGCAGCTGGCCGGTATGCGCGGCCTGATGGCCAAGCCGTCGGGCGAGATCATCGAAACGCCGATCATCTCGAACTTCAAGGAAGGCCTGACCGTCCTTGAATATTTCAACTCCACCCACGGCGCGCGTAAGGGCCTGGCGGATACCGCGCTCAAGACCGCGAACTCGGGTTACCTGACCCGCCGTCTGGTCGACGTGTCGCAGGATTGCACCATCGTCGAGGAAGATTGCGGCACCGAAAAGGCGCTGGAGATGAAGGCGATCGTCCAGGGCGGTTCCGTCATCGCGTCGCTCGGCGAACGCATCCTGGGCCGTACCACGGCGCAGGACATTGTCGACAGCAAGGATGGCAGCATCGTCATCCCCATCGGCACCCTGCTGGACGAACCGATGATCGCGAAGATCGAAGCGATCGGCACTCAGGCCGTGAAGATCCGCTCACCCCTCATCTGCGAAAGCAAGATGGGCGTGTGCGGCAAATGCTACGGCCGTGACCTCGCCCGCGGAACGCCGGTGAATATCGGCGAAGCGGTTGGCGTCATCGCGGCGCAGTCCATCGGTGAACCGGGTACGCAGCTGACCATGCGGACCTTCCACATCGGCGGCGCGGCCAACTTCAACGAAACGTCGAACCTGGAATCGATGGCGGACGGCACGATCGAACTGCGTGACATGCCGACCATCACCGACAAGATGGGCCGTCGCCTCAGCTTAGCCCGCAACGGCGAGATCGCGATCATCGACAGCGAAGGTCGCGAGCGCGAAACCCATCGCCTGCCTTATGGCGCCACCATCCTGTTTGCAGATGGCGACACCGTGAAGAAGGGCGAGCGGTTCGCCGAGTGGGACCCGTTCACCATGCCGGTGATTACGGAAAAGCCGGGCATCGTGAAATATGTCGACCTGATCGACAGCAAGACGCTGACCGAACAGACCGACGAAGCCACCGGCATCGCCCAGCGCGTCGTGACGGAACATCGTGGTGCCGCCCGCACCAAGGAAGACCTTCGCCCGCGCCTGACCCTGCTGGACGACCAGTCCGGCGAAGCCGCCCGCTACATGCTGGCGGTGGGGGCTACCCTGTCGGTGGACGACGGTGCCCAGGTGCAGGCTGGTGACGTGCTGGCGCGTGTCAGCCGTGAAGCGGCCAAGACCCGCGACATCACCGGTGGTCTGCCGCGCGTTGCCGAACTGTTCGAAGCCCGCAAGCCCAAGGACAATGCGATCATTGCCAAGGTGTCGGGCCGCGTGCAGTTCCTCAAGGACTATAAGGCCAAGCGTAAGATCGCGATCAACCCTGAGGACGGCGGCGAGCCGGTCGAATATCTGATCCCCAAGAGCAAGGTGATCGACGTTCAGGAAGGCGACTTCGTGAAGCGCGGCGACAACCTGATCGGCGGTTCGCCCGATCCGCATGACATTCTGGAAGTTCTCGGCATCGAGCCGCTGGCCGAATATCTGGTCGCCGAAATCCAGGAAGTCTATCGCTTGCAGGGCGTGAAGATCAACGACAAGCACATCGAAACGATCGTTCGTCAGATGTTGCAGAAGGTCGAGATCATCGAGTCCGGCGACACCACCTTGTTGGTGGGCGAGCAGATCGACCGCGAGGAAATGGACGAGATCAACGCCAAGCTGGCGCCGGGCTTCGCGCCTGCCGCGGGCAAGCCAGTGTTGCTGGGCATCACCAAGGCGTCGCTGCAGACCCGCAGCTTCATCTCTGCCGCGTCCTTCCAGGAAACCACTCGCGTCCTCACGGAAGCGGCGGTCCAGGGCAAGAAGGACACGCTGGTTGGCCTCAAGGAAAATGTCATCGTCGGCCGCCTGATCCCAGCGGGCACCGGCGCGGGCATGAACCGGCTTCGTGTGGCGGCTTCCAGCCGTGATGCGGCGCTGCGGGCCGCGCTGCGCGCGTCCAGCCAGGTGGACCTGATAGCGCCCAAGTCGGCCGCTGCGGAACGTGCGGCCGAACTGGCACAGGGTCCTGAAGCGGCGATCGGCAATGATCCGTTGGCGGCGGTCGAAGGTGAAACCCACGGCACCGACGCGGACGCGGGCGATTACCTGCTCAAGAGCGACGGCGAATAAGCCCCTTTGAAAGCATGGGAGCGGCGTCCTATATGGAGAGCGGCTCCCATGCCCCTTGATCCCGCGAGGGAAGAGGAAAATGCCCGTCGGACGCGCTATGCTGTCCGGCGGGTTTTCTTTTGCTGGGCAAAAGCGCGTTCAACCGCTGGTCAAAAAGTCGGCCAAATCCGTCCGAAACCTCTTGACCAGAATAAACACCGCGCTTATCTGCGGCCTCCCAAGCGAGACACGCGCTTGGCTGATGCCCGATCCTCTAATGGTAAGAGAGCGGACTCTGACTCCGTCAATCAAGGTTCGAGTCCTTGTCGGGCATCCATTAACTTCCCAGACAAACCAGCAACATGTCCGGCAGCGATCGATTGATTGCGATGCTGTGTGCCGACCACGTGGCAGCGTTCTCCGGCCAGTTCGTGCGACCTATGGGTGCAACCTGTCGCGGATAGCCGGCCTGTAGCCGGGCGACCAGCCTGCCACTCGAACGACGCTCGCGAACCGGGCGTTAACGCTATTGCGCTAGCGCCATCATCGAGACTGACATAACCATATTTATGAAGATTTTGCGCTCCAACAAAGGCGCCACGGCCATCGAATAATGTGAAGGGCAATATGCGCTGATTGGGACGCGGGCGGCCGGGTTGATCGTCATGGCGGCTTTACGCATGTTTGTCGGCCGTCGAACGCGGCCGATTTCGGCAACCGTCCGCGATATCAGACCAGCGTGCGCGCGACCGCTTCGGCGACCTTGATGCCGTCGATCGCGGCGGACAGGATGCCGCCGGCATAGCCCGCGCCCTCACCCGCGGGGTAAAGGCCGGTCACATTAAGGCTTTGGAAATCCTTGCCGCGGGTGATGCGGATAGGGGAGGATGTGCGCGTTTCCACGCCCGTCATCACCGCGTCGGGATGGTCATAATGGGCGATCTGGCGGCCGAAGGCGGGCAGCGCTTCGTGGAACGCCTCGATCACATAGTCAGGCAGGCAGCGCGCCAGGTCGGTGGGAGTCACGCCCGGCTTGTAGGAGGGCACGACGTCGCCCAACTGCGTCGAGGGGCGACGGGCGAGGAAGTCGCCGACCGTCTGACTGGGCGCCCAATAGGAGGAGCCGCCCGCGACATAGGCCATGGATTCCCAATGGCGTTGCAGGTCGATCCCCGCCAGCGGCCCGTCGGGATAGTCGCGCGCCGGATCGATGCCGACGACGAGGCCGGAATTGGCGTTGAATTCCGCGCGGCTATATTGGCTCATGCCGTTGGTGACGACGCGCCCTTCTTCCGATGTGGCGGCGACAACCCGGCCGCCCGGACACATGCAGAAGCTGTAAACGGTTCGGCCATTGGCGCAATGATGGGCCAGGCTGTAGGAGGCTGCGCCCAGATCGGGATGGCCGGCGCAATTGCCGTAGCGAGCGCGATCGACCCAGCTTTGCGGATGTTCGATGCGCACGCCGATGGAAAAGGGCTTGGCCTCGATATGCACGCCGCGGCCGTGGAGCATTTCGAAGGTCGGGCGGGCGCTGTGGCCCACGGCCAGCACGACATGATCGGTGTCGATCACGCTGCCATCATGCAGGACGAGGCCGCGCAGGCGCTGCTCGCCCTCGCCTGTGCGCTCCAGCACCAGATCGTCGACGCGATGCTGCCAGCGATATTCACCGCCCAGCGCCTCGATCTGGCGGCGCATCGATTCGACCATGGTGACGAGGCGGAAGGTGCCGATATGGGGATGGGCTTCCCAGAGGATGTCGTCGGGCGCGCCGGCGGCGACGAATTCCTCCAGCACCTTGCGGCCCAGGAAACGCGGGTCTTTGACGCGGCAATAGAGCTTGCCGTCAGAGAATGTGCCGGCCCCGCCCTCCCCGAACTGGACGTTGCTGTCGGGGTTCAATTCGGCGCGGCGCCACAGGCCCCAGGTGTCCTTGGTCCGTTCGCGCACCACCTTGCCGCGATCGAGGATGATCGGGCGGAAACCCATCTGCGCCAGGATCAAGCCCGCGAACAGGCCGCATGGCCCCGCGCCGATCACGACCGGGCGCTTGCCCTGCCAGCCGTCAGGGGCATAGGTGACGAATGTGTAGCGGGTGTCGGGCGTCGGCCGAACATCATGATCGTTGGCGAAGCGGGCCAGTACGGCGGCTTCGTCCACGACATCGACGTCGAGCGTATAGACCAGCAGGATCGCGCTGCGGCGGCGGGCGTCGTTGCCGCGCCGCACCAGGCTGTGGCTGCGCAGTTCATGCGGCTCCAGGCCCAGGCGGTCGCAGATGGCGGCGGGCATCGCCTCGGCCGGATGGTCGAGGGGCAGTTTCAGGCCGGACAGGCGGATCATGCGATCGCCCTAGTCGCTGTTGCAACAAAATGGAATTGCTCCGTTCGGTTCGAGCCTGTCGAGAAGCCGTTGTGCGGCCGTTCTCGACAAGCTCGAACCGAACGGATGGCGTGCCTATGTCCTTCGTATCCGCCCGACCAGTCCTTCCCCCGCCAGCGCCGCCAGCATCGACAGGCCCGTGAGGGGGAAGAGGATGCCAAGGCCCAGCATCAGCGCGGTGACCATGCGCCGGGCGGCGGGCGTGGAAGCGGGCGGCGGGTGCAGCCGGCCATGCTTGCGCCGCTTCCACCACAGGATCGGCGCGGTGACGCATAGCGCCAGCAGGCAAAGGCAGCCCGCCAGCATCAGCAGCCGGTTGACCTCCCCATATTGCTGGCCCTGATGGGTGGCGATGCCCCATTCGACCGCTTTCGCGCCGGGACCGAACATGCGCCAGTCGATATCCTGCACCACCGCGCCACTAGCTGCGTCGATGGTGAGGGCACGGGCGTCATAGGCGCGCTGGATCAGGCTTGCCACCAGATAGGGGGCGCCGGGGGTGGACGGCAGGATGATTTGGTAGCCGTGGCGTAGGCCGCGCTGCGTGGCGATCCGCGCGACGGCATCGACGCCGATGTCGCCCGGCGCCCCCGCCCGGCCGCCGCCTTCGCGCAGGGTCCAGGGGAGCGCATCATTCGCCGGGGCGGTCCAGGGGATCACCGCCATCTTGGGTCGGCCCCAGTCGTTGGCGGCGACGACCGCGCGCAATCCCCCACCCCAGATTTCGGTCCAAGGCATGCCGGTCACGGCCAGGAACAGGATGACGCCTGCCGACAGGAAGCCCAGTGTGCCATGCAGGTCGCGCCAGAACAGCCGACCCCCTGCCCTGCCCCGGATCGCCAGGGCAGGCTGGCCGCGGCGGGGCCAGCGTAGATAGAGGCCGGTGATGCACAGGATGATCGCCCAGCCCGCGACGACCTCCACCAGCCGGTTGCCGATCGGGCCGGTGAGCGCCAGGCTGTGCAGATCCTTGATCGTCTTCATGACCCCGCCACCGTGGATCGCGCCCAAAACGCGGCCGCGAAATGCGTCAACGAGTTGGACAGTTGTTGAGCCATTTTCGGCCTTCGTCGTCACCCGCCAGCTTTCCGTCCGACTGGCCGGAATCAGCAGTTGGGTAACCGGATCATGCGATATTCGTTGCGTTATCGAAATGATTGCCGATGGCGGCAGGGGCCGCGCGTCCGGCGGCGCGGCGATCCGCACCGGATAAAGCGCTGTCTCCACTTCCGGCTTGTAGAGATAGAGCGCGCCGGTCACCGCCATCAGCGCCAGGATCGGCAGGACGAGGAGGCCGGCATAGAAATGCCAGCGCCACATCGCCCGATAGAAGGCCCCGTCTTCCATGGTCCTGTCTCCGTCAGAAACGCGCACGGACGCCGGCATAGAATGCGCGGCGTTCGATAGGATAGAAGGCAACGCTGCCCTCGTCGGCGGCGGTGGAGGCATTGTCCGGCGTGTAGCGGACGAGCGCGCTGATATCGCCGATCGCACGCTTCTTCGTCAGGTTGCGGGCGTCGAGGAACAGGGTGACGCCGTCGCGCAACTGCGCCTGCGCGTTCAGGTTCAGCATCGCATAGCCGCCTACGCGCTTCGTATTTGCGTAATCGACCCAAGCACCCTGCGGCAGCCATTCGACCGCGGGCGAGATCGACAGGCGGTCCATGCCCAGCTTCAGTTCCGCGCGATAGAAATGGCGCGGGATCACCGGCAAGCGATTGTCGCCGAACTGGATGTCGTCGCGGAAACGGAAGTCGCTATATTGATAGACCTGCCGCAGCGTCGCCCAGGGCGTCAGGGTCAGGTCCAACCCGGCCTCCAGCCCCTGATGCCGGGTGCGGTCGGCATTGAAGGTGGCGGCGGGAATGGTGCCGGGCAAGACGCTATATTGCAGCATCTCGCCCCTTATGTCGGCGCGGTAGAGGCTGACGTCCCAGCCGACGATGCCGATCCGGCCGCGGGTGCCGACTTCGGCCGTCCACGCCTTTTGCAGGCCGACCGGGGTGAAGCCGGGAAGCCCGCCCGCCGGCGTCTGGCTGAGTTCGCTAAAGCCGGGCATTTCGACCGACCGGCTGTAATTGGCATAGACCTGCACGGCCTCCAAAGGTTGATAGAGCAGGCCGATCTTGGGCGCGAAGGCGTCGAAATCGGCGTCGCCGCTGCGGGCGGGGACGAACCGGTTGGCGATGGAGCGCTCGCCATGACTGTAGAGGCCGCCGGCGATCAGCCAGAGATGGGCCACCGGCGCGATCCGCGCTTCGCCATAGCTGTTGATCGTCTGCGCCTTTTGCCGGACATTGGCGGTGATCGCGCCGCTGCGTCCGCCGATATTGACGAATTGGCGCGCCTGCACTTCGCCGAACCGGGCCTGACTGCCCAGCGTCAGTTCGACAGGCATACCGCCGAGATCGCCCGCAAGATCGAGGCTGGCGAAGACGCCGCGGTCCTCCGACTTCTGGTCGATCACCTGGAAGATCGGGTGGAACAGCTGCTTGGCGTTGTAGAACAGACCAAAGGCCAGGCTGCCCTGCCCCAGATCGATGGTGGTGCGGTTCTGGAGCCGGAACGAATCGATATCGCGCGCCTGATCGCCGACAAAATTGCCCTTCGCCGGATTGTTGCGCGCATCCTTTTCGCTGAGCGATCCGGCCAGTTTCTGGCGGATCGTCTGGGCGCTGACATAGAATCTGGTTTCGATCCGGTCGCTCAGCTTCACACCGATATTGCCGTTGAAGCGCAGCGCCTTGCGGTCGCCATGGGCGCGGTCGCTGTCGGAGCGGTCGGCGGTGATCGCCGCATAGGCGTCGCCATGATCGTCGGCATAGCCATAGGCGATCTTGCCGCGCAGCGTGTCGAAGCTGCCGCCATCGATGCGCATCTCCACGCCCGGCGTGCTGCGGCCGGTCGGCGTCACGGCGTTGATCGCGCCGCCCAGCGTCGATCCCCCATAGCGCAGCGCATTGCCGCCGCGATAGACTTCGATATGCTGGAAGACCTGCGGGTCCAGTTCCTGGAAATCGCCATTATCGTCGGCCAGGTTGATCGGAATGCCATCCTGCAACAGGGTCAGGCCGCGCATGTGGAAGCCGCGCGAGAGGCCCGATCCGCGTATCGATATCCGCACCTCCTGCCCGAAGCGGGGCTGCGTATAGACGCCGGGCGAAAAGGCGAGCGCATCGCGCAGCGAGACGGCGAGTTTGTCTTCAAACTCGTCCGCCGCGACGACATCGACGCCGCCGGGCGTGCGCTGGACGCGGGCGGCGGCGGCTTCGATGACGGGACTGGCGGTGACGATGATGGCGCTCTGCTCGGCGTCCTCGGCAATGGCGGGGGTGGCGGACAGGGCAAGGACGAGGGCGTACAGCGGCAGGCTGCGCGCGGCGTGGATGGGACGCATGGAATAGCTTTCTGAACACAGGAGAGTCGTGATCTGCGCGCGCGCGGGCGGCGATCAGGTCAGACGCGCTCTATGTTCCCGCCGATGCGGGAACCTGTCATCCTGACAGGAGCGCGTGCAAGGATCAGACAGTCGTGGGCGGCCCCGATGAAGGCGGCGGGGGCGCGGCGAGGCGGGCGATGACGCCGGTTTTGAGCGCGAAGGCGATCGGGCCGAACGCCAGTTGCCAGGCGGGCAGCGGCAGGTCGGCGGCCACCAGCGGCGGCACGACCGGTTGGACCGAGGCGGCGAAGGGGCAATGCTGCTGGCCGGTCATGCCATCGTCCGACTGGCCATGTTTGCCCGGCGCGTCTCCCCGCGGGACGACGACATTGACCGCCCCTTGCCCGGTGCAGAGGGTGACGATCACGCCCGTGTCCGTGCGCACCGGCATGAAGCCGGTCGGGGCGAGCAACTGGATCGCGAGGACGAGCAGCGCCAGCGCGGCCAACAGCCCGCGCGCACGCTCCGATTGTCTGATCGCCCCCAACATGCCGCTTCCCTAGCGGCGATGGACCGGTCTGTCACCCGGTCAAAAGGTCCAAGCCACGCCACCACTCACCTTGACGTAAACGTAAAGCTGCATTATGTCGGGCTTTATGAATACGCGCAGCAGCATCGCGGGCATCGAACTGCCCGACCATAGCGAACGGCAGAGCTATAGCATCACCGACCTGTCGGAAGAGTTCGGTGTGACCGCACGCGCGCTGCGCTTTTATGAGGATGAGGGGCTGATTTCGCCGGAACGGCAGGGCCTTTCCCGAATCTATTCGCGGCGCGACCGGGCCCGGCTTGCCTGGATATTGCGCGGCAAACGCGTGGGCTTCAGCCTGGTCGAAATTCGCGAGATGATCGATCTGTATGATGCCGACGAGGAGCATGAGGCGCAACGCCGCGTTACCGTGGACAAATGCAAGGCGCGCATCGACCTCCTGACCCGGCAGAAGGAGGATATCGACGCCGCCATTGCCGAACTGGACGCCTTCGTCGCGACCATCGAACAGCGTTAATCCCCCTACCCATAAAAATATCGCAGGAGAAGACCATGCCGAGCTATGCCGCCCCCGTTCGCGACACCCGTTTCGTGCTGGACCATGTGGTCGGGCTGGACCGCTACGCTAATTTGCCCGGCTTTGAAAACGCCACCCCCGACCTGGTCGACGCGATCCTGACCGAAGGCGGCAAGATGGCGGCGGAAGTGTTGTTTCCGCTGAACGCGGTGGGCGACAAGGAAGGCTGCACCCGGCATCCCGATGGCAGCGTGACGACGCCGACCGGCTTCAAGGCGGCGTTCGACCAGTTCGTCGCGGGCGGATGGACGACGATCCACGGCCCGGCGGAATTTGGCGGCCAGGGCCTGCCAAGCGTGGTGGCGACGGCGGTGGACGAATATGTGCTGTCGGCCAACCAGGCGTTCGAAATGTATCATGGCCTGACCGCTGGTGCGGTCGCGGCGCTGATCGCCAAGGGCAGCGCCGAATTGCAGCAGCGCTACATTCCCAAGATGGTGTCGGGCGAATGGACCGGCACGATGAACCTGACCGAACCGCATTGCGGCACGGACCTGGGCCTTATCAAGAGCAAGGCGGTGCCGCAGGCGGACGGCAGCTACGCAATCACCGGCACCAAAATCTTCATTTCGGCGGGCGAGCATGACCTGTCGGAGAATATCATCCATCTGGTGCTGGCCAAGACGCCCGACGCGCCCGAAGGCAGCAAGGGGATTTCGCTGTTCGTCGTGCCCAAGTCCTTCGTCGGCGACGACGGGTCAGTGGGGGATCGCAACGCGGTGTCGTGCGGATCGATCGAGCATAAGATGGGCATTCACGGCAACGCGACCTGCGTCATGAATTATGACGGCGCGACCGGATGGATCGTGGGCGAGGAGAATAAGGGCCTGGCCGCGATGTTCATCATGATGAACGCGGCGCGGCTGGGCGTTGGCCTCCAGGGGCTGGGCCAGGCGGAAATCGCGTTCCAGAACGCCGTTCATTATGCCCGCGATCGCCGCCAGGGCCGCGCGCTGACTGGCCCCAAGGAACCGCACGAGAAGGCCGACACGCTGTTCGTCCATCCCGACGTGCGCCGAATGCTGATGGAGGCCAAAGCGATCACCGAAGGCCTGCGCGCCTTCATCCTGTGGGGCGCGTTGCAGGTGGACCTCTCGCATCATGCCGCCACGGAAGAAGAGCGCCAGACCGCTGACGACCTCATCAGCCTGCTGACCCCGGTCATCAAGGGATACGGCACTGACAAGGGCTTCGACGTGGCGGTCGCCTGCCAGCAGGTGTTTGGCGGTCATGGCTATATCTGGGAAAATGGCGTGGAGCAGTATGTGCGCGACGCCCGCATCGCCCAGATTTACGAAGGCACCAATGGCGTGCAGGCGATGGATCTGGTCGGTCGCAAGCTGCCGATGAACGGCGGGCGGGCGCTCCAGGCCTTCCTGAAGATCGTGGCGGACGAAGTGGCCGACGCCAAGGGGCATGAGAAGCTGAGCGGTTTTGCCGAGGCGCTGGAAAAGGCGAGCGCCCAGTTGGGCGCGGCGACCATGTGGCTGATGCAGAACGCGATGAAGAACCCCGACCATGCCGGGGCCGGCGCGCATCATTATATGCACATCATGGGGATCGTTGCGACCGGCCTGATGTGGCTGCGCATGAGCAAGGCGGCGGTGACGCTGCTGGAAGAGGGCGAAGGCGACGCCAGGTTCCTGGAGGCCAAGCTGGTCACGGCGCGCTTCTATGCGGAACGGATCATGCCTGACGCGGGATCACTGCGCCGCAAAATAGAGGGCGGCGCCGATGCGCTGATGGCGCTCGATCCCGACATGTTCCTGGCCGCCTGACCCGGCGACCCCGCGTCATGCGAAAGAAGGGCGGCCCATGGGTCGCCCTTTTTGCGTCAGGCCGCGAGGGGCAGCTGTTCCTCGACCGGCGTCGGCGTCACGTTGTCCGTGACTGGAGCCTGCGCCTTGGCAAGGCCAGCGATATAGCGTTCGGCGGTGACGACATCACGGCGATAGGCGAAATAGAGCGACAACAGGGAAAACATCAGAGAGCCTCGATTGATTGGATTTGCTGCGTTGCAGCATCGAGGGTTATCTGGGCTGCCGCGGGTGCTTTCGCAAATGCAATGCGGGTCAGGGCGATTGCAGTGAGCGTAAGTCGGCGTAGCGGACGTTCAGTAGTTAGGTTACATGACCGGCTAGCCGCTGCCCCACTATCGTCACCCCAGCGAATGCTGGGGTCTCATGCGTGGCACGCGGCGGTTCGGCCTGGCACTTACTCAACCGCATCGCGTCATCGCCTGAGACCCCAGCCTTCGCTGGGGTGACGTTTTTTACGTCGCCTTTCACTTGAAGTCTCGCACAAAGCGGAATGGCAGTAAGCCATTCACCCCCGCCCCTCGTACCACAACGATCCCTAGCCATCCGCCCCCGCCCCGGTTAGCATCCGCCCATGCCAGCCCCCGACATCGCCGCACCTTCGCCCTCATCCGCCCGAACCCTCGGCCTGGCCGCGTGCATCGCGCTGGTCATGGGCAATATGATCGGATCGGGCGTATTCCTGCTGCCCGCGGCGCTGGCGCCGTTCGGCTGGGATGCGGTGGCGGGGTGGGTGTTCACCATCGCCGGGTCGCTGGTGCTGGCGTTCGTCATTGCCCGGCTGACTGTCGCGCTGCCTGACGCCAGTGCGTCTCAGATGATCGCGCGGGCCTATGGGCCGCTGGCGGGCTTTGCGATTGGCTGGATATACTGGCTGTCGATCATCATCACCAACGTCACCATCGCGGTGGCGGCGACCGCGAATTTGAGCAGCGTGCTGCCCGCGCTGGCCGCGCCGGGGGCGGGTGCGCTCTGCGCGATCGGCTTTCTCTGGGCGATGACCGGCGTCAACCTGATCGGCGCGCGGGCGGCGGGGATGACGCAGATCGCCACCACCTGCATCAAGCTGATCCCGATTGCCGTGGTCATGGTGCTGCTGGTGCTGATCCTGGGCAGCGGCGAGGCGCAGGTTGCCCCCTTCCCCGCACAGGGCCTGACCGGCGCGGGGATCACCGCGTCGGCCGCGCTGACATTATGGGCGCTTCTGGGCTTCGAATCCGCCAGCGTCGCCGCCGACAAGGTGCGCGATCCCGCGCGCACCATTCCGCGCGCAACGCTGATCGGCACCGCGGCAACGGGGCTGATCTATCTGCTGGTCTGTTCGGGTATTGCGCTCACCCTGCCCGCCGCGGAAACCCAGACCGGTTCGCCCTTCGGCGCGTTCGTCAGCCATTATTGGTCGTCCGGACCCGCCCGCTATATCGCGATCTTCGTGGTGGTGAGTTGCCTCGGCGCGCTCAACGGCTGGACATTGTTGCAGGGGGAAGTGCCGCTGGCGATGGCGCGTGCGGGCGAATTGCCGCGCTGGCTGGCGGCGACCAATGCGAAGGGGACGCCGGTGCGCGGGCTAGTCCTTTCGACGATATTGGCCAGCCTGTTGCTGGTCGCCAATAGTTTGCAGGGGCTGGTGGCGCTATTCACGGCCATGGCGCTGCTGGCGACCTCGGCGACCTTGTGGCTCTATGTCGGGTGCGCGCTGGCGAGTTTGCGGTTCCGGCTAGTGGTGCCGGCAGCGGCGATCGGATTGGGCTATGCGCTGTGGACGCTGTGGGGCGCGGGACTGGTGGCCAGCGGGTCCAGCATCCTGCTAATGGCGGCGGGCCTGCCCTTCTACTGGTGGGCGCGGCGGGCGCGGGCCACCGGTATATGATCCGTTCGCTTCGAGCGCAGTCGAGAAGCGGCTAAAATATGATGACCTTACTTTGATCCGTTCGTCCTGAGTAGCCATTGAGCGAAGTCGAAATGGCGTATCGAAGGATCGCGCGCTACGCATGATGCTTCGATACGGGCCTTCGACTTCGCTCAGCCCCTACTCAGCACGAACGGGGATGGGTCACCTCAATGTCATCAGGCTCCAACGCCGTGCTTCCCGTTTCTCGACTGCGCTCGAAACGAACGGGGGTTTGGATTGGACCGATTTAATCCGCCCACAAATCCTTGAGCTTGGAGAAGAAGCCGCTGACCTGCGGACATTCCTCGCCCGTTTCCGTTTCGCGGAAGGCTTCGAGCAGTTCCTTCTGCTTGGCGGTCAGGCGGGTCGGGGTTTCAACGTCGATCTGGACGACCAGGTCGCCATGGCCGCGACCGTTGAGGACGGGCATACCGCCGCCCCGCTGGCGAATTTGCTTGCCCGACTGGATGCCGACCGGGATTTTGATCTCATGCCGGTTGCCGTCAAGACCCGGCACTTCAATCGATCCGCCGAGCGCCGCCGTGGTAAAGCTGACCGGATAGCGGCAGAACAGGGTCGTGCCGTCGCGTTCGAATAGCGAATGCCGCTTTACATGAAGGAAGATGTAGAGGTCGCCCGCCGGCGCACCGCGGGCACCGGCCTCGCCCTCGCCCGACAGGCGGATACGGGTGCCTTCGTCCACGCCGGCCGGGATGTTGACCGACAGGCTCTTGGGCTTGTCCACCCGCCCTTCGCCGCGGCACGAACGGCACGGACTTTCGATCACCTGGCCTGCGCCATGACAGGACGGACAGGTGCGTTCGACCACGAAAAAGCCTTGCTGCGCGCGGACTTGGCCATGGCCTTTGCACGTGGCGCAGGTCTTGACCCCGGTGCCAGGCTGCGCGCCCGACCCTTCGCAGCTATCGCAGGCCGTGGATACCTCAACCTCGATCTGCGTTTTCTTGCCATGATAGGCTTCGTCGAGCGTGATCTCCAGATCGTAGCGCAAATCAGCGCCGCGCCGGTTGGCTTGGCGACCGCCACCCTGTCCGCCAAAACCGGACTGGCCGAAGATGGTTTCGAAAATATCGCCCAGGTCGGAAAAGCCACCTGCGCCGCCGCCATGAAAACCGCCGCCACCGCCGCCTTGCTGCTGCGTGTAGGCCGCATGACCGAAGCGGTCATAAGCGGCGCGCTTCTGCGGGTCTTTCAGGCAGTCATAGGCTTCGGAAACAGCCTTGAACTTGGCTTCACTGTCGGCGCATCCCCCGGTTTTGTCCGGGTGATATTTCATCGCCATCTTGCGATAGGCGCTCTTGATGGCGCCGCCGTCCGCCGTGCGCTCGACTTCGAGCAGTGAATAATAGTCGATTTCGGTCGTCATAGAGGCCCCCGCCCGCTTCGCCCGTCAGTCCGATCCGTACCGGAATGACGGGCGATGGGCATAGATTATGCCTTGTTGTTTTCGTCGACTTCCGAAAATTCGGCGTCGACGACATCGTCGTCGGCCTTGGGCGCGTCCGCACCCGGAGCGGCGGCCGAAGCCTGCTCCTTCTCGTAGATCGCCTGGCCGAGCTTCATGGCGACGGTGGCGAGTTCCTGCGCCTTGGCCTTCATCGCTTCAGGCTCGCCGCCTTCGATCGCGGCCTTGGTGTCGGCGATCGCGGTTTCGATCTCGCCCTTCAGGCTCGCATCGACCTTGTCACCATGTTCGGCCAGTTGCGCTTCGGTCGTGTGGACCAAACTTTCGGCGTTATTCTTTGCCTCGGCCGCCTCACGACGCTTCTTGTCGTCCTCGGCGAATCGTTCGGCATCCTTGACCATCTGGTCGATGTCAGCGTCGCTAAGACCACCCGACGCCTGAATGCGGATTTGCTGCTCCTTGCCGGTGCCCTTGTCCTTGGCGGACACGTTGACCAGACCGTTGGCGTCGATGTCGAAGGTGACCTCGATCTGCGGCACGCCGCGCGGGGCTGGCGGGATGCCGAGTAGGTCGAACTGGCCCAGGATCTTGTTGTCCGCCGCCATTTCACGCTCGCCTTGGAACACGCGGATCGTCACCGCCTGCTGATTGTCGTCGGCAGTCGAATAGACCTGCGACTTCTTGGCCGGGATCGTCGTGTTACGATCGATCATGCGGGTGAACACGCCACCCAGCGTTTCGATACCCAGCGACAGCGGCGTCACGTCGAGAAGCAGCACGTCCTTGACGTCGCCCTGCAACACGCCCGCCTGGATCGCCGCGCCCATGGCGACGACTTCGTCCGGGTTTACGCCGGTATGCGGTTCCTTGCCGAAAAATTCCTTCACGGCGTCGCGCACCTTGGGCATGCGGGTCATGCCACCGACGAGGACGACTTCGCTGATCTCGCTCGCCGAAACACCCGCATCAGCCATCGCCTTCTTGCAGGGTTCCATCGTCCGCTTGATGAGGTCGGCGACCAGACGCTCCAGATCCGCGCGGGTGATCGTCTTCACCAGATGCTTGGGACCGTTCTGGTCAGCAGTGATGAAGGGCAGGTTGACTTCGGTCGACTGGGCCGAGGACAGCTCTATCTTCGCCTTTTCAGCGGCTTCCTTCAGACGCTGGAGCGCCAGCTTGTCCTTGGTGAGGTCAATGCTCTCGGTCTTCTTGAAGTCGTCGGCCAGGAACTGCACGACCTTGGCATCGAAATCTTCGCCGCCCAGGAAGGTGTCGCCATTGGTCGACTTCACTTCGAACACGCCGTCGCCAATCTCCAGGATGGAGATGTCGAACGTGCCGCCGCCAAGGTCATAGACCGCGATCGTCTTGCCATCCTGCTTGTCGAGGCCATAGGCGAGCGCCGCCGCGGTAGGCTCGTTAATGATGCGCAACACTTCGAGACCAGCGATTTGGCCGGCGTCCTTGGTCGCCTGACGCTGGGCATCGTTGAAGTAAGCAGGCACGGTGATGACCGCCTGCGTAACCGTTTCGCCCAGATAGGCTTCGGCGGTTTCCTTCATTTTTTGCAGAATGAACGCGCTGATCTGCGACGGGCTGTAATCCTGACCACCGGCCTTGACCCAAGCGTCGCCGTTTGGACCCTTGGCAATGTCATAGGGGACGAGTTCCATGTCCTTCTTGGTCATGGGATCGTCGAAGCGGCGGCCGATCAGGCGCTTGACCGCGAAAATCGTGTTGTCGCCGTTGGTAACCGCCTGGCGCTTGGCCGGCTGGCCGATCAGGCGCTCGCCATCCTTGGCGAAGGCGACGATCGAAGGGGTCGTGCGCGCCCCTTCCGCATTTTCGATGACCTTGGGCTTGCCACCGTCCATGACGGCGATGCAGCTGTTGGTGGTGCCCAGATCGATACCGATTACTTTTGCCATTGTGTCCTCTTTGAACCCCAAATTTCATTCAGCGGTTGATGGCCCCATACCTCACGAAAGCGCCAAGGCAAGGCCGGTTTGCAGGTGGGATATAGGCGCGCTTTCGCTTGGCACAAGAAGTTGTGGCGATTACCTATGCTACCGACCGGAAACGAGACAGTCATGGAGCATCCAATGCGCGCGCCCCTTATCCTCTTCGCCCTTGCCGCACCGATGCTGCTGAGCGCCTGCGGTGATCCCGCGCCCAGCTATATCGACCAGGCCTGGGTGCGGCTGTCGCCGAACAAGGACACGCCGTCGGCCGGCTATTTCGTCATCCATGGTGGTGACGCTGGCACGCAACTGCGCGGCGTGCTGACCGACTATGCGCTCAAGGTCGAGATGCATGAAAGCATCGACAAGGACGGGATGATGACGATGCAGGCGGTCGATCGGGTCGATGTGCCGCCCAAGGCTAAGGTCGCCTTTGCGCCGGGCGGCAAGCATCTGATGCTGTGGGGCGTCAATGATACCGCGATCAGCCGGGGCAAGATGCAGCTCACTTTCCTGATGGGCAATGGCGACCGGCTGCTCGTCGATGCCGTGATCCGCAAGCCGGAGGCGGCGGGTGCCGCGGTGGCGAAGCCGGAAGGGCATGAAGGTCATTGAGTAGCCGCGCGCTGACGCCGCAGGAGATCGCGCTGGCGCGGGGCGTGTTCGGCTCGGCGATCGATTATGGCCGGGTCAGGGTGCATGAGCGCAAATGGTGGCCGTTGCAGCCCAAGGGGGTGACGATGGCCCCGGATGGCGACCTGTGGTTTCACCCCGACGGCGGCTTGTTCTGCGCAGATTTTTGCGAGGGGCCGCTGCATTTGCAGGGGCATTTCATTCACGAGATGACGCATGTGTGGCAGGCCCAGCGGTCGGGCAAGTGGTGGCTGCCGCTGATGCGGCACCCCTTTTGCCGCTATGGCTATGATGTGGTGCCGGGGCGGCCGTTCGCGCGCTACGGGATCGAGCAGCAGGCGGAGATTGTGCGGCATATGTTTCTGCTACGACGAGGCGTAGCGGTGGCGGGGAAGCCAGGGCTGGATGTGTATGAGGGGTTGTTGCCGTTTCGCAACTAAGTTTTCGGCAGTGTTGGGTTTGCAGGATGGTTCAGTAATTGCCACGCCTGTTTGGGCAGCCATCCTTGCTTGTCGTCGGCAATCTCAGAAACCAAAAATCTCTGTCCAGCGCTTGTCCCGAACTTTTTTTTGATTTTCTCTGCCAACCCTCCAGCAGTGAGCGAACTGGCAGCAAAAATACAATTCGGCAAACATGCGTACCAATAGGTCACCTCGGGAATTTCATCCAGAAATTCCTGTACACCGGCGCGCGGGGATACCTTGTCGTTGAAGACAATAATGTATGACCAAACACTCATTGATCAGAACTATCCGTAGATTTGCACAGCGGCCGATACTCAGCGTTAGCAATCACCTCCACTGAAGACTCGGAGACTGGAATCGTTCCTCCTTTTTCCTCGATCAACCCAAGCGCGAGACGCCGCAATTCATACTCTTCAGATCGCAGCTTGTCGGGGTCAGTAAAGGTAAAATAAAGATTATTGACGACGAAATTTCCAACGGCCAAAAACATAAGAGTTAGAAAACAAACCTCGACATACCCGTCAAATAACCAAATTCCGAAGAACGAAAATGGCAATACAAATGCACACAACCAAAGCGCAGAGCTGAGTGCGCTGCTAACTTTGAGCTTCGCTATCGCATTGTCGGCGAACTGCGTCAGTCGGCTGAACAGTTCGCCTTCCGACATTAATACACCCGTGCCTTGGGCTTCACATATTCCGCTTCGTCGGTCATCGTATAGTCGTGGACCGGCCGGTAATCGAGCGTCACCTTGCCGCCCGAACCGCCCCAGCCGTCGAACCAGCTGACCGTGTGCTTCATCCAGTTTTCATCGTCGCGGTTCGGGAAATCCTCATGCGCGTGGGCGCCGCGAGATTCCTTGCGCGCGTCGGCGCTCTCGATCGTGCAGATCGCCTGACTGACCAGATTGTCGAGTTCCAGCGTTTCGATGAGGTCGGTGTTCCAGATCAGCGAGCGATCCGAAACCTTCACGTCCTGGAGCCGCTTGTTGACCGCCTGCATCTGGCTGACGCCTTCGGACAGGAGCGCGCTGTCGCGGAACACCGCCGCGTGCTTCTGCATGGTGCGCTGCATGTCGAGGCGTATGTCCGCCGTCGGCGTGCTGCCCTTGGCATTGCGGTAATGATCGAGACGCGAGAGCGCCAGGTCCGCCGAGTCGGCCGGCAAAGCCTTGTGCGGCGCATTGGGCTTGAGATTGTCCTTGAGGAACAGGCCGGTGGCGCGGCCGAACACGACAAGGTCGATGAGGCTGTTGGAGCCGAGGCGGTTCGCGCCATGAACCGACACGCAGGCCGCTTCGCCGACCGCGAACAGGCCGGGCACGATCACTTCGGGATCGTCGCCTACCTTGGTCACGACCTGGCCATGATAGTTACAGGGGATGCCGCCCATATTATAGTGGACAGTCGGCGTCACCGGCAGCGGCTGGCGGGTAAGGTCCACGCCCGCGAAAATCTTGCCGCTTTCGGTGATGCCGGGCAGGCGTTCGGCCAGCACCTTGGGATCGATATGGTCGAGGTGCAGGAAGATATGATCCTTATGCTCGCCAACACCACGCCCTTCGCGCATTTCCAGCGCCATCGATCGGGAGACGACGTCGCGCGACGCCAGATCCTTGGCCGAGGGGGCATAGCGTTCCATGAAACGCTCGCCTTCGGAATTGGTGAGATAGCCGCCCTCGCCGCGCGCGCCTTCGGTGATGAGCACGCCTGCGCCATAGATGCCGGTCGGGTGGAATTGCACGAATTCCAGATCCTGGAGCGGAAGCCCTGCGCGCAGCACCATGCCGCCGCCGTCGCCGGTGCAGCTATGCGCCGAGGTGGCGGAGAAATAGGCGCGGCCATAGCCGCCCGTCGCTAGCACGACCGCGTGGGCGCGGAAACGATGGATCGACCCGTCTTCCATGCAGATGGCGATCACGCCGCGACATTCGCCATTTTCCATGATGAGGTCGATGGCGAAATATTCGATGTAGAAGTCCGCGTCATACTTCAGCGACTGCTGATAAAGCGCGTGCAGCATGGCGTGGCCGGTACGGTCGGCCGCCGCGCAGGTGCGCTGCACCGGCGGGCCAGCGCCCATATTCTGCATATGGCCGCCAAAGGGCCGCTGATAGATCGTCCCGTCCTCGTTACGGCTGAACGGCACGCCGGCATGTTCCAGCTCGATCACGGCGGCGGGCGCTTCGCGCACCATATATTCGATCGCGTCCTGGTCGCCCAGCCAGTCCGACCCCTTGACGGTGTCGTACATATGCCAGGTCCAGTGGTCGGGCGAGTTGTTGCCAAGGCTGGCTGCGATGCCGCCCTGCGCCGCGACGGTGTGCGACCGGGTGGGGAATAATTTGGTGATGCAGGCGGTCTTGAGGCCTGCTTCGGCGCTGCCCATGGTCGCGCGCAGGCCGGAGCCGCCCGCGCCCACGACGACCGTGTCGTAAGTGTGGTCGATAATCTTATAGGCTTCGGTCATGGCTTGACGACCCCGATGAAGGCGATCTTGGCGATCGCGAAAACGCCTGCGGCCGCGCCGCCAAAGGCATAGAAATTGAGCACGAGCATGGAGAAGAAGGCCAGGCCCTTGTCATGGACATAATCCTCCAGCATCACCTGCATACCCAGACGAAGGTGCATGAAGATGCTGACGACCATCAGCATCAGCGGCACGGCGACCACGGGGTTGGCGATCCAGCCGACGACGCTTTCATAATCCAGGCCGGGCAGGCTGAGCAGGCTGAACAGCAGCCACAGCGTCAGCAGCAGATTAGCGACGGCAGTGTAGCGTTGCACCAGCCAGTGATGCGCGCCCTGCTTGGCCGAGCCCAGGCCGCGGACGCGACCGATACCAGTACCGTTGCCCATCAGAAGGCCTTTCCGAAGATATAGAGCCAGACAAGGCCGGTCACGAGCAGCGAGAGGATGAAGGTCGCGATCGACCAGCTCTTGTTCTTCGCCAGCTCATAACCCGCGCCCATGTCGAGCACGAAATGCCGCAGGCCAGAGATAAGATGCTGGAAGAAGAACCAGGTGAGGCCGATCATCACCAGATAGCCGATCGGCGAGGTCGCGCATGTGACGAAGGTCGCATAGGCTTCCGGCCCGGTCGCGGCGGCCATCAGCCACCAGATGAGGCCGAGCGCGCCGGCGGTCGCCAGGCCATTGCCTGTCACGCGGTGCATGATGGAGACGGCCATGGCCGGGCCCCATTTCCAGATCGTCAAATGCGGCGAGAGCGGCCGGCTGTTGGAACGCGCCATGTCTACCCTAGTCCTTAGATACTTGTCCCTGAGTCCGCCCCCCTTAAGAGCGATACGCCAAGAGGGCAAGAAGCGGAGCGCGGTAGATTGCACCTGCCCCTTTGGACAGGCGGGGGCGTCAGGCATAAGAAGTGGTTAACCAACGCGCGCTAAAAGGACGGACACGCACCGATCACGTCATCAGCAGGGACCGTTCCTTCATGCCGTCCAATCTTTCTTTCGCCACCGCCTCATCGGATTTTCTGGCGGACGTCGATTCCACCGGCGACATCGCCCGCGCCGCACGCGAGGTGGGCGAATTGATCGGCGATGATCTAGCCAGTGTCGGTGCGGCCTTCTTTGCCAGCTATATGGGCGAAACCGGGCTTAAGGACCGGTTGGGCAGCGCCGTCATCGCCCGGATCGAGCGCGAGGCCGACACCTATGTCCGCGAAAAATTGATGCATTTTGCCGAAGGACGCTGGGCGCGGTCGGCATCCGACTGCGTGCGCCACGCCCGCAAGCATGACGTATCGGTGCGCGCGGTTTTGAACGCGGTCGCCGCCGCCAATGAGCGGGTCACCGACATCATCTGGGAACGCTGTCATGATGACGCGGCGCGCTGCCGCCGGCTGCTGCGCATGATGTTGCAGGTCGCGATGATCGATTCAGGGTTTATGAGCAATGTGCTGGCCACCGACCAGGCCGAAGCGCAGCGCGCCGAGCGTCAGCGTTACGGCACGTTGTTCGAGCAGCGGATCGTGGGCGAAATCGACGGCGCGTCGAAACTGGGCGAATCACTGCGCGAACAGGCCAAGGATGCGTCCGCCGCCACGCGCGGGATGCTGGGCAAGGCGTCCGAAGTCGCCGCCGCCGCCGAACAATCCGCGCTGGCCATGCGCGAAGCCGCCCGCACGTCGGCCGGCCTGATCCGCGCGATCGAGGACGCCCGCACCGAAGTTGAAAGCGCGGCCGAAGTCGCCCAGCGCGCGTCGGCCCAGTCGAGCGATGCCGTCTCCATGTCTTCCACCCTATCCGACCATGCCAAGTCGATCGAATCGATCCTGGGCCTGATCCGCGACATTGCCGGGCAGACCAACCTGCTGGCGCTCAACGCCACGATCGAGGCCGCCCGCGCAGGCGATGCCGGCCGCGGTTTCGCCGTCGTTGCGCAGGAAGTGAAGAGCCTGGCCAACCAGACCGCCCGCGCCACCGACGAGATCGCCGGCAAGATCGCCGACATTCAGGCATCGACCCGCCAGTCGGTGGAAACCAACGAACGTATCCGCGACACGGTGGGCGAGGTGAAAGCCAGCGCGGAACGTATCCGTCACGCTATGGATGCGCAGGCGCAGACCGTCACCATGATTACCGCCGCGGTCGATGAAACCGCGCTGGCCGCCGATTCGATGTCGACCACCATTTCAGCGATCCGCCAGGATACCGAAGTCGTGGCGTCGGAAATCGACCAGCTGGAACGCGGCTTCGTAAGCGTCGAGGGCAAGCTCGCCAGCCTGCGACATGCCTCGTCGGACTTTGGGCGGCAGGTGGCCTGAACGGCGCCATCACGCAACCTGTCTCCGTTCGTTTCGAGCAAAGTCTTTCCTGAGCCTTGTCGAAGGGTCGAGAAACGGCTTTCGCTCGAAACGAACGGATGGCTTGTGCCACCCGGTAGCCCGTCTTCCCCTCCCCCCTCCGCTGGTCTAAAGGCGGCGGCATGAACGATGTCGCCAAGCCAGTCCAAAGCTGGAAAGTCACCCTGCCCTGCACCCGCGCCGAAGCCGAAGCGCTGGATGGGGACATCGCCGCGTTCACGCTGATGGAGCATCCCCCGGTGCTGATGACCAGCGAGGCGACGCCGGATGACGAGGATGCTTGGCAACTCGACGCCTATTTCGAGGGGAAGCCCAGTCCGGCCGCGATCAAGCTGCTCAAGACGCTAGTGCCCAGCGCCAGCCGGGCGAAGCCAGTGGTCGAGGCGCTGCCCGATGAAGATTGGGTGACGCTCAGCCAGCAGGGGCTGGAGCCGGTGACCGCCGGCCGCTTCCACGTCCGCAATATCGCGAGCGACCTGGAACTGCCCGGCCATGTGAATTTCCTGATCGAGGCGGGCCGCGCCTTTGGCACCGGGCAGCATGAAACCACGGCGGGCTGCCTCGCCATGCTCGACCGGATGCGCCGGGTGGGGATGCGTTTTGCCCATGTCGCCGATATCGGCACCGGCACCGGCCTGCTCGCCTTCGCCGCGCTTACCCTGTGGCCGCGCGCCCATGCGATCGCATCGGACATCGACGCCGTCGCGGTGGAGATCAGCGCCGACAATGCCCGCGCCAATGGCGTGGCGCTGGGCGATGGTGCGGGACGGCTGGCGCTGGTGACGGCGGCGGGTGGCAATCATCCGGCGCTCATCGGCCGCGCGCCCTATGACCTGCTGATCGCCAATATCCTGGCCGGGCCGCTGATCGAACTGGCGCCGACCTTGTCCGCCCTCGTCGAGGATGGCGGCACCATCGTCCTGGCCGGATTGCTGAACACCCAGGCGGACGCGGTGATCGCCGCCTATCGCGCGCAGGGGATGCGGCTCGCCGAACGCAGCGACCGGGGCGAATGGCCCACGCTGCGCCTGCGCAAACGGCCCAGCATCGGCTGGAAACGGCCACGCCGCATCAACCCTGCCGCGCGTGGCGAGGCGCCCGGTTTCGGCAGTATCTAACCCCTAGCGAAGGTATCGACCATGAGCATCATCCGTACCGTCATCGTTCAGGACATGGTCGGCCAACCCTTCGAGCATGTCGCCGTGGCCGACGCCGCCGCCGGCCCGCGTCCCGGCATCCTGCTTTTCCCCAATGTGCTGGGCACGAAGGAGGCCGACTTCGCCTATGCGGAGAAGGTCGCGGCGCTCGGTTACGCGGTGCTGGTCGCCGATATGTATGGCCAGGGCAAGCGCACCAGCCGGGCCGATAGCGATGCGGCGCGGTATATGAATGCGCTGAACACCGACCGGGCATTGTTGCGCGATCGGGTGAATGGTGCCCATGCCGTGCTCAAGGGGCTGGCGGAGGTCGACGCGACGCGCACGGCCGCGATCGGCTTCTGCTTCGGCGGTAAATGCGTGCT
This sequence comes from Sphingobium sp. Z007, assembly GCF_900013425.1. Taxonomy (GTDB): domain Bacteria; phylum Pseudomonadota; class Alphaproteobacteria; order Sphingomonadales; family Sphingomonadaceae; genus Sphingobium. The sequence continues at coordinate 2,171,669 of NZ_FBXK01000005.1, forward strand.
CGACCTGGCGCGATCGGGCGCGGACATCGCGGGCGGCGTCAGCTTCCATGGGGTCTATGACGCACCGCCTTTTACCAATGCTGCGATCACGGCGAAGCTGCTGGTCTGCCATGGCTGGGACGACCCGATCGCGCCGCCGGAGGCGACCGTCGGCCTGGCGCGCGAACTGACGCAGGCGGGTTGCGACTGGCAGATCCACGCCTATGGCGGCACCGGGCACGCCTTCACCGACGAAGCCGTCAACATGCCGGAGAAGGGTCTGGCCTACAGCGCGAGCGCGGATCGACGCAGCTTCCGCGCGATGGTGGATTTTCTGGGCGATTTGTTCGGATAGAGGCATATGGCCATAAAAAACCGTTCGTCCTGAGTAGCCACTGAGCGAAGTCGAAGTGGCGTATCGAAGGGTTCGTGCGAGATGCTTCGATACGGGTCTTCGACAAGCTCAGACCCTACTCAGCACGAACGGAATCAGCGTGCGCGTCGCCCATCCGCGCCATGGCGGCGAGGGCGCTCTCTACCTCTAATCGCATTCGAGACAATGGCCTCGAAGCCTTAACGCGTCGGTATCCGCCGCGCGCTGGCGAGATGATGGGCGTGGGTGATCGCCACCGCCAGCGCATCCGACGCATCCGGCCCGGTGATCTTCGCGCCGGGCAGCAGGCGCGACACCATGGCGTGGACCTGGTCCTTCGACGCATTGCCCACGCCGACCACCGATTTCTTGACGAGGCGCGCGGCATATTCGCCCACCTCCATGCCCGATCGCGCGGCGTTGAGCAGGATCACGCCGCGCGCCTGCCCCAGTTTCAGCGTCGATTGCGGGTTCACATTGACGAACACCTCCTCCACCGCCGCGCCATCGGGCCGATGTTCGAGGATAAGATCGGTCAGCGCAAGGTCGAGCGCCAGCAGCCGCGTCGAGAGCGCCATGCTGCTATCGGTCTTGATCTGGCCATTGCCGATATGGGTCAGCCGGTTGCCATCCGCGGCGATCAGGCCCCAGCCGGTGGTGCCAAGGCCGGGGTCGAGGCCAAGCAGGATCATGGCAATATCCTCGCCCCTTCAGGGGAGAGGATAGCAAGGCTTGCCGGCTTGCCGACTAGCCGCGCTTGGAGAGGGGATCCAGACCTATCGGTGGCGCAATGCCCCCTCTCCCAGCTTCGCCTAGGCGACAAAGCCGCCAAGGCTGCGCAACCCTCTCCCCCATGGGGAGAGGAATTGGCGATCAACCCAGCTTCTCCATCACGTCGTCGGACACTTCATAATTGCCCCAGACGGTCTGGACGTCGTCGTCATCCTCCAACGTATCGACCAGCTTCATCAGCGTGGCCGCATTGGCTTCATCGACATCGACGGTGATCTGCGGCTTCCAGGCGAGCTTGGCGCTGTCGGCGGCGCCGAGCTTGGCTTCCAGCGCCTTGGCGACCTCATGGAGCGCATCCATCGCAGTCCAGATTTCATGCTCGTCCTCGTTGGACGACACATCCTCCGCGCCCGCTTCCAGCGCCGCTTCGAAGATCGCGTCGGCGTCTCCTGCGCTCGCCGGATAGGTGATGAGGCCCACCCGGTCGAAGCCATGGCTGACCGCACCCGACGCGCCCAGATTGCCGCCATTTTTGGAGAAGGCGGTGCGGATATTGGTCGCGGTGCGGTTGCGGTTATCGGTCAGCGCCTCGACGATGATGGCGATACCGGCGGGGCCATAGCCCTCGTAACGCACTTCCTCGTAATTCTCGCCGCCCGCCGCGTTCGCCTTGTCGATGGCGCGCTGAATATTGTCCTTGGGCATGGACTGCGCCTTTGCGGCGTTGACCGCCAGGCGCAGGCGCGGGTTCATGTCCGGGTCGGGCATGCCCATCTTGGCCGCGACGGTGATTTCGCGGCTGAGCTTGGAGAACATCGAGGAGCGTTTCTTGTCCTGCGCGCCCTTGCGATGCATGATGTTCTTGAATTTGGAATGGCCGGCCACGGCCTTCTCCCCAATATTTCTGTGAAAGCGAAGGGCGCTCTCTAGCGAGCAGCGCCCGTTCGCGCAACTCAGACGAGGATCGCGGTGCCCGACGCCGACACCATCAGCATCGACCCGTTGGCGCCGAGCACTTCATAATCCAGGTCGACGCCGACCACGGCATTGGCGCCCAGCGTCGCGGCGCGCATCCGCATTTCGCCGATCGCCTGCTCGCGGGCGCGCTGCAGCACATCCTCATAAGCGCCCGATCGCCCGCCCACGATATCGCGCACGCTGGCGAACAGGTCACGGAACAGGTTGGCGCCCACGATCACCTCGCCAGTGACGATGCCGAGATACTCTTTTGCCGGCCGGCCTTCCAGACGGCTGGTGGTGCTGACGATGATCTCGGACATGGGCGTCTTTCCTATTATATCAGTTGGTTATTCCATACCCAATGCAGACAGATAGGTCTGGAGGATGGCTTCCATCTCCTGCCGGTCATGCGGCTGCATTTTCCGCAGACGGACGATCTGGCGCATGATCTTGGGATCATAACCGGTCGCCTTGGCTTCCAGATAGACGTCCTTGATGTCGTCGCCGATGCCTTTTTTCTCTTCTTCCAGGCGCTCGATGCGCTCGATCAGCAGGCGGAGCTGGTCGGCGGCGACATTGGGTTCGGTCATGGGGGAATATCTCCGGTAGATGTGAATCGGTTGGAGGGCGTCCTAGTGATTGTCGGCGTTCTTCGCCACACTCTCTTTCATGCGCGCCAGCTGCTCCGGCGTCGCTTCGCCCTGATACCGCTCTTTCCATTCCGCAAAGGGCATCCCGTGGATGATTGCGCGCGCCTGATCGCGCGTCATATCGCCGTCCGCCTCCGCGATCCAGTCGGCCAGGCAGTTGCGGCAAAAGCCCGCCAGCCCCATCAGATCGATATTCTGAACGTCCGTGCGATGCTGCAAATGCGCCACCAGACGGCGGAAGGCGGTTGCGGCCACGGCATCTGTGACTATGGTGTCGGTCATCGGCGTGAGAACCCTTTCGCTGATCTACATCATCCTGTCGTGCAGCACGGATAACCCATAACGACGCACTGGCAAGGCCGACAAGGCCAAGCCGGGGACGATCATGACGGTCAGGAGAAGCCATGACGAAGTTACCGCCCCGCTCGCGCAAGGTCCGCATCCTGGCGACCCTTGGCCCTGCGAGCGATACGCCCGAAATGATCCGGGCCTTGTTCATCGCCGGGGCCGACGCCTTCCGCATCAATATGAGCCATGGCGCACATGAGGATCATGCCGCGCGCATCGCCATCATCCGCGATCTAGAAAAGGAATTTCATCGGCCCACGACGATATTGGGCGACCTGCAAGGGCCCAAATTGCGGGTCGGGACGTTCGAAAAGGGTCTGGCGATCCTGGAACGCGGCGCGCCCTTCATCCTCGACCGGGACGAAACGCCGGGCAACGCCCAGCGGGTCAACCTGCCCCACCCCGAAATCTACGCCGCGCTGGTGCCCGAAACCCGGCTGCTGCTGGACGACGGCAAGATGGTGCTGCGGGTCAAGGCGATCGGCGAAGACCGGATCGACACGATCGTCGAGGTCGGCGGCACCCTGTCCAATCGTAAGGGAGTGAACGTGCCGGATGTGGTCGTGCCGGTGCCCGCGCTGACCGACAAGGATCGCCGCGACCTGAGCTTCGCGATACAGCAGGGGTGCGACTGGATCGCGCTCAGCTTCGTGCAGCGCCCTGAGGATCTGGCCGAGGCGCGCAAGCTGATGGGCGGCTATGGCGCGCTGATGGCGAAGATCGAGAAGCCCTCGGCCGTGCAGCGGCTGGAGGAGATCATCGAGCTGGCCGACGGCGTGATGGTGGCGCGCGGCGACCTGGGCGTCGAATTGCCGCCCCAGGCCGTGCCGCCACTCCAGAAACAGATCGTCGCCACGGCACGCCGCATGGGCCGGCCGGTGGTGGTCGCGACCCAGATGCTGGAATCGATGATCAAGTCCCCCTCCCCCACCCGCGCCGAAGTGTCGGACGTCGCGACGGCGGTCTATGACGGGGCGGACGCCATCATGCTGTCGGCGGAGACCGCGGCGGGCGACTGGCCGGTCGAGGCGGTGACGATGATGGACAGCATCGCCCATAGCGTGGAGCGCGATCCGGGCTATTTCGGCCGGCTCCATTACACCGAAACGAAGCCCGATCCGACCACCGCCGACGCGCTGGCCGAAGCGGCGGGCAATATCGTGGCGATCGTGGGCGCCAGCGCCATCACCTGCTTCACCTCATCGGGCAGCACGGTGCGGCGCGTGGCGCGCGAACGGCCCAACGCGCCGATCCTGGCGCTGACGCCGCGCACCGACACCGCGCGCAAGCTGGGCCTGACCTGGGGCGTCCACGCCATCCGTACGAAGGATATCGGCACGTTCGAGGAAATGATCGGCAAGGCCCGGCGGATGGCGCTGCGCCACGGCCTGGCCGACAAGGGGGGCAAGATCGTGGTGTTGGCTGGCGTCCCCTTCGGCACGCCGGGATCGACCAACGTGCTGCATGTCGCGGCGATTCGCGGCGACGAATTGAAGGGGCGTGACGAGGGCTGAACGAGTTGGGGCTTAGGGGTGGCATAAAAGACCTCCCCTTCCCCGTTCGGGCTGAGCCTGTCGAAGCCCTGCCCTTCCTTCGCACCGCAGAAGAAAAAGCAGCCCTTCGACAGGCTCAGGGCGAACGGAAGACAAGGACCGATTCGCCAATCGGCTCGCCATGCGCTAACGCGGAAAGGCGCCCGGTCATCGACCGGGCGCCTGCCACATTGCGGTCAACCCCATCACCCCGAAAGGGCGACAAGCGCCTGGCTTTTAGCCCTGGCGGGCTTTGAAGCGGCGGTTGGTCTTGTTGATGACATAGGTGCGGCCGCGGCGACGGATCACGCGGTTGTCCCGGTGGCGGCCCTTGAGCGACTTGAGCGAGTTGCGGATCTTCATGGCAGACGGCCCTTGATGAATCTGGTGTGGTCGAATTTCGAAGCGCAGCCCCTATGGGTCGGACAGGCCAAAGTCAAGGGCGGCAGGCGCTGTTTTGACTCTGTTCATACCCCATGCAGCAAGTTCATGGCTTCAAGCGTTTGAAGGGATTATGGCCACCGCACCGTCTTCATGGTGCCAGTTCGTGCCGTATGCCCGTTGGAGTTGAAGCCATGTCGAAGCGCCGTTTCCGCCTTGCCGCCCCGAAGTTTTTCCTTGGCGCCCTTGCGCTGGGCGCCCTGTCCCTTGGCGCCAGCGCGACGGCCGCGCCGCGCGTGGAAGTGACGCGTTTCCATATGGGCAACCCGGCCCAGTCAGGCACCGTCGCGGTGGAGGAAATGCCGGGTAATCCGGATATCAGCCTGGAATTTCGGACCTATGCCAATGCCGTATCGCAGGAGCTGCAGCGCATCGGCTTCACCGCAGGAGATGGCGCCCAGAGCGAGTATGTCGCGCTGGTCAGCTTCACCCGCACCTTCCGTCCGTCCGGCGCAGACCGCGGCAGCGACCGGCCGGTCAGCGTCGGCGTGGGCGGCGGCATCGGCAGCGGCGGCGGTCGCAGGGGGGGCACCTTTGGCGGGCTTGGCCTGGGCGTCGGCATCAACCTGTCGGGCAAGCCCAAGGACATCGTGACGACCGAACTGCATGTGCAATTGCGCCGCCGGTCCGATTCGACCGCGATCTGGGAAGGCCGCGCATCGACCCAGGCGAAACAGGGTTCGGCCGCGGCGCAACCCGCCACCGCCGCACAGAAACTCGCCGCCGCCTTGATCGGGGGCTATCCCGGCGAATCAGGGCGCACTATAACGGTTAAATGACCATCAGCATTTCCTGCGGCTTCGACAGCGGCAATATTCGCGTTCTTTCCATCACCGATAGCCCGGCCGGCGTGCGCGCCGACCTTGAGATCGTGACGGATCACCAGAGCGACTTTTACCAATGGTTTCATTTCCGGCTCGCCAATGCGGCGGGCCGCGACGTGGAACTGCGAATCGTCAACGCAGGCAGATCGGCCTATCCCGATGGCTGGGCGGGCTATAGCGCGCGCGTGAGCGAGGATCGCGAAACCTGGGTGCAGGCCGACACCAGCTATGCCGACGGGACGCTTACGATCCGGTTGGAGCCGGACAGCAATGCGCTGTGGGTCGCTTATTTCGCGCCTTATTCGATGGAGCGGCATCATGACCTCATCGCCTGGGCCGCGACTCAGCCGGGCGTTGCGCATCGCGAACTGGGGCTGACGCTGGACGGCCAGCCGCTCGACCTGTTGACGATCGGCGACGGGCCAAGACAGGTGTGGCTCTATGCGCGCCAGCATCCCGGCGAGACGATGGCGGAATGGTGGATGGAAGGCGCACTGGAACGACTGTGCGACGAGGAGGATGCTGTCGCCCGCCTGCTGCGGCAAAAGGCGACGATCCACCTCATCCCCAATATGAACCCGGACGGCAGCCGTCGCGGCCATCTGCGCACTAATGCGGTCGGGGTGAACCTCAACCGCGAATGGCATGAGCCGACGGCGGAGCGCAGCCCCGAAGTGCTGCTGGCGCGCAACGCGATGGACGCGACCGGCGTCGATTTCGCCATGGACGTGCATGGCGACGAAGCAATTCCAGCCGTATTCATTGCGGGGTTCGAGGGCATCCCGTCGATCACTGACCGCCAGGTCGCGCTCTACCACCGCTATCGCGACACGCTGGCCACGCGCACCCCGGATTTCCAGACGCGGCTGGGCTATTCAGTTGCCGGTGCAGGCAAAGCCAACCTGTCCATGTCCACCAACCAGTTGGCCGAACGCTTCGGCGCGGTGGCGATGACGCTGGAAATGCCGTTCAAGGATAATGACGACCTGCCGGACGCCGATTTCGGCTGGTCCCCGGCGCGGTCGATGCAGCTCGCCAAGGATTGCCTGGCTGTGCTGGCGGAGATGATTGAGGATATTTAAGGGCGGTTACACCCTACCTCCGTTCGCCCTTCGACAGGCTCAGGGCGAACGGAGGTGGGTTAACGCCCCTCACAGCCAATCGAACGGCAGCGGCGCTTCCTTGAACGCGAAACGATCGAGATGGTCGGCGACCACCTGCTTGAACTTCTCGACATCGGCGTCGGCGTTCGGCTCCAATGTCACCAACAGCGCGTCAGGCTGCGCCGCCATGCGGATCGGTCCCATCGGGAAGGCGATGACACCCTGTTCCGGGCCGAAATCCGTTTCGAACTTGTGGCTCCAATGTTTGCACAGCTGCTGGAGATAGCGGCTGGCGTTCGTGGTCGGCACGCTTGCGGTCACGGTCATGTCAGAGCCTTTCGATCTTGCTCGCCGCCTCGTCGATCAACGACGCGACATCGAACATGGTCTGGTTATCGGCGCCTTCCTTTTCAAGGCGATGCTGGATGGCGATGCGCAGGTTATGCAGCGCGCGGCGCACCGGCGCGCCATCGACGCGATCGGCATGTTGGGCGAGCGCGGCCAGCCGCGCCATCGCCAGGTCCAGTGCCGCCTTCCGCTCCTCGATCTGGGCCTTGCCGGCATCGGTGATGGCGAAGCGCTTGCGGCTGCCTTCACTGGGTTCCTCGACGATCAGGTCCATTTCCGCCAACATCGTCAGCGTGGGATAGACGACGCCGGGGCTGGGCGCATAGGCTTCGCCCGACAGCGCCTCGATCGCGCGGATCAGTTCATAGCCGTGGCGCGGTTCGTCGGCGATCAGCTTCAGCAGGATCAGGCGCAGCGTTTCATTGTCGAACAGCCGCCGGCGACCACCGCTGCCGCCGCGACCACCCCGGCCGCCGCCGCGCAGGCCGTCCTCGCCAAAAGAGTCGCCGCCAAACGGGCCACCGCGCCCGCCGCCAAATCCGCCGCCACGACCAAAGCCATCAGGCGAACCGAATCGGCCGGCGCCGGGATGATGACCGCCATGGCGGCCGTGATGAGAATGGTAAAAATGCATCATTGAGTCTTTCATATGTTTCATGATGCATTGCGATATATCTTAAAAACGATCATTGTCAAGAGTTACGATAGGTCTTAAGTGTATCAACCTGTATCGCAGACTCCCGCTAGATGTAGAGATAGGCGTGTTCCGCCTGCGCGGGAACACGGAACCTGACGACCTTTAGAGGCTCATAAAATCGATCGGCGCATGGCGATCGAGCGTGCGGCTCTGATCCTCCAACGGATATTTGAGGCCGCTGGCGCAGTTGAACAGCACCGCCCGATCGTCGCACCCGATCAGCCCCTCGTCCAGCGCCCGTTGATAGGCGGCCAGCGTCGCCCCGCCCTCCGGGCAGAGCAGCAGCCCATCGTCCCGCGCCACGTCGCGCACCGCAGTCATGATCGCCGCGTCGGACACCGCCAGCGCCGCGCCACCGCTTTCTCGCACCGCGCGCAGGATCAGGAAGTCGCCCACCGCGCGCGGCACACGGATGCCCATGGCGATGGTGTGGGCGTTCTCCCAGCGCTCGGCGAACTCGACGCCCTGCTCGAACGCACGCACCATCGGCGCGCAGCCTTCGGCCTGCACCGCGAACATCTTGGGGCGTTTGGAGCCGATGAAGCCGATCTTTTCCAGTTCGTCGAACGCCTTCCACATGCCAATCAGGCCGGTGCCGCCGCCGGTAGGGTAGAAGATCGCGTCGGGCAGTTCCCAGTCCAGCTGTTCGGCCAGCTCCAGGCCCATCGTCTTCTTACCCTCGATTCGGTAGGGCTCCTTGAGCGTCGAAAAGTCGAACCAGCCGCGCGCCTTGACCCCCTGCCCCACGATCGCGCCGCAATCGTCGATCAGGCCGTTGACGCGATAGACGCGCGCGCCCTGCGCCGCGATTTCGCGCACATTGATTTCGGGGGTATCGTCGGGACAGAAGATGATCGCCTCCATGCCCGCGACGGCGGCATAGGCGGCCAGCGCCGCGCCGGCATTGCCGTTTGTCGGCATCGCCACCTGGGTCACGCCCAGTTCCTTCGCCATCGACACCGCCATGACGAGACCGCGCGCCTTGAACGAGGCGGTCGGCAATCGCCCCTCATCCTTGGCCATCAGATGCGCCCCGCCCAGCCGCGCAGCGGTGCGCGGCAGCGGGATCAGCGGCGTCGCATTTTCGCCCAGGCTGACGATGTTGGCGGTTTGCCGCACCGGCAGCAATTCGCGCCAGCGCCACAGGTCCATGGGCCGCGCGGCAAGCGCGTCCTTGGTCAGCGTCGCTCGCACACCGTCCAGATCGTAGCGCACCAGCAACGGCTTCCCCGCCGCCGAAAGGCCATGCAATTGGTCCGCCGCATAACGCTCGCCGGTCAGCGAACATTCGAGGTGCGTGACGAAGGTCGGGCGGTCGGCGATGAGGTTGAGGTCGTGGCGCACATGAAATTCCCGTTCGCCCTGAGCCTGTCGAAGGGCGTCACTTCCTAAAGAAGGAATTGGGCTTCGACAGGCTCAGCCCGAACGGGTGAAAGACTTTACTCCGGCTTTTTCGCCACGCTGACCATGGCGGGCCGCAGCAGGCGGTCCTTGATCATGTAGCCGGCCTGCATCTCGATCAGGATCGTGCCCGGCTCCGCGTCGGCGGACGGGACTTCCATCATGGCCTGATGCTTGTTGGGGTCGAGCGGCTGGCCGATCGATTCGATCTTCGTGATGCCGTTGCGGCCGAACACGCTCTCCAGTTCGCGTCCGGTGGCTTCCAGGCCCACGACCAGCCCCTTGAACTTCTCATCCTCGCGCAGGTCAGCTGGGATGGCGGCCAGCGCACGGCTCAGATTGTCGGCGACCGACAATATGTCGCGGGCAAAGGCGGTGGCGGCATAGGCGCGCGTGTCGGCCAGTTCCTTTTCCAGCCGGCGGCGCACATTCTGCGTGTCGGCATGGGCGTAGAGAATGTCCTGCTTGGCGGTGGAGAGTTCCGCCTCCAGCACGGCGATCCGCTCGGCATGGGCATCGACCACAGGCGCGTCCTCTTCCGGCAGCGCGTCCACGACTTCGGTATTTTCCAGATTCTGTTTGTCTTCGCTCATCTCATCAATCTCGATAGCGTCTGTGCAGTGAAATCCACCATGGGGATCACCCGCGCATAGTTCAAGCGCGTCGGGCCGATCACGCCGACCACGCCCACGACCCGGCCGTCCGCGCCACGGTAGGGCGCGGCTATGACCGAAGAACCCGACAGGGAAAAGAGCTTGTTTTCGGACCCGATGAAGATTTTGGTCGCGCTGCCGGCGAGCGCGCTTTCCAGCAGGCGGGAAATCTCCTGCTTGCCTTCCAGCTGCTCCAGCAATTGCCGCACCCGTTCCAGGTCGGCGGCAGTGCCGTCATCGATCAGATGCGCCTGCCCCCGCACGATCAGCACCGGCCGGTCGTCGGCATCGTGCGACCAGATGGCGATGCCGCGCTCCACCAGCTCGCGCGCCGCGCCGTCGAGCACGCCGCGCTCGGCCTCCATCTCGCGGCTTAGCTGGTCGCCCGCCTGGCGCAGCGTCATGCCGGCAAAGCGCGCCGACATGAAGTTCGCCGCTTCATTCAGCATCGAAGGGGTGACGCCGGGCGGCAGGTCGAGCACGCGGTTTTCGACCGACCCGTCCTGCCCCACTAGCACCGCGAGCGCCTGACGATCATTCAAGGGCACGAAACCGAACTGGCGCAATACCGGCTCCCGCCTGGGCACCATGACGATGCCGGCGCAGGCCGACAGGCCGGAGAGCGCCGCGGTGGCGGCGGACAGCGCTTCCTCGATCGGCCCGGTTTCCACCAGACCGGCCTCGATCGCACGCCGTTCTTCGACCGACGGTTCGGCCGCCTGCATCATGCCATCGACGAACAGGCGCAGCCCCGTTTCGGTCGGCATCCGCCCGGCCGAGGTGTGCGGCGCGGCAAGCAGGCCCAGCTCCTCCAGATCCTGCATCACGTTGCGGATCGATGCGGGCGACAGGCTGAGCGAGGCGATCTTGCTGATCGTGCGCGATCCCACCGGCAGGCCGGTGCCCAGATAGCTTTCCACCACTACGCGAAAAACATCGCGCGCGCGATCGTTCAGCTCGGAGATCGGCGTCGTCAGCGTCATGGGCGTGATATAGGATGGGTTGCGGGCAGGCTCAACGTCCGCGCCGCGCCAGCAGGATCAGCGCGACGCCCACCGCAGCGAGCAACGCGCCACGCCCAATCCATGGCCTCTGATCGAGCATGAAGCTGGATTGCGGCCAGTGGATCAGGCCCGCCCCCTGCCCGACCCAGAGCAGCCCCATCAGCAGGATAAGGACACCCACAATCTGTGAAAGAACGCGCATCCTGCACTCCTATTTTGCGGGCTTGGGTTTGAGCATCGGTTCGATATCCAGCATCTTGGGGATCGCCGCGATCGTGGTGCGCAATTTGGCATAGCGGGCATCCATGCAACCCGACTGGAACTCTAGCCGGGTCGGCTTGCCTTTATCGCCCGTCCATTCGATGGTGTAGCCGGGCATGTCGGTGGCGAAGCGGGTGCAGTTTTCGCCATTGCCGATGCGCTTGGCCGTACCGCTTAGCGGGCGATAGGGCGCAAGCGCGGCGCGCAGGCGACGATATTGCACCATGCTGACGGCAAAGCGGGTCGGGCCGGGCACGGCAGTGAATTTCTCCGGTTCCAGCAGCCCCGAACCGTCCGGCGTCACACGCAGGCTATAGGAAGGACATGCGCCGAAACAGCGCCCGGCGGTAAAGCGGATCGTCTCTCCGGGCGCCTTGGGCTTCTCCAGTTCGGTATCGCCGCCACTTACGCAGCCCGCGAGCAGCAGCAGTCCGGCCATCATTGCATATCTTGTCATTGTCTCTCTTTAACGCCTTATTTCTTTCGCGACACTGGCAAGTCACGCCATCGGGCGTTAAGCGCCGTCAACTGACCGTTTCGGAGTAAAGAATATGCGTCCTTCCGGCCGCGCGCCCGACCAGATGCGCGATATCACCATGGAGCCAGGCTTCACCATCCATGCCGAGGGCAGCTGCCTCATCAGCTTCGGCGACACCCGCGTGCTGTGCACCGCGTCGGTCGAAGAAAAGGTGCCGCCCTTCCTCCGCGGCAAAGGGTCGGGCTGGGTCACGGCCGAATATGGCATGCTGCCCCGCGCCACCCACACCCGCGGCAGCCGTGAAGCGGCCAAGGGCAAGCAGTCGGGCCGCACCCAGGAAATCCAGCGCCTGATCGGCCGCTCGCTGCGCACCGTGGTCGACATGAAGAAGCTGGGCGAGCGCCAGATCGTGATCGATTGCGACGTGATCCAGGCTGATGGCGGCACGCGGACGGCGGCCATTTCGGGCAGCTGGGTCGCGCTGCGCATTGCGGTGGACAAGCTGCTGGCGTCGGGCGCATTGAAGGAAGACCCGATCATCCAGAAGGTCGCGGCGATCAGCTGCGGCATCTATGAAGGCACGCCGGTCCTCGACCTCGACTATGCCGAAGACAGCAATGCCGAAACGGACGCCAACCTGATCCTGACCGGCGACGGCAAGTTCGCCGAAGTGCAGGCGACGGCCGAGGGCGCCGCCTATGACGAGGAAGAGCTGCTCCGTCTGCTCCGCCTCGCCCGCATCGGCTGCGCGAAGATCTTCGCCGCGCAGGACGCAGCGACGGGGCGGTAAGTCACCCAAGGCGTTGCAACAGCGCTGTGCTCCTGCGAAAGCAGGAGCCTATGGTCCGGGGCGCCGCGGGTGGTGCCCTTGGTTCCTGCTTTCGCAGGAATACAAGATGTGCAGGGTAGATAATGACCGACAATTTCGGACAGGAACAGGCGATCCGCAAACTCACGCCGGGCAAGCTGGTGATCGCCAGCCATAATCCCGGCAAGGTGCGCGAAATCGCCGCTTTGCTTGGCCCCTATGGCATCGAGCCGATTTCCGCCGCGTCGCTCGACCTGCCCGAACCGGAGGAAACCGGCACCACCTTCATCGCGAACGCGGAATTGAAGGCGATGCAGGCGGCCGACCTGTCCGGCCTGCCCGCGCTGGCCGATGATTCGGGCCTGTGCGTCGAGGCGCTGGGCGGCGACCCCGGCCTGTTTTCCGCGCGCTGGGCCGGGCCGACCAAGGATTTCGACATGGCCATGCGCAAGGTTTGGGACGGCATCGAGGCCAAGGGACCGGACGCCGGCCATGACGCCCATTTCGTCTGCGCCCTTGCCCTCGCCTGGCCCGACGGCCATGTCGAGGCGTTCGAGGGCCGGATCGATGGCACGCTGATCTGGCCGCCGCGCGGCGACCAGGGCTTCGGCTATGACGCGATGTTCGTGCCGCACGGCCATGACATCAGCTTCGGCGAGATGGACCCAGACGCCAAGCACGCCATGAGCCACCGTGCCAAGGCCTTCGAAAAGTTGGTGGCCGCGGTTTTCTGAACCGATCGCGACCGATGCTCAGCGCGCCGGCACGGCCTTCAGCTTCGCCTGGCCGATATGCCAGCGCAATTGGGCGGGCGACGCACCGTCCACATCATTGATCCGCCGCACGACATAGTCGCCGACGAAACGCTGACGCGTGCCGTCCTGCAATTGCGAATCGACCGTCACCGGCACGGCTTGGTAGATCGACCCCGCGCCGGCGTCGCCCGGCTCCAGCCTGCCGATCGTCACCCGCGTCGATCGCGTTCCCACAAAGCCCGCCTGGAATGTCTCCAGCGTCTGGTTCGGCGGGCCATTATCGCCCCATTGCGCCCAGGCCGTCCCATAGTCGCGGGCATTGAGCGCCGCATAATAACGCTGCACCACCGCGACCGCCGCCGCCATACTCTTGGGCGCGGGATCACATCCCTGCATCGGATCACCCTGCCCGTCGAACAGCGCGCAGCTCCGCGCAATCTCATCCTCGATCATGGCGCAGCTATTGGCGGCATTGCAGGGCGGATGGGTGGCGGGCGACACGTTGCGGCAGATGGCGACGCGCTTGGCCGCCGCGGCCGACCCGATATCCGCCGCGCAGGATAGCGGCGTGGCGGGCGCGGCTGCGTCAGCGACCAACGCCGCATCGGGCATGGGCGTCTGTGCGCGATTCTCCGGCGCGATCACGGGAGCGGCGGGGGTGGAAACTGCCGCATTTTCGGCCCCACCGTCCGCCTTCGGCTGCGACGGCGCGCCGCACCCGGCCAGCCCGATCAGCGCGCAACCCGGCAGGGTCCATGACAGCAGGGCAATGCGCATCCTCTTCTCCTTTGGCGACTTACCCCTGTCCAATGCCCGCCACCGAGAGAAATATCCATCGCCGCCTATTGGGCGACGCTGGCGACCTGCGTTTCCGCCATCGGCACCGCATCGTCTGCGTCCATCGGACCGCGACCGAACGCATTGCCAGCCGGGAAATAGCGGCACACCAGATAATCGGCATTGGCCCCTTCGCCCAGCGCGCAGCCGATCTTCCGCGTGCTGCGCCAGATCATCTGGCTATAATGGCCGACATCCTGCCAACGCCCGGTGCTGCTGAGGTCGGGTAGCTTGCCCGCGATTCGCGTGAAGCGCTTCTCGTCCAGAAACGATCCCACCATCGCTTGATAGCCGTAGAGCCGACGCGGCCCCATCCACAGATTTTCGCCGCTGGGGATGGCCCGGCCGGCGCGCGGCGAATGGCGAAACACGCCGCTGCGCGCCATCTCCCCGGCGTAACGCGCCGCATCGGCCGCCAGCGCATCGTCCCAGTCTAGCGGGGGCAGGCCCAGCGCCATCCGCTCGCCATTATGCGCGTCCATCATCACCGCACGCAGCAGCCTGTCGCCCCGCGCGGCCTCCGCCATGCCATAATAGGCGGCCGGCATCACCGCGCTCGTGGCACCTGCCTTGGGCGCGCTTGCCCGTCGCTATCGCTCGCCGCCTGCGCGCCGGTCGCCATCACCAACAGAAGCGGCAGCATCGCTGCCCATAGCGAAGCGCGCAAAAACGCTTTAGGGCTGCCCCCAGCCATGTCGTCTCATTCCCCCCAAATCGCAACGGCCCCAGACCCCGTCCGTGCCGACGCCCAAGCCTTATATATTCATTGGCCCTTTTGCGTATCCAAATGTCCCTATTGCGATTTTAACAGTCATGTCCGCGACGGCGTGGACATTGATGCGTGGCGGGCTGCGCTGCTGGCCGACATGGCGTATGAGGCCGCGCTGACCGCAGGCCGCCCCCTCTCCTCCATCTTCTTTGGCGGCGGCACGCCCTCGCTGATGCCGCCCGCTTTGGTCGAAACGCTGATCGGCGCGGCGCAGGATCAGTGGGGCTTCACCCCCGACATAGAGATCACGCTGGAGGCCAACCCCAATTCGGTCGAGGCGGCGCGCTTTGCCGATCTGGCCGCCGCCGGTGTCAACCGCACCTCGCTCGGCCTCCAGGCGCTCGACGATGAGGCGCTGCATTTCCTGGGCCGCGCCCATGACGTGGAGGAGGGGCTGGCCGCGCTCGACACCGCGCAGGCGGTGTTCGACCGGGTGAGCTTCGACATCATCTACGCCCGTCCGGGTCAGAGCGAGGCGGACTGGCAGGCCGAACTGGCCCGCGCGCTATCCTTCGGCACCGGGCATCTCTCGCTCTATCAATTGACGATCGAACCGGGCACCCGCTTCGCGACGCTGGTCGCGCAGGGCAAGCTGACGCCCGCCGACCCGGATCATGGCGCGACCCTGTATGAACTCACGCAATCGATGACCGGCGCGGCCGGCATCCCCGCTTATGAGATTAGCAATCACGCCCGGCCGGGGCAGGAAAGCCGCCATAATCTGACCTATTGGCGCTATGGCGACTATGCCGGGATCGGGCCGGGGGCACATGGCCGCCGCGGCGGCATGGCGACGATGCGGCACAAGAAGCCGGAAAACTGGATGGGCGCGGTCGACCGCAACGGCCATGGAGCGCAGAGTGAAGAGCCGCTGTCGGGCGAGGACCGGGCGCGCGAGGCGCTGCTGATGGGATTGCGACTGGGCGAAGGCGTGGACCTGGCCCGCATCGCCGCCGCGTCCGGGATCAAGGCCGATCGGCTGGTCGACGAACGGGCGATCGACCAACTCACCGGCCTCGGCCTCATCCACCTCACCGGCAACCGGTTGCAGGTGGCCCCGGCCGGCATGTTGCTGCTCGACGCCATCCTGCCCGAAGTGGTGGCTGTTTAGGGCGTCAGACCGCGCTTAATGCCATTCCGCGCGAATCTCGGCGATCGATTGGTCGATCTCGCGCAGCGCTTCCGCCCGATCTTCGACAGGCATGGAACGGTTGGCGGCGATTTGCGCACGCGCCGCGCGCAGTCCATTGAGCGCAGCGACATCGGCGGATCGCGCCACCACATCCGCTTGTGCTGCCTCGGCATCGGCCCGACGCGCTGCCAGATCGGCCTTGGCTGTGGCTTGACGTGTCGCGCGGTCCGCCATTGCCGCCGCCTGACGCGCACTTCGATCCGCCTGAGCGGCGGCGTACCGCGCGGCGCGATCCGCCTGGACCGACGCCCTGTCGGCCGAACGCTGCGCCGCTCGCTCGATCGCCGCGCTACAGATGCGCACCCGGATATGGCGGCGACCATTGGCGTCCACGCTCTCGCGGCGGGTGGTGGCGTCCTTGCCGCCATCGCACCCTTCGCGCACATCGACCACCGGCACCATGCGGGCGATGTCCGCCTCGGTCGGGATACGGTGCGTTTCGACCCGACCGTCGGCATGGGTCACGGTCATCCGGCCCTTTTCATTGCGCAAGACGGGTGGCGCAGGTGGCACGGGCGCCACCGGGGCGATCATGTCCGCAGCGGGCACAATCGGCGCGGTCGGGGACATGGGTGCCGGCGAGGGCCAGGATTCATCGGCCGCCTTGACCGCGGGGACGGCAGGCGCCCCAGGCACGGCCGGGACCGCGGCGACTGCGGCCTCCGTCGGCGCGCTCGCCGCGGCGGGCTGAGACACCAAGTCAGACAGTTTGGCGAAGTCGGCGCTTTCCATCTTGTCGGTGATCGCCGCCATCTGCTGCGCAGCGCGGCTGCCCGATGCGGTGAGCGCGAGGCCGGCGGCGGTGACGACCGCGACGGCGGCCATGCCCCAGCTGATACGCTGAAGCGAAACATCATGGTTGGACAGCATTTTCAGCCTCCCTTTGAGCGTCGTGATACGGGTGAGATGGCAGGCCCCGGCAAATTGCCGACCGCCCGCCGCCTTCAATATGGCGCGGCCATAGGCATGGGCCTGCTCGCGGCCGTAGAGCGAAAGGACGCGCGCGTCGCAGGCGGTTTCCTGGTCGGCGCGATAGGCGCGATAGGCCGCCCAGGCGACCGGATTGCACCAATGGACCGCCAGCATGAGCAGCGCGATCATATTAGCGGCTAGGTCGCCGCGTTCATGATGCGCGCGCTCATGGGCGATCGCCATATCCTGTTCCTGGCGGTCATAGCGCAGCGCGAAATCGGCGGGCAGTACGATGTAGGGGCGCAAGACGCCGAAGGCGAGCGGCCCGGACGCGTGGGGGCTGGTGATGAGGCGGATGCGCCCTTCCTCCCCCAAAGGCGTTGCGCCGTCCATCATCAGACGCCGAAACCGCGCATAGCCTATGGCCTGCATGGCCAGGAAAGCGAGGAAGCCGACAAACCAGATGCCGATGCCGATTTCCAGCCAGGGGAAGGACGGCGCGGACGTGGCGACCGATGCGGTGGGCGCGACCGTGAGGAGGCCCGGCAAGCCGACCTGATCGACCGCGACATGCAGTGGCGAGGGATCGACGTCGCGCGGCAACGTCGGCAGCACCATCCGCGCTAGCGGCAAAATCCAGAGGAGATAGGCCGCCCCCGCCCCCAGCCAGCGCGCCACCGGCCGCCGCAGCAGCATGACCAGCGCCATCAGCAATGTGGTGGCGATCAGCGTTTCGGCCAGCCAGACGCTCATGATTTCAGCCCTTTCAGGATTTCCTCAAGCTCGGCGATATCGTCCGCCGTCAATTGATCCTGTTGCGCCAACTGGGCGACCAGCGGCGACACCCGCCCGCCAAACAGCCGGTTCACCAGCCGCCCGGATTCGCCCGCGACATAATCGTCGCGCGCCACCAGCGGGCGGTAGAGAAAGCGGCGGCCATCCTGGTCGGCGGCGATGATATCCTTGGCCATCAACCGCGACAGCAAAGTCTTGACGGTCTGGAGGCTCCAATCGCGGTCGGCAGACACGCGATCGGCGACATCATTGGCGGTCTGCGGCGCGGTTTCCCAAAGCGCCTCCATCACCACCAGTTCCGCTTCGCTGATCTTCTCGCTCACGTGACTTTACCCGACTCACCTATCACAACCACAGATGTAGTCGCATCGATTACGGATGTAGTCAATAGCGGTTCGCGGCGGGTGGTTGACGTCCTTAGCGTTGAAAAGCCGCGATATGTCGGAAAATTTGACAAAGCGGATGAAGGCGGCCGCGGCGTTAACCTTTGGAACCCGCACTATCCGGTAATTGCGTCATTCTGGCACGGCCATTGCGACTTTAGCCGCGTTCCCACCGTCTAACTATCGGGGGATGCAGGCCCGTCTCCGCTAGCATCCCCCACCCGGTGGCGCTTTTTCCTTCATCACGGCTATAATCGCAATGCGACCAGGTGCGGCCAGTGTTGAGTGGCCGGTCTTTGGGACCCACAAGTGGCTTGACTACTGTCACCCCAGCGAAGGCTGGGGTCTCAGGCGACGGCGCACTACGTTCGAATAAGTGCTAAGTTCAACCGCTGCGTGCCCCCGCACGAGACCCCAGCCTTCGCTGGGGTGACGGGATTATTACGTCGCGTTTAGCGTGTAACTTTGCGCAAAGCCGACGGTTTAGTCCCATCCAAAGCAAACAAAAAAGGGCGGCCCGAACCCGGACCGCCCTCCTCAAATCCTTCAAACCTCGCCTCGCTTAGCTGGCAGCAGCAGCGACGCCCTGGTCGGTCATCAATTGCTCCAACTCGCCGGCTTCATACATTTCCATCATGATGTCGCTGCCGCCGACAAATTCGCCCTTCACATACAGTTGGGGAATGGTCGGCCAGTCGGAAAAGGCCTTGATCCCCTGACGCACGGCCTGGTCCTGCAACACATCTACCGTGTCGTATGCGACGCCCAGATGCTCCAGGATCGCAATGGCGCGGCTGGAAAAGCCGCATTGCGGAAAGAGCGGCGTGCCCTTCATGAACAGCACCACGTCATGGGCGCCCACAAGTTCGGCAATCCGCTGATGCACGGCGTCGGTCATGTCTAAAGTCCAGTCCTGTCTGGCGCCCCGCCTGCGGAGCGCAAATCTATCAGAGGATTAATTGGGAACGGCGGTGGTCAGTTGCAAGGCGTGCAGCACGCCTCCCATCCGTCCGCCCAGCGCGGCATAGACGGCGCGCTGCTGCGCGACCCGGCTCATGCCCCGGAAACTTTCCGCCACCACCCGCGCGGCATAATGGTCGCCGTCGCCCGCCAGGTCAGTAATGTCGACCTGCGCATCGGGGATGGCGGTGCGGATCATGTCCGCGATATCGTCGGCAGCCATCGGCATGGGACAGGCGACCTTATTTGGATTCGATGAACATGCGACGGGCGACCACCGCCTGCTCATCCAGCGCGGCGCGCACGCCCGGCTCGTCAATGTCGATTCCGGCCGACGTCATGTCGCCCACCAGCTTGCGAATGACATCCTCATCGCCCGCTTCCTCGAAATCGGCCTGCACCACCGCCTTGGCATAGGCGTCGGTTTCTTCGGGGGTCAGGCCCATCTTCTGCGCCGCCCATTCGCCCAGCAGCCGGTTGCGGCGCGCTTGGATGCGAAACTCCATTTCCTGGTCATGGGCGAACATATTTTCGAACGCTTTTTCGCGATCGTCGAAAGTGGTCATACGTCTAAGCCCCGTTGCAATGCGATCTGGTTACGAAAGATAGGCAGAAGCGCGCGGTTACGCAACGGCGGCGGGGACAATCCAGGAGCGATCCTGCGCTTGGCGGGCTTCATAGCCGCCGATCAGGTCCGACTGATCCAGCGTCAGGCCGATCTCGTCCAGCCCGCCCAGCAGGCAATGTTTGCGGAACGGGTCGATTTCGAAGGTGAAGCGATCCTGAAATTGGGTGGTGACGGTCTGCGATTCCAGATCGATATGAATCGGATCGGGCGTCCCGTTCACGCCTTGGGCGACTTCCATCAGCCGGTCGATCGCTTCCTGCGGCAGCACAACGGTCAATATCCCGTTCTTGAAGGCGTTGCCGGAGAAAATGTCGGAGAAGCTGGGCGCGATCACCACCTTGATCCCCAGGTCGCCCAGCGCCCAGGCGGCATGTTCGCGGCTGGACCCGCAGCCGAAATTGTCGCCCGCGATCAGGATCGGGCTGCCCGCATAGGCGGGATCGTCGAAAACGTTGCCCGGTTCCTTGCGCAGCACTTCGAACGCGCCGCGCCCCAGCCCGTTGCGCGAAATCGTCTTGAGCCAATGCGCGGGGATGACGATGTCGGTGTCGACATTCTTCATCCCGAACGGATAGGCCCGGCCGTCGACGGTCGTCAGCTTGTCCATCAGCGAACCTGCTTCGCCTCAGCGGCCGGCAGGTCTTCGGCGCGGCCCAGCGTCGCGGCCATCGCCGCGCTGGCCAGTGCGCCCAGCGTCAACAGCCAGAAAATCTTCTTCACAGCGCCATCCCCTCTTTTGTATTCAACAGTTCGCGGACATCAGTCAGACGTCCGGTGATGGCCGCCGCCGCCGCCATGGCGGGCGATACCAGATGGGTGCGCGATCCCGGTCCCTGCCGGCCCATGAAATTGCGATTGCTGGTCGATGCGCAACGCTCGCCCGCAGGCACCTTGTCCGGGTTCATGCCCAGGCACGCCGAACAGCCCGGCTCGCGCCATTCGAACCCGGCGTCGAGGAAGACGCGGTCCAACCCTTCTTGCTCTGCCTGGCGCTTCACCAGCCCGGAACCGGGCACGACCATGGCGTGCTTGATGCCCGGAGCGATATGGCGGCCCTTCAGCAGCGACGCGGCGGCGCGCAGATCCTCGATCCGGCTGTTGGTGCAGCTGCCGATGAAGATATGTTCGATCGCCACGTCGGCCATTTTCTGCCCGGCGGTCAGCCCCATATAATCGAGCGACTTTTGCGCCGCCGCCTGCTTGGACGGGTCGGCGAAACTCTGCGGATCGGGCACCACGCCGGTCACCGCGACGACATCCTCCGGGCTGGTGCCCCAGGTGACGTTGGGCACGATGTCGGCGGCGTCGATCACCACGGTCTTGTCGAAAACCGCGCCCTCATCCGTCTGCAACGTCCGCCAATAAGCCACCGCCGCGTCGAAATCTTCGCCCTTGGGCGCCATCGGACGGCCCTCGATATAGGCGAAAGTCTTGTCATCGGGCGCAAACAGCCCCGACCGCGCGCCCGCTTCGATCGACATATTGGCGACGGTCAGCCGCCCCTCGATCGACATGTCACGGAACACGGACCCGCAATATTCCATGACATAGCCGGTGCCGCCCGCCGTGCCGATCGTGCCGCAGATCGCCAGCGCGACATCCTTGGCAGTGACGCCGGGCGCGAGTTCGCCATCGACCACGACCGCCATGGTCTTGGACTGTTTGAGCAGCAACGTCTGGGTCGCCAGCACATGTTCGACCTCCGACGTGCCGATGCCGAAGGCCAGCGCGCCCAGCGCACCATGCGAGGAGGTATGGCTGTCCCCGCAGACCAACGTCGTGCCGGGCAGGGTGAAGCCCTGTTCTGGACCCACGACATGGACGATGCCCTGCTCCACATCAGCGTCGCCGATCAGGCGGACGCCGAACTCCGGCGCATTGCGCTCCAGCGCTTCGAGTTGCTGCGCGCTTTCGGGATCGGCGATCGGGATCCGCTGGCCATCCGCGTCGCGGCGCGGGGTGGTGGGCAGATTATGGTCCGGCACCGCCAGCGTCAGATCGGGCCGGCGGACCTTGCGGCCGGCAAGACGTAGCCCTTCGAACGCCTGCGGGCTCGTCACTTCATGGACAAGGTGCCGGTCGATATAGATGAGGCAGGTGCCATCGGGACGCCGTTCGACGACGTGCGCGTCCCAGATCTTTTCGTAGAGGGTGCGTGGTTTAACCATAGTCCTCACCCCCTAGACCCGTCGGGGCGATCGGGAAAGGGGGTGAGCGACCGATTTGTCCTGTTTTCGCCGTCAGGCGGGCAAGAATGTTACACCGCGCGCCAAGTTACACCGCACGATAGTCCGCGATGATCTTCCCCGCCGCGCCGATCTCCGCCTCATGGCTATCCTCGCGCCATGTTTCCGCCAGCGCCGCTTCCTCCCACCGCAGCATGGCGGGATGGGCCAGCATATGATCGACCCAGGCCTGTGCGTGCGGGCCGACATCCAGCCCATAAGTGCGCACCCGGAATGCGACCGGCGCGTAGAAGGCGTCGATCGCGGTGAAGACGCTACCGGCCAGGAAAGGGCCGCCGAACCGGTCCAGCCCCTCTTCCCACAATTCGCGCAGGCGGGCGATGTCCTTGTTCAGCGCGGGCGAATGAATATGCGGCTCGAAGCGGACACCGACATTCATCGTGCAGTCGTTGCGCAGCGTGGAAAAGCCGCTGTGCATTTCAGCGACGGCGCATTGGGCGAAGGCGCGCGCCGCCTCATCCGCGGGCCAGACGCCGGGGTGGCGATCCGCCAGATAGAGGATGATGCCCAGCGAATCCCACACCGTGCGCTCTTCCCCATTGGCCCCGTCGATCAGCGCGGGCACCTGCCCCGTCGGCGAGAAACTGCGGAAGGCCGCATAGTTGGTGGCGGACGCGAAAGGCTCGATCCGGTCGTCGAACGCGATGCCCAGCGCGGTCATCAGCACCCAGGGACGCAACGACCAGCTGCTGTAATTGCGGTTGGCGGTGATGAGCGTGTAGGTCATGCGGTTCCTCCCTGTGCACGGTGCAAGCGACGTACCGCATCCGACAACGGCGATATAGCCGCAACGATCCATGCAGCACATAAGCGGCGCTTATTGATGTGCATACGCCTCCCCGCTTTCCCGTTCCTTCTTCCGTTCGGTTCGAGCCTGTCGAGAACCCAGGCACCATGTTCTCGATAAGCTCGGACCGAACGGAGGCTGTGACCGGTCTAGCCAAGCCCTTCTCATCACGTCACAATGCATTATCGCGGGCGGTGCACTCCCTCGCCGCCCTCCCCTGATCCATGGAGCCTCCAGTCGTGAACCGACGTCAATTTCTCGCCACCAGCGGCGCGACCGCCCTGACCGCCGCCACCGCTGCGCCCGCCTTCGCCGCGCCTGGCGATGCCGACGCGCGCCTGCGCGCCATGCTCGACGGCTTCTTTTACGAACGGCTGGCGGAGTCGCCTGAACAGGCGACGCGCCTCGGCCTCGACACCGGCCCGCGCGCGGCGCTGCGCGGCAAGCTGTCGGACACCAGCGCAGCCGGCGCGGCCCGCGACCTGGCCCGGACCAAGGCGCAGGCGAAGCAACTCGCCAGCATCGATCGCGCGAAACTCAGCGCGTCCAGCCAGCTCGACTATGACGTCGTCGCCTATCAGCTCGACCGTGCCGTGGGCGGCGAACGCTTCGGCTATGGCGAGACGGCAGGGCGGTTTGCGCCCTATATCCTCAGCCAGCTGACCGGCAGCTATCGCGAGACCCCGGACTTCCTTGATTCGCAGCATCGCGTGCAGATCGCCGCCGATGCAGACGCTTATCTGGCCCGTCTCGAAGCCTTCCCCGCCACGATGGACGGCGAACTGGCCCGGCAGAAGGCGGACGCCGCCAAGGGCGTATTCGCGCCCGACTATATTCTCGACACCACGATGAAGATGCAGGCGTCGCTGCGCGACCAGCCCGCGGCCGAGACCGTGCTAGTCGCCAGTTTCGCCAAAAAGCTCGCCGCCGCCGGCCTGCCCCCTGAACGCGCCGCCCAGGCGGAAAAGATCGTCGTGGCGAAAATCTTCCCCGCCGTCGATCGCCAGATCGCGCTGGTACGGGATTTACGCGCGAAGGCCAGCCATGACGCGGGCTGCTGGCGTCTGCCCGATGGCGAAGCCTTCTATGCCGCCGCCGCCGAGGCCGCGACCACGACCAAACTGACCGGCGACGAAATCCACCAGTTGGGGCTGACCCAAGTCGCCGAAATCAGCGCGCGGATCGACGCGATCCTGAAGAAGGAAGGGATGAGCCAAGGCAGCGTCGGCGACCGGCTGGTCGCGCTGAACCAGCGCCCCGACCAGCTTTTCCCCAACACCGATCCGGGCCGCGACGCGCTGCTGACGCAACTCAATACCCAGATAAAGGCGATGCAGGTGCGGCTGGGCGAAGCCTTCAACACCGTGCCCAAGGCGCCTGTCGAGGTGCGCCGCGTGCCGGTGACGATCCAGGCGGGCGCGCCGGGCGGCTATTATCAGAACGCCTCGCTCGACGGGTCGCGACCCGCCATTTATTTCATCAACCTGCGCGACACGTTCGACCGGCCCAAATTCGGCCTGGCGACGCTGACCCATCATGAAGCGGTGCCGGGGCATCATCTGCAGGTCACGGTGGCGCTGGAATCCGACTCCATCCCCATGATCCGCCGCCGCGGCTTCTACAGCGGCTATTCGGAGGGCTGGGCGCTTTATTCCGAGCAATTGGCCGACGAAATGGGCATGTATGACGGCGATCCGCTGGGCCAGGTCGGCTATCTCCAGTCGCTCCTGTTCCGCGCCACCCGGCTGGTGGTGGACAGCGGCATGCACGCCAAGCGCTGGAACCGCGAAAAGGCGACCGATTATCTCATCGCCACCACCGGCATCGCGCGCGGCCGCAGCCAGGGCGAGATCGACCGCTACACCGTCTGGCCGGGCCAGGCATGCAGCTACAAGATCGGCCATACCGTGTGGACGCAGTTGCGTGACGAGGTGAAGGGGAAGCAGGGCGACCGGTTCGACCTCAAGGCGTTTCATGAGGTGCTGACGCTGGGCGCAATGCCGCTGGATATCTTGAAACAGACGGTGCGGCAGCGGATGGGGGTGGCATAACCGTCACCTTGATCCGTTCGTGCTGAGTAGGGACTGAGCGCAGTCGAAGTCCCGTATCGAAGCATCGTCGAGTGCCGATCCTTCGATACGCCCCTTCGACTACGCTCAGGGGTTACTCAGGACGAACGGCGCGATGTCATGCAAATAGAAAAAACGACCCGACGGTGCGCCGCCGGGTCGTCGAGTTCTTCCACCCAAATTCGCGGGCGCTCTGCACGCGCCCGCGAACTGGCTCTGTTCACGGCCAGGGCCGCAAAGTTCGTCAGCTATCACATTCCGTTCGCCCTGAGCCTGTCGAAGGGCTTTTCTTGACCGCAGAAAAGTGGAGGGCTTCGACAGGCTCAGCCCGAACGGATTTAAGTTCCCACTATTTCTCAGGCTGCAAACTGATTCATCGTATTATGCGCGCCGCCGGCCTTCAACGCGGCTTCCCCGGCGAAATAATCCTTATGATCGTCGCCAATGTCGCTGCCGGACATATTCTGGTGCTTCACGCAGGCGATGCCCTGGCGGATTTCCTTGCGCTGGACCCCCTCGACATAGCCCAGCATCCCGGCCGCGCCGAAATAGTCCTTGGCGAGGTTATCTGTGCTGAGCGCCGCCGTATGATAGGTCGGCAGGGTGATGAGGTGGTGGAAAATCCCCGCCCGTGCCGCTGCGTCTTTCTGGAAGGTGCGGATACGGTCGTCGGCTTCGCGGCCCAGATCCGTGTCGTCATAATCGACGCTCATCAACCGGGCGCGATCATAGGCCGACACATCCTTACCCGCATCGACCCAGGCGTCATACACCTGCTGGCGGAAGTTGAGCGTCCAGTTGAAGCTGGGCGAATTATTATAGACCAGCTTAGCGTTGGGCACGACTTCGCGGATGCGATCGACCATCGACGCGATCTGCTCGATATGCGGCTTTTCCGTCTCGATCCACAGCAGGTCCGCGCCATTTTGCAGCGAGGTGATGCAGTCGAGGACGCAGCGGTCCGCCCCGGTCCCTTCGCGGAACTGGAACAGATTGCTGGGCAGGCGCTTGGGGCGCAGCAGCTTGCCGTCGCGGTTCAGGATGACGTCGCCGTTACGCGCCGTCGCCGGGTCGATCTCCTCGCAATCGAGGAAGCTGTTATATTGGTCGCCGATATCGCCCGGCTCCTTGCTGACCGCAATCTGCTTGGTCAGGCCAGCGCCCAGCGAGTCGGTGCGCGTGACGATGATGCCGTCATCGACGCCCAGTTCCAGAAAGGCGTAGCGGCAGGCGCGGACCTTTGCCAGGAAATCCTCATGCGGCACGGTGACCTTGCCGTCCTGATGACCGCACTGTTTTTCGTCCGAAACCTGGTTCTCGATCTGGAGCGCGCAGGCGCCCGCCTCGATCATCTTCTTGGCGAGCAGATAGGTCGCCTCGGCATTGCCGAAGCCCGCGTCGATGTCCGCGATGATCGGGACGACATGGGTTTCGAAATTGTCGATGGCATGGGTCAGGCGCTGGGCCTCGACCTCATTGCCGGTCTCGCGCGCCTTGTCCAGATCGCGGAACAACATGCCCAGCTCACGGGCGTCGGCCTGCTTGAGGAAGGTGTAGAGTTCCTCGATCAGCGCCGCGACGCTGGTCTTTTCATGCATCGACTGGTCGGGCAAAGGCCCGAAATCGCTACGCAGCGCGGCGACCATCCAGCCCGACAGGTACAGATATTTCTGCTTGGTCGTGCCGAAATGCTTCTTGATCGCGATCATCTTCTGCTGGCCGATGAAGCCGTGCCAGCACCCCAGCGACTGGGTGTAGTTGGCAGGGTCGGCGTCATAGGCGGCCATGTCGCGGCGCATGATGCCCGCGGTATATTTCGCGATGTCGAGGCCGGTGTTGAAGCGGTTCTGCAACTTCATCCGCGCGACCGATTCGGCGTTGATGCCGTCCCAGGCGCCGGGGTGGCTGCCGATCAGGTTTTGCGCCTGCGCGATAATGTTCTGGTAGGTCATGGCCGTTGTCCTTGCGTCCGGTGATCTGTTGCCCCCGCCGTAACCCTCTCTGTTGCAGTGCGGCAGTCCCGTTGAAGTTCAGTTGTCGATCTTTACAAAGATCTGCTGTAAAGTTGTAAAGTCCACACAGGAGTGAGATTTCATGGCCAAGGATCGTCCCGTCTATATGGGACCGCGACTGCGGCGGCTGCGGCGCGAGCTGGGCCTGACGCAGGCGGATATGGCGGCTGACCTGGACATATCCGCCTCCTATGTCGCGCTGTTGGAACGCAACCAGCGGCCGCTGACCGCCGACATGCTGTTGCGCCTCGCCCGCACCTACAAGCTGGACATGGCCGAAGTGGCGGGCGACGGCGGCGCGGAACAGACCGCGCGATTGCACGCGGTCCTCAAAGACCCGATGTTCGCCGATATCGACCTGCCAAGCCTTGCGACCGGGGACGTCGCGGTCAATTATCCCGGCATCACCGAAGCATTGCTGCGCCTCTACACCAGCTATCGCGAGGAACATCTGGCGCTGGCCGATCGCGGCGCGGGGTCCGAACCTGTCGAGGATGCGGCCGATCCCGTCGCCGAATCCCGCCGCTTCCTCGCCGCCAGGCGCAACAGCTTCCCCCTGCTGGACGACGCGGCCGAGAAGCTGGCGGCGCAGGCAGAAGCCGAAGGCGGCCTCACCGCCTGGCTGAAATTGCACCACAATCTGCGCGTTCGCCGCCTCCCCTCCGATGTCATGTCCGGCTCGATGCGCCGGCTCGATCGCCATCGCGACGCGGTGCTGCTGGACGATACGCTCGACGGCGCGAGTTCCGCCTTTCAGCTGGCGCTCCAGATCGCCTATGTGGAAATGCGCAAACTCTTCGACGCGATCCTGAAGGACGGCCAGTTCGCCGGGACAAGCGGCCAGCGCCTCGCCCGCCGCGCATTGGCCAGCTATGGCGCGGCCGCGATCCTGATGCCCTATACCGCCTTCGCCAAGGCGGTGGAGGCGCGCCGTTATGATGTGGAAGCGCTCGCCCGCCAGTTCGGCACCAGCTTCGAACAGACCGCCCATCGCCTCACCACCCTGCAAAAGCCGGGGCAGGAGCGCGTCCCCTTCTTCTTCCTGCGCGTCGATCCGGCCGGGAACGTCTCCAAGCGGCTCGATGGCGCGGGCTTCCCCTTCGCCCGCCATGGCGGCTCCTGCCCGCTCTGGTCGGTGCATCGCGTGTTCGAAACCCCGCGCGAAGTCGTGACGCAATGGCTGGAACTGCCGGACGGCCAGCGCTTCTTCTCGATCGCGCGGACGGTGACGGCGGGCGGCGGCGGGTGGGGGGTGCCCCGCGTGGACCGCGCCATCGCGCTGTGTTGCGCGGCCGACCACGCCCATCGCCTGATCTATACCCAGGACGCCCCGCCGCTCGAACCAACCCCGATCGGCGTCACCTGTCGCCTTTGTCACCGCGCCCAGTGCATGGCCCGATCCGCCCCGCCGATCGGCCGCGACATGCTGCCCGACGATTATCGCCGCACCCGCGCGCCTTTCGGCTTTGCTGATGGTTAACGGCTTTTTAGGCCGCACGCGCGACACAGGGCCATGACCGCCACCCCACCCCGGATCGCCGCGACGCTCATCATGCGCAACGAAGCGCGCTGCATCCGCCGCTGCCTCGACAGCGTCCGGCCTTTTGTCGACGCCATGATCGTGCTCGACACTGGATCGACCGACGAGAGCGTCGCCATCGCGCAGGCATGCGGCGCGCAGGTCCATCACCTGCCCTGGCCCGACGATTTTGCCGCCGCGCGCAACCATGTGCTGGCGCTGGCGGATGCGGACTGGAACCTGGTGATTGACGCCGACGAATGGATCGCGTCCGGCGGCGAGGCGCTACGCGGCTGGTGCGACGGTCCGCGGCGGCTGGGCGCGCTCTGCATCCGCAGCAGCTTTGACTTGCCCCAACCGTCCGCTGCGCCCGCGCCCGCGACCCGCAGCTGGATCGCCCGGCTGCTGCCGCGCGGCGTCCGCTATGCCGGGCGCATCCATGAACAGCCCCTATCGGACCTGCCGGTCGAGCGGATCGACCTGCTGATCGACCATGACGGCTATCAGGATGCGCAGGCGGCGGGCAAGCGCGACCGCAACACCCCGATGCTGCTCGCCGAACGTGCGGCTGACCCGGACAATCCCTATATCCTCTACCAATTGGGCAAGGAGGCGGAGTCCGCCAGAGACTATCCCCAAGCCGCGATCTGGTACGCACAGGCCGCCGCCCTGATCCCCCACGACGCGCCCTGGACCCACGCCCTGCTTATCCGCCGGCTCCATTGCCTGGGCCAGTCGGGCGCGGCGGATGACGCCATGGCCATCGCAGGCGAACAAATCGCCATCTGGCAAGACTCACCCGACTTCTTCTTCGTGCTGGGGAATCTGGCGATGGACCGCGCAATCGCCGATCCCGCCCATGCACTGGACGAATGGCTCCCTCTCGCGGCGACTGCCTGGGAACGCTGCCTGGCGATCGGCGAGCGGCCGGACCTGGAGGGATCGGTGGAAGGACGCGGCAGTCATCTCGCCCGGCATAATCTGGACGTGCTGCGCCAACAGCTCGCGCTGCTGAGCGGCGGCTGATTATTCCTCGATCAGGTCCAGATAGGCGACCACATCATTATCGGTCGCCAGATACAGCCCGTCCTGCACATCTTCCGGCTGCTGCTCCGCCACGCGCATCGCTTCGCTGAAAGGTCCATACAGGATCGTCATGGCCGCGCCATCGTCACCCAGATGATAAAGGCGGACGGTGGCGCTGTCATAGGTGGTTCGCATGACGCCGTCCTACCACGACGCCGCGCCCAAGTCAGCGCCGATCCTTGACCTTCATCGACGGCGCCAGCTGGTTCGCGCCGATCCGCACCGCGTCATCGGTAAAATTAGCGACGAAGGTCGAATTACGATCGACGCCGGGCACGAAACCGGCCTTGTTGCCTTCGATCACCAGCCCCGCGCTGCTATGTTCGCGGCCTTCGGGCGCCACGGTGATGAAGGCGGACCAGTTATCTTTGTCCTTACCCTGCACCATCTCGTTGCCCGTGATCGTGCCGGTCGCGCCATTGGACAGGTCGATCATATAGTTGGTCAGATGCCCGGCGCTGTCGTCGAAGCTGTTGCCGCTGATGGTGACGCGGGCGGTCCGGGTTTTGAGATAATGGCCGCCATCGCCCTGGTCGAACCGGCTGTTGGTGACGGTCAGGCTGGCAAGCCGGCCGATATAGATGCCGTGCGCGCAATCCAGATCGCGGTCGCAGCGGCCGAGCTTGCGGAAGGTCGATTTGTCGATGACCACCTGCCCACCGTCATAATCGCCAGTCAGGATGCCTTCCTCGCTGTTGCGGAACAGGCTGTTGCGCACGGTCAGGCTGCCGCTTTCCAGCCGAATGCCCGCACCGTTGCCGTCAGGCACGCGCATATTCTGGAAGATGATGCCATCGACCGTGCTGGCCCGGCCCCGCAGGACGAACCCACCCTTACCCTCGCATACCACGCCGTCGAAAATCACCGTGCCCGGCGTCGCCGCGCGGATGGTGACGTCGCCGCCCTGCTGCACCGCGCATTGGCGATAGGTGCCCGGCGCCACCACCACGGTCCCGCGCCCGTCGCCGATCTCGCCCAGCGCATCGGCGAGCCGCGCATAGGCGCGGCCGCTTTCCGCGACGGTAAAGGGCGCGCCGCCGCCCTGGGCAAAGGCGGTGGCGGTGATGGCTGCGGACAGCAGTAGAGTCGTGGACAGGATACGCATGACGACAGCCCTACATCGCCTGCCCCCATGCGCCAACGCACGGATAGGGTTAACGAAAAACCGCCCCATCGCGGGACGGAAGCGGTTCTTCGGGTTAACGTCTGCCTCGAAAGCGCTTTTCCGGCTCTCACCCCCACCCGACCTCCCACAGAATGTATCCTGAATGGGAGGTCGGGTGGGGGTGAGGGCTGGTGCGGCAACCGAAATGCGCTCTTTCGCGCATTTCGAGACAGGATTTTAACGCTCCGTCATTCCCACTTGGCGGTCGCCTTCTGCGTCTTCTGGTTCCAGAAAATCTGGATCTTGCTGATCGTGCAAAGGTCGAAATTGGTCCAATAGGCTTCGTCGCCGTCCGTGAAGATGACCTTCAGGTCGTAATTGCAGATGGCGTTCTTGGCCTTGAAGGTGATCGGCACCGAGTGCGCGTCCTCCAGCACCTCGTCCTCCATCACATCCTCGCCCCACGCTTTCGACTTGGCGGGCGAGACATAGACTTCGGCGATGTCATAGCCGGTCTTGTTGAACAGCGTGAAGTCTTGGTCGCCAGCGACGGCAGGCACGGCAAAGGACAGGGCGCAGGCGCCCAGAATAACAGCAATCGCTTTCATGAATATTCCCCCCGATCCGGCAGGTTACCGGTTCGGCGCGGACATAATCATATTCCGGTCGACAAGAATAGATGGATTCCGATGTACTTAACCCAAATTATGGAAATCCCGCCGGCCTCTGTCTCATCCCGGGAAAAGGTCGATCCGCTCCGCATCCGGCAACACCGCATCGATCAGCAGCGAGCGATGGCAACCTGACGGATCGCGTTCGAAGCAGAGCAAGGCCGTGGGCGTTTGCGCCGCCATATCCTTCAACTGTTCGGCCTGTACGATCGCGTCGGGCAGGTCGAGTTGTCCGGCGTAGATGGTGGCCAGCCGCGCATGCTGCCCCTTGCGCGCGGCCTCCCGTCCCTCCGGCGGCGTGCCCAGCGCCTTGAGGCCCACATAGTCGATCCCCGCTTCGCGCAGCCCGGCAGCGAGGATATTCTTCGAAAAGCCCGGCCGCCGCGACAGCGGCACGGCGCGCACATCGGCCAGCAGGCGCACACCGGGCGCCTGCAACGCGGCGATCAATTCGGGCTGGGTCGCGCCTTCATAGCCGATGGTGAAGATTTTCATGGACAGGAGATAGGGTGCAGGTGGCTATTCACAACATCCGTTCGCCCTGAGCCTGTCGACGGACTTCCCTTCTTACACCGGCCCCTGGCAGAAAGGGGCTTCGACAGGCCCAGCCCGAACGGAACACTCAATCCAGATTCGGCCGTAAATAGCGTTCCGCCGTTTCCAGGTCGATGCCGCGACGCACCGCATAATCCTCCAACTGGTCGCGCCCGACCCGCGCCACGCCGAAATATTCCGCCTGGGCATGACCGAAGTAAAAGCCGCTGACCGCCGCCGTCGGCAGCATCGCGAAACTCTCCGTCAGCGTCGCGCCGGTGGCATGATGCGCGTCAAGCATGTCGAACAATATCGGCTTCAAACTATGTTCCGGGCAGGCGGGATAACCGGGTGCCGGGCGGATGCCGCGATATTGTTCCTTGATGAGCGCATCGTTGGTCAGCTGCTCGCCCTCGGCATAGCCCCACAATGCGGTGCGGACATAATGGTGCAACCGCTCGGCAAAGGCTTCGGCCAGACGGTCGGCGAGCGCCTTCAATAGGATGTCCGAATAGTCATCGATCGCATTCTTGAAGCGCGCCAGATGCGGTTCGATGCCGTGGATCGACACGGCGAAACCGCCGATCCAGTCGCCATCATGGCTGATGAAGTCAGCGAGGCACATGTTCGCGCGCCCTTCGCGCTTCTGGATCTGCTGGCGCAGCATCGGCAGGGTGACGTGCTTTTCATCCTCGACATGGACGATGATGTCGTCGCCCTCGCGGCGGCACGGCCACAGGCCCGCCACGCCGCGCGCGGTCAGCCATTTGACGTTGACGATCTTGTCCAGCATCGCCTGCGCGTCCGCAAACAGGCTGGACGCGCTTTCGCCCACGACCTCGTCGGTCAGGATCGCGGGATAATTGCCCGCCAGTTCCCACGCGCGGAAGAAGGGCGTCCAGTCGATATAGGGGACCAGGTCCGCCAGATCCCAGTTGGGGAAGCGATGGACGCCGGGCAGGCGCGGACGCGGCGCCTTCAGGCTCTCGTCAATCTCGAAGCCGTTGGCGCGCGCATCCTCGATGCTGACCAGTGCGCTTTGCCCCTTGTTCGCGCGGGCGACGCGGACATGTTCATAATCATCCTTGGTCTTGGCGACGAAGGCGTCCTTCTGCGTGTCGGAGACGAGCGCCGTCGCCACGCCCACCGCGCGGCTCGCGTCCAGCACATGGATGACCGGGCCAGTAAAGGCCGGATCGATGCGCAGCGCTGTATGCACGCGCGATGTCGTCGCCCCGCCGATCAGCAGCGGCATCGTCATGTTCGCCCGCTGCATCTCCTGCGCCACCGTCACCATCTCGTCCAGCGAGGGGGTGATAAGGCCCGACAGGCCGATCATGTCGGCGTCATGATCGTTCGCGGCCTTGATGATGTCCTGCCACGGCACCATCACGCCCATATCGACCACGTCGAAGCCGTTGCATTGCAGTACGACGCCGACGATATTCTTGCCGATGTCATGCACGTCGCCCTTGACCGTGGCCATGATGATCTTGCCCTTGCCCTTGGCGCCCGGTTCCTTGGCGGCCTCGATATAGGGCAGCAGATGGGCGACCGCCTTCTTCATGACGCGGGCCGATTTCACCACCTGCGGCAGGAACATCTTGCCTGCGCCGAACAGGTCGCCGACGACGTTCATGCCGTCCATCAACGGCCCTTCGATCACCTGGATGGGCTTTTCGGCGGACAGGCGGCACTCCTCCGTATCCTCCACCACATACATGTCGATGCCCTTAACCAGCGCATGTTCCAGCCGCTTGGCGACCGGCCAGCCACGCCATTCCTGCGCCGCCTTTTCGACCGCCGCATCCTTGCCGCGATAGCTTTCGGCCAGCGTCACCAGGCGATCGCCCGCTTCGGGATCGCTGTTCAGCAGCACATCCTCGCACGCCTTGCGCAGCGCAGGGTCGATCGTGTCATAGACATCAAGCTGGCCCGCATTGACGATCGCCATGTCGAGGCCGGCGGGGATGGCGTGGTACAGGAATACGCTGTGCATCGCCCGGCGCACCGGTTCGTTGCCGCGGAAGGAGAAGGAGAAGTTCGACAGCCCGCCCGAAATATGGACATGGGGGCAGCGCTGCTTGATCTCCTTGCATGCCTCAATGAAATCGACGCCGTAGTTGTTGTGCTCCTCGATCCCCGTCGCGACGGCAAAGATATTGGGGTCGAAGATGATGTCCTCTGGCGGAAAGCCGATCGTCATCAGCAGTTTGTAGGCGCGCTCGCAAATCTCGACTTTTCTGGCCTGCGTGTCCGCCTGCCCCGTCTCGTCGAACGCCATGATAACCGCGGCGGCGCCATAGGCCATGCATTTGCGCGCATGGAAAAGGAACGCTTCCTCGCCCTCCTTCATGCTGATCGAATTGACGATCGGCTTGCCGGATACGCATTTCAGCCCCGCCTCGATCACCTCCCATTTGGAGCTGTCGATCATCACCGGCACGCGGCTGATGTCCGGCTCCGACGTCATAAGTTTCAGGAAGGTCGTCATCGCCTCGACCGCGTCGAGCAGCCCTTCGTCCATGTTCACGTCAACGATCTGCGCGCCATTCTCCACCTGCTCGCGCGCGATGTCGATGGCGGCGGCATAGTCGCCCGCCATGATGAGCTTCTTGAACTTGGCGGAGCCGGTGACGTTGGTGCGTTCGCCGATATTGACGAAGGTGGCGGTCGATTTCTGGGTCATTTTCTAAGATCCGTTCGCTTCGAGCGAAGTCGAGAAGCATTCGCGCCCGTGTCTCGACTACGCTCGACACGAACGGCGGTTGGGTTCAGGCCGCGATATGCATCGGTTCCAACCCGGCAAGCCGGGTCACGACCGGCAATTCCGGCACAACGCGCGGCTTATGTCCGCTAAGCGCCTTGGCCACCGCGCCGATATGCTCCGGCGTCGTCCCGCAACAGCCGCCCACCATATTGACCAGCCCTTCGTCCACCCAGTCGCGGATCAGCCGCGCCGTGGTTTCGGGCAGTTCGTCATATTGCCCCAGCTCGTTGGGCAGCCCCGCATTGGGATAGGCCAGGATCAGCGTGTCGGCATTTTTCGACAATTCCGCCAGATAAGGCCGCAGCAGATCCGCGCCGAATGCGCAATTCACGCCGATGGTCAGCGGCTTCAAATGCCGCAGCGAATACCAGAAGGCGTTGATCGTATGGCCCGACAGGTTGCGCCCCGACATGTCGGTGATGGTGAAGCTCAGCATCAGCGGCACGGACCGGCCGGATGCTGCTTCCGCCTCTCGCGCGGCCATGCCCGCCGCCTTGGCGTTGAGCGTATCGAAACAGGTTTCCACCAGCAGGAAATCGACCCCGCCCGCGATCAGCGCCTCGCACTGTTCGCGATAATCGGCTTTCAGCGTATCATAGTCGACCTCGCGATAGGCAGGATCGTTGACGTCGGGCGAGATCGACAGCGTCTTGTTCGTGGGACCAATCGAACCGCACACGAAGCGCGGCTTGCCGTCCTTCGCGGTAGCCTTCTCGCACGCGCTGCGCGCCAGCCGGGCTGCCGCAATATTGATGTCCCACACCAGATGTTCGCAGCCATAATCGGCCATCGCAATCTTGGTGGAGCTGAACGTGTTCGTCTCGATCATGTCCGCGCCCGCAGCCAGATAGGCGGCGTGGATGCCCTCGACGATGTCCGGCCGGGTCAGGCAGAGCAGGTCGTTATTGCCCTTCTGGTCCTTGGCTAGGTCCAGATCGCCGCGATAATCGGCTTCGGTCAGCCGGTGTTTCTGGATCGACGTGCCGTATCCGCCGTCGAAGATCAGGATCTTGTCCGCCGCCAGGGCGCGTAATTGTGCTTCAGCGTTCATGCCGCTTCCTCCGATTGGGCGATAGTCGGCTTGGCCCGAAGTCCAAGCAGATGGCAGATCGCAAAGCTGAGTTCCGCCCGGTTGAGCGTGTAGAAATGAAAGTCGCGCACGCCGCCTGTATAGAGGCTGCGGCACAGTTCCGCCGCGATCGTCGCCGACACCAGTTGGCGCGAGGCGGGATGATCGTCTAGCCCTTCGAACAGCCGCGCCATCCAACTCGGCACATTGGTGTTGCACATGGCGGCCATGCGCTGGGTCGCGGCGAAATTGCTGACCGGCATGATGCCCGGCACGATGTCGGCCGTGATGCCCGCCGCCGCCGTCTTGTCCAGGAAGCGGAAATAGGCCTCGGGCGAAAAGAAGAATTGGGTGATCGCGCGGGTCGCCCCGGCGTCCAGCTTGCGCTTCAAATTATCGAGGTCGCTCTGCGCGCTCGCCGCTTCGGGATGCACCTCGGGATAGGCGGACACCGAAATCTCGAACGGATGAAGCTGCATCAGCCCTTCGACCAGCTCGGCCGCGCCCTTATACCCGTCCGGATGCGGCTCGAACGTACCGCCCACTTCGGGCGGATCGCCGCGCAGCGCGACGATATGGCGCACGCCCGCCTCCCAATAGGCGTCGGCGATCTCGCCAATCTCCGCCTTGCTCGCGCCAACGCAGGTCAGGTGTGCGGCGGCGGCCAGCGGCGTGTCCTTGGCGATGCGGGCTACCGTATTATGCGTGCGTTCGCGCGTGGAGCCGCCCGCGCCATAGGTGACGGACACGAATTTGGGCGCCAGCGGCGTCAACGTCTCGATCGCCGACCACAGCTGCGCTTCCATCTTCTCCGTCTTGGGCGGGAAAAATTCGAAACTCACCTGGGCGTCGCCGGCCAGGTCCGCGTAAAGCGGTGCTGCGGGATCATTCAGGGTCATGCGGAAATCCGTCCTTCGATGGGCAGGACATTGGCGTTCCGGCGCCGTCCCAGCCACAGTTGCACCGTCAGTTCCTGGCCAGGCAATGTCTCCACCCGCTCCAGCACCAGGCCCGCCTGCGCGAACCAGCTTTCGATCTGCTCGTCGGAAAAGCCGAGGCGCGCATGCTGATCGCGTAGCCGCAGCTCTTCCCGTTCATGGCCTGCGAAATCGGCGATCAGCACCCGGCCGTTCGGTGCCGTGACGCGCGCGGCTTCGGCGATCACCAATTCGGGCACCTGCGCATAATGGAGCACCTGATGCAGCACCACCGTATCGGCGCTGCCCGACTCCAGCGGCAGGGCGGTGAAATCGCCCAGCAACAGCGCATATTTGTCGCCCGCATCCTGCGGCAGCTTGGCGCGGGCCAGCCGCAGCATGTCCGGGCTGCGATCCAGAGCGGTCACCGCATCCGCGGCATCGCCCAGCAATTCGATCATCCGGCCAGTGCCGGTGCCGATGTCAAGCAGATGGCCGATCGGTTCGCGGCCCAGCAGCGCGGTCATCGCCGCCTCCACTTCGGCCTCGGCGACATGGAGCGACCGGATCGCATCCCATTCCTCGGCATGTTCGGCGAAATAGGCTTCAGCCGCGCGCGCCCGGTCGGCGCGCACGGCGGCCAACCGCGCCAGGTCCGCCGCCTGCCACAGCGCTTCGCTGTCGGACGGCTCCAGCCGATCGAACAGGGTCAGGAACGGGGCCACCACCCGCGCCTTGCCCAGGCGCAAAAACACCCAATTGCCTTCTTTGCGCCGCTCCACCAGCCCCGCTTCGGCCAGGATGCGGACATGGCGCGACACGCGCGGCTGGCTTTGCCCCACGACCTGCGCAATCTCCCCCACCGCCAGCTCCATCGCCCGCAGCAGGTGGATGATGCGCAAGCGCGTCGGATCGCCCAATGCCCGGAAAATATCGAGTGCCGCTTGCATGAAAGCATCATATAAAGAAATCTTTATATACGTCAATGCAGTCGTTTGATTGGGCATTGTGGCGGCCGCTTTTGCGGTCTACCGCCATGAAAGGGCTGGGCTTCGACCTTTCTCTCGCATGAATGGGATTGCCTTGCCGTGGCCAACGCATTACGAATCGGCGCGCAGGCGCAATGGGGGGTGAGCTTTTCTCCGAGAGTGGTCTGCATTTTGTTTTTCTCAGAGAGGGGTTTGTGCCCATGACCAAGTCGATTGCTCTTTCGCTCGTTCTCGCTGCTTCGCTCGGCCTGGCCGCTTGCTCGGGCGGCACCGAAAACGCCGCCAACAACGCCGCCAATTCGGCCGAGAACGCGTCGAACGCCGCCGACAACGCCATGAACGCTGCGCTGAACGCCGCCGATAACGCCGCGAACGCCGCGTCGAACACGACCAACAACGTCGCCAACGCGATGTAATCAGGTCCCGTTCGGGTCTTGAATGAATAAGGGGGTCGCACCGGTAACGGCGCGACCCTTTTCTTTGGAGCGCTGCCGATGATCCGCATTATCTTCCCCCTGGCCGCCGCACTTGCGCTGGCTGGCTGCGGTTCCGGGTCGCAGGATGGTGTCGGCGGCGTCAGCGCGGGCGAGGCCAAGGCGCTCAATGAAGCCGCGGCTCAATTGGACGCGCGGACCGGCGCCGCGCAAAGCGCCGACCCCGGCCTCAATCCCGCCGCCGTCGCGGCCGCGCGCGCAGACCGAAACCGCACCCCACCGCCGCCACAGCCGGTCCCCTGACATGCGAAAAGGCCGCCCTTTGCAGGACGGCCCTTCCGATTATCCGTGCATCAGCACTTTAGCAGTTGCGATCGATCGCCCGGCCGGCCAGCGCCCCCACGCCCGCGCCGATGATCGCGCCCGTGGTGCCATCACCACGACGGCCATAGCGGCCCGAACCCCGGCCGACTTCATTGCCCAACAGGCCACCGGCGATCGCGCCGATGATCGTGCCGCCCGTGCCATTATCCCGGCAGCGATAGCCGCCCCGATAGCCGCCGCGATAGCTGTTGCGATAATAGCCGTCGCCGCGATAACCGCGATTATAGCCGCGATAGCGATCGCCGCGGTCATAGCCGCGATAGCCTCGATCATATCCACCGCGATCATAACCGCCGCGATAAT
This sequence comes from Sphingobium sp. Z007, assembly GCF_900013425.1. Lineage (GTDB taxonomy): Bacteria > Pseudomonadota > Alphaproteobacteria > Sphingomonadales > Sphingomonadaceae > Sphingobium. The sequence goes on from NZ_FBXK01000005.1 coordinate 2,210,387, forward strand.
AATCGCCACGATCATAGCCGCGCGAATAATGATCGCGCGCCATCGCCGGCGTGGCGGTCATAGCCGTCAGCGACGCAGCGCCCAATGCCAAAGCGGCTCCCATCTTTACAAGAAATTGCATCTTCATGGCGTTGCTCCTCAATTACCATCCTCTTGGGCGGTCGCATGAAAAACACGGGATTGCCCTTCGATTGACGTCCTTATGCCTGAGTCGGTTTGAGCCGAGCCTGAATAAGGGTGACAGCCCCCGTTCAGATGCGCACGGCCCGTCACAGCCCTGCTGCGCCCTACCGGATTATGCCCTATGGCAGGCGCGATGCAGCGAATCCTGATCGTCCTTGCCCTTGCCGTCCTGCTGCTGCCGGCCCCGCATATGAGCAAGCCGGAAGCGGTGACGGCCGGCGCGCTGCTGGTGACCGCGCGGCCCTTGCCGCTCAGCAGCGTCGATCCGGCGCTGGATCATGCAGGATCGCTCGCCTACCTGGGCGGCTGGGAGTTGAAGAGCGCCAATCCCGGCTTTGGCGGCCTCTCGGCGCTGCTGGTATCACCCGCGGGCGACCTGCTGGGCCTCAGCGATTCCGGCATATTGATGGGCTTTCATGTCGGTCCCGGCGCAGGCGAAGGCCACCCGTTCATCGCGCCGCTGCCAATCCGCGCGCAGGATCGCCGTCGCCCCTGGTGGGCCTGGGATTCAGAATCGATGACCCGCGATCCCGCGACGGGCCGCTATTGGGTTGGGTTCGAACTACAGCAGGCGATCTGCCGTTATGCGCCCGGCTTCGCGCGGGTGGAGGCGTGCCGGACCTGGCCTGAAATCACCGCCTGGCCAAAGACCGGATCGATCGAATCGCTCGCCCGCCTGCCCGACGGCCGCTTCCTGGCGATCGGCGAGATGGGGATGACGGCCGACGGACGGCACGACACGTTATTGTTTGCAGGCGATCCGGCGGAAAAGGACACGCCCGCCCCCATCCACCTGCGCTACACCCCGCCACGCGGCTATCGCCCGACCGACGCGGTCGCGCTGGACGCCCGCCACCTGCTCGTCCTTAACCGCCGTCTGACGATGGAGCAGTTGTTCACCGCCACCATCGCGATCGTGGACCTACCCGAAAAGCTGGAGCCGGTCACGGAGTTGAAAGCCCGCACCCTTGCCCGGCTGGCGCCCCCACTTCTGGCCGATAATTTTGAAGGGATCGCGGTCAGCCAGGAAGGCGGCCGCCCGGTCATCTGGATCGTGTCCGACGACAATCACGAATTCTTCCAGCGCACGCTGCTGCTGAAATTCGGGCTGACATTGTCCCCCCTCCCGCAGGCGGGAGGGGGCTAGGGGGTGGGCGCTGCGCTGCGACAGCCCACCCCGCTGCGACTATGGCCTGCCATGCAGACCAAGTCTCGCTACCCCTCCCGCAGGTGGGAGGGGTCACGCAAAAAAGCGGCCCGGTGAGGGGCCGCTCCTTATGCCGAAACGAATCGGAAGAAATCAGGCTGCGACGGCAGCCTTCTTCTTGACGATGTCGCGCTTGAGGCGACGGGCCTTGAGCGACAGCTTGTCGTCGCTGGTCTTGACCAGCCAGTTGTCCAGGCCGCCATTATGTTCGACCGAACGCAGACCATGGGTCGACACGCGCAGCTTGACGCTGGTTTCCAGGGCTTCGGAGATCAGCGACACGTTCTGCAGGTTCGGCAGGAACACGCGCTTGGTCTTGTTATTGGCGTGGGAAACATTGTGACCCACCTGGCGACCCTTGCCGGTCAGCTCGCAAATGCGCGACATAGTCAATCAACCTTTGAATTCGGGTTCGTTCGGAAAGCCGCGCCGATAAACAGATTCGTGGCCAGCGTCAACCACGCCGTAAATTTGCTCTGCCGGTTTTAGCTGCAGATCGTGGCGCTTGCGCAACCATTTTGCCCACCCCCGCGTTCTTTCCTCCAATTGGATACAGGAGGAATATATGCGTTTCATTGGCGGACTGTTGCTGATCGCGCTTATCGTGGTCGGCGTGGGGATAGCAACCGGATTCATCGACCTCCAGAAAACCGCCGAGGGCCGCCTGCCTGAAATCGCGGTCAAGGAAGGCGCGCTGCCCAAATATGAGGCGAACGTCGCGAAGGTCGAAGTCGGCACCCGCAACGAGACGGTCGAAGTGCCCACCGTCGCGGTGAAGAAGCCCTGATACTTCCGCAAAGCGCAACGATCCTGTAACGGCGGGGCTATGGTCCCGCCCTTCCCGCTCCCCGCCCCCATGCGCCGCGCGCTCGACCTCGCCCATGCAGCACAGGCGGCAGGCGAAGTGCCGATCGGCGCGGTCGTAACGAAGGACGGCGCGATCATCGGCGAGGGCCAGAATCGCAATCGCCGCGACCATGATCCCACCGCCCATGCCGAAATGGTCGCCATGCGGGCGGCGGCCATCCATCTGAACGACTACCGCCTGACTGGCTGCGACCTGTGGGTTACATTGGAGCCCTGCCCGATGTGCGCGGGCGCGATCTCCCACGCCCGCATCGCCCGGCTCTATTATGCCGTCAGCGATCCCAAGGGCGGCGCGATTGAACAAGGTCCACGCCTTTTCGCCCAGCCGCAATGCCTGCACCGGCCGGATGTCTATGCCGGCCTGGCCGAAGCCGAAGCCTCAGCGCTGCTGCGGGATTTTTTCGCCGCTCGGCGCTAAAGCATTTTGAAGCTGGCCGACTCTTCCCGGCCAACGGCTCTGAAAATGCGGCAACAACGAATCAAAACCTTTCAAGGTTTTGAATAATCGATCCTGTAGAGCTGATAGGGCAAAGTCATGCCCGTCTTAAGTGGCACCGGCGCCAGCCAACCCGGTATCGTGCCCCGCATCAGCCCGGCATAAAAGCCTTTCGGACTGCGCGACTGATAGATCGTGCCTTCCGGGAAATTGGGACAGACCAGCAGATAGGTCGCGTGATGCTTCGCCGCGATCGGGCGGAAGGCGTCGGCCGACCCGTCATAGGCATGGTGCATGTCCAATATCGTCGCCCCGTTGCGATGATAGGGACCGGCCAGCGCGCTATGATGGGTCGTGGCGATCAGGCGCGGGCCGATATCGACCATGGTGAAGATCGTCGCGGGCGGCAACTGGTCCAGCACCTCCAGCGCTGGCAGAGTCCGGCAACGCCCGTTCGCTTTCTTTATCGCATCGTTACGCGCAACCGCGGATGGCCGCCACGGCTTGGGCTTCGTATCCGTAGCTTCCTGATAAAGCTTCACCACCTGCGGATAAAGCGGATAGACGCAGGCGATCGCCGCCAGCAACGCCACCCCTGCCCCCGCCCCTGTCCGCACCCGGCGCGATCCTGTCAGGATCATTGCGATCAGCCGGTGCGCGGCCCAGGCGGCAGGCGGGATCGCCAGCAATTGCGCCGCCGGCCCGGCGCGCAACTGCCAGAACAGCAGAGCGGTGGAAAACACCATCATCAGGCCGACCGTCGCCCAAGCCCAGAGCCGCTCGCTGTCGCGCCGCGCATCCCACAACGCCCAGACCAGCCCGATCAACCCCGCCAGCGGGATCGCCAGCAACGGCACCACCATGCTCTGCGCCTGCGCCGTGATCGGCTTGGCCTCACGGATATTGGCCAGCCACAGCCGCTCCAGCTCCGGCGAAATCTGATAGGGCGACAGGCATTGCGGCCAGTTCATGTAGAAGAAGACGGCAACCGCCCCGCCCACGACCGCGCCCGCCGCCAGCCGCACCGCCCAGCCGCGCAGCGGCGCCAGCGCCAGCAGCACCATGCCCGCCGACGCCGCGCCAAATACCGCCACCCAGATGGGCGAGAGCGCATCGCACACCATTTCCCGGTTGGCATAGCTGGCGAACAGCAGATAGCAGAGCGACGTCGCGCCCCCCAGACTCAGCGCATAGGGCAGCATCCGCCGCTCCGCCCCCGGCCGGAACACCCATCGCAGCGCGATCAGACCGCCACCCGCCGCCAGATAGACGATCATCTCCATGCCGATCGCGATCGACAGCGCGCTGCTGACCCCCGCCATCACCCCGCCGCGCAGCCGGTTGGTGTCGATCACGCCTGCCAGCATCGTCACCGCCAGCGCCAGTTGCCAGCCATGATGGTCGATCCGCATCGGCGCATACATGCCCAGCCCCATCTGCGCAGCCAGCGGCGCCAGCACCGCCAGCAGCCAGCCGTTCGGTCCCGCCAGCCGCCGCCCGATAAAGCCCAGGCTCAGCATCAGCAGCAGCAGCGGCAGCAACGGCGCGATGCCGCAGGCCAGCCGATCGGCCAGCCCCTGGTCGACAAAGGCGCGGAAGAACAGCATCAGGCCCGCGATCGGCAGATCGACCAACCGGGACCAGTGGATGTTCGCGCCGCCCGGCGGATCGAGCCGATATTGGCGCAGGTCATACCAGCCTTGACCCGCCAGCCAGTCCTTCACCTGCACATAACGGATATTGTCGTCGGTATCGCTCAGCACCAGCCAGTGGATCGCGGGCCAGCGGGTCGCGACGAACGTGACCGCGATCGCAATCCAGATCAGAAGGGTCAGCCATTTCCAGTGCCGCTGCGCGTAGGCGGTCAGGATCGCCGTCCAGTAAAGAGCGCGGGCGCGCAGGGTATCGCGACTATGCAAGGTCATGGCTGTGGATTAGAGGCTGCGCGTCAAAGCGCAACGGGAAGCCCATGAAAATCCTGTCACGATATTATGCAGAGCATGGCGCCTTGTTCTGGCAGATCGTCCGCTATGGCCTGACCGGCCTGTTCGTCACCGCCTGCCAGGCGGCGATCTACTGGAGCCTCGCGGCACTGGCCGGGCTGCATCCCCAGGCCGCCAATCTGATCGGTTATCTCGCCGCGGTCGCGATCGGCTATGTCAGCCACAGCCTCTTCACCTTCCGCGGCCATGGCGGCGAGGCGAGCCACGCCGCGCGCGGCGCGAAGTTCGTGGCCGTGTCGCTCATCAGCTATGCGCTCAACGCGCTCTGGGTCTATCTGTGCGTCACCCATATGCGCTGGCCCGCATGGTCGCCCATCCCGGCGATGATCTTCGTCACGCCGGCGGTGATGTTCGGGCTGAACCGGCAATGGGTGTTCAAGTAGCTAACGAAGCGGCGGCCAAAGGCGCATGGCGTGGACCAGCGTCAATATCCAAACTGTGTCGCCATCCACTTCATAGACCAGAGGGTAACTGGGGTGCGGCGTGAGTTCCCGCGTGCCCGGCACCGCGCCGTCATGGCCAAGCATGGGGTAATCCGCCAGCCGCGCCACAGCGACGCTGAACTGCGCGTCCATCCGCATGGCAGCAGCCGGATCAAGCGCCACCAAATAGTCCCAGATGTCCGATCTGTCCTGCCGCGCCTCCGGCGTCCAACGGACGATCACCCCTGATCGGCAACCCGCGCGCGGCGTGCTGCAAATTCCGCCTCGATTGCGTCATGCGAATGCCCCTGCCCGCCCAGGACAGACCGCCGCGCGGCCGCAACCTTTTGTGCCAGAAAGTCTGCATGGTCGCGCGCCTGACGCTGCCGATCAACAAAGTCCCGCATCAGTTCACGTATAAGCTGCGATGCCGGGCGATGCAGCGCATCGGCCTCCGCCATGAAATCATCGCGGAGGTCGGATTCCAATTTCATCGTAAAGACTGCGGCTTTGACCATGTCATCTCCGGGGATAGTGACAATGTATATACGTTGTCACTATCCCCGGATCAATGCGTCAATGCACGAACCGCGCCACCACATCGCGGTACGACCGGCTGACCTTCACCTGCGCGCCGCTTTCCAGCACCAGGAAACATTCGCCATTGGTATGCGGCTTGACCTGCCGCACCTGGGACAGATTTACGATGGTCGAGCGATGGACGCGCTGGAAATTGCGCGGGTCCAGCCGCTTTTCCAGATCCTTCATCGTCTCGCGCAGGATCAGCGAATTGTCCGCGGTATAAATGCACATATAGTCGCCCGCCGCGTCGATCCGCTCGATCGAATCGACATCGACGCGGAAAATCTGCCCGCGATCTTTGATGTTAATGAGCTTTTCGAAGCGGTTGGACGCCGGCGCATCGTCATCGGCTGCGAAATCGGTCATCGCCTGGGGCGCGACTTCGGCCAGCACTTCGCGCAGCTTCTCGATCTCCTGCACCTGCCGCTTTTCAATCAGCCGCTGGCGCACCCGGTCGAGCGCATCGGCCAACCGTCCTTCGTCCACCGGCTTCATCAGATAGTCGACCGCCTGCGCCTCGAACGCGCGGATCGCATGGTCGCTATAAGCGGTGCAGAAGATGACCAGCGGCGGCTCGACTTCCATCAATCCCTGAACGACGGAAAAGCCATCGAAACCGGGCATTTGAATATCAAGGAACACAAGGTCGGGTTTATGCGTCTTGATGGCGCGGATGGCTTCGCGGCCGTTGGTGCAAGTTTCGATAATGTCGACATCCTCATGCGCTTGCAGACGCAGCTGCAGGCCCTGAATGGCCAGGCTTTCGTCGTCGACGAGGATTGTTCTGATGGTCATGCGGCCACTTTCGATGTTTCATCCATGTTCAACGGAATTTCGATGATGACCGAAAATCCGCCCGGCGTGGAACGCGTTTCAAAGCTCTGTCGTTCCCCGAAGGCCTGAATTAACCGGTCCCGGATGTTCGGCAGGCCAATCCCCGTCCCCTCGCTCACCGGGATGTGCGGCCTCATTCCGCTTTCATTCAATCCCGGTCCACTGTCCGATACGACGATACGGACATTATCCCCGGCAGGCTGCGCGCTGACAGCAATTTCGGCCCCCTCCTCCTTGGGCGTCACCGCATATTTGATCGCATTTTCGACCAGCGGTTGCAGCAGCAGGGAGGGCAACCGCGCATGGGCCACGGCCGGATCGATGGAGAAGGACGGGCGCAACCGCTCCTCGAACCGCATCTTCTCAATCTCCAGATAGAGTTTGAGCGTCTCGATCTCCTGCTCGATCGTCACCTGCGCCGTCGGCTCGTTGATGAGTGTGTAACGCAGGAAAGAAGACAGCCGCGAGAGCATCGCATTGGCCCGGTCGGTCTGTTTCAGCAGCACAAGCGTCGATATGCTGTTAAGCGTATTGAACAGGAAATGCGGATTGAGCTGGTAGCGCAGCATCGCCAGTTGCGCGTTCGCCGCCTGATTCTCCAGCAGCAATAGCTGATCCGCCTGCTCCTCCACCGTCAGGTAGAAATTGATCGCATAATAAAGCGCCGACCAGGCGCCCAGCAGCGTCATCGACAGGTAGAAAGCGCCCAGGAACAGTTGCAGCCCGGCCGTCTCGCTGCCCCTGTTCTGCGTCGAAAAGACCCAGGCGTCGATGAACGCGACCAGCCCCGCCGCCGCGACCACCGTCACGATCGACACGCCCCAGGTCACGATCGGCCGCTTCTTGACCAGAAAGCGGAACATCACCGCGATCAGCAGCGTGACCGAATAGCCGGTGACGGTGGAGATCAGCACCGGCACCAGGCTGGAGAGCGGCTGGCCATTGGCGATGGTCGACGACCCGCGCAGCAGGAAAGCGCCCGCCCAACCGACCGATTGCAGGTTCCAGAAGGCACGGTTCTTGTCGGCAAAGAACGGCTGCGGCTTGATGCGGGGCACGGTGACGGACATTGCGTGCAGGCTTAGGCGATTTGGCCCTTTGGTCAAAGCCGGTTTCAGGCCGCCACGGCCGGTTCTTCGCCCATTGGCGTCACTTCGTCGGTGCAAAGCCACACCAGGTCGGACAGCCCCAGCACCCGCCCGTCATGCGACAATATGCCGATCGGGCGGATCGGTTGCCCGTCGCGCTTGTCGGCCAGCACTTGGCAGGCGGTCGTGCCGCAGCCCCACCGCTCGCCCCACTGGCGCAGCGCGATCATGGCGGGGGCCAGCCCCTGTCCTTTCTCGGTCAGTCGATATTCGACCTTGCGCCGGTCGCACTGCATCGGCTCACGCACCAAAATGCCGTTCTCGACCAGCCGGGCGAGTCGGTTGGCCAATATGTTGCGCGCGATCCCCAACGTCGACTGGAACTCCTCGAAATGGCGGATACCCGACAGGGCGCCGCGCAGAATGAGGAAGGACCAGCGTTCGCCCATCATCTCCAGCGCGCTGGGCAATGCGCATTGTTCCAAATCCTGGGCAAGATTATGTTTCATGACCGCCACATATAGCGCAAAGGCGCAGGCGTTGCAAAATTGCTGCCTTATTGGGCAAGATGGGATTTTTTTGTTGCGCCGCAAGCATCTTCCAACACAATCGGGACACGATGCTACGCCAATATGAACTTGTCGAACGGGTAAAGCGCTACGATCCGCACGCGGACGAAGCGATGATCAACCGCGCCTATGTCTTTTCGGTCCAGAAACACGGCAGCCAGAAACGCGCCAGCGGCGATCCCTATTTCAGCCACCCGATCGAAGTCGCCGGCATCCTGACCGACTTCAACCTGGACGACCAGACGATCGTGACCGCGCTGCTGCACGACACGATCGAAGATACGCTGGTCACCTATGAGGAGATAGAGGCCGCCTTCGGCAAGGATGTCGCCCGCATGGTCGACGGCGTCACCAAGCTGTCGAAGATCGAGGCCATGTCCGAAAATGAGCGGGCCGCGGAAAATCTGCGCAAATTCCTGCTCGCCATGTCGGACGATATCCGGGTGTTGCTGGTCAAGCTCGCCGACCGGCTGCACAATATGCGCACGCTGCACTTCATCAAAAATCCCGACAAGCGCCGCCGCATCGCGCGCGAGACGATGGATATCTACGCGCCGCTCGCCGAACGCATCGGCATGTATGATTTCATGCGCGAAATGCAGTTGCTCGCCTTTCGTGAGATCGAGCCGGAAGCCTATGCCAGCATCACCAAGCGCCTGGAGCAGCTGAAAGAAGGCGGCCATGACAAGGTGGACCGGATCGGCGCGGAACTGCAACTGCTGCTGGCGGGCAAGGGCATGTCGGTCAGCGTCTCAGGCCGCGAAAAACACCCCTTCTCCATCTGGAAGAAGATGCAGGAACGCCATATCAGCTTCGAACAGCTGACCGACGTCATGGCCTTCCGCGTCATCACCGACAGCCATGAGGCCTGCTACCACGCGCTCGGCATCATCCACCAGACCTTCAAGATGGTGCCCGGCCGGTTCAAGGATTATATCTCCACGCCCAAGCGCAACGGCTATCAGTCGCTGCACACCACCGTCATCCATCAGGACAATGCCCGGATCGAGGTGCAGATTCGCAGCCGCGACATGCACAATGACGCCGAACTGGGCCTCGCCGCGCACTGGGCCTATAAGCAGAAGGGCGACGCCACCGATCATCATGCCGCCTGGCTGCGCGACCTCGTCGAAATCCTGGAACAGAGCCAGGACGCCGACGAACTGCTCGAACATACCCGCATGGCCATGTATCAGGACCGCATCTTCGCCTTCTCGCCCAAAGGTGAGCTGCACCAGATGCCCAAGGGATCGACCACCGTCGATTTCGCCTATGCCGTCCACACCTCGCTCGGCAACCAGACGGTGGGCGCAAAGGTCAACGGCCGCGTCGTGCCGCTGCGCACCACCCTGGAAAATGGCGATCAGGTCGAAATCCTGAAATCAGAGGGGCAGGAGCCGCAGCCCGGCTGGCTCAGCTTCGCCATCACCGGCAAGGCCCGCGCCGCCATCCGCCGCTATATCCGCCAGAAGCAGCGCGGCGAGGAGATCAAGCTCGGCGAAAAACTCTATGCCGAAATCATCGGCCGCTTCTCCCCCGACCTTGCCAAGGAACTGGGCGACAAGGCGCTGACCGCCGCCTTGAAGCGGCTCAAGCTGGAGGATCGCGCGTCGCTGATGGTCGCCATCGCCACGCATCGCCTGCTCGACCGCGAAGTCATGGAGGCGCTGATGCCCGGCTCCACCAGCGCGCAGGGCGTGGAGGAGGCGCATCCCCGCCAGCATGAACCCGTCTCGATCCGCGGCCTGACGCCCGGCATCGCCTATCATCTGGGCGACTGCTGCCACCCCGTGCCGGGCGACCGCATCGTCGGCGTGCGCCGCACCGGCGAACCGATCGAGGTCCACACCATCGACTGCCGTTCGCTGGAGGTGGAGCAGGACGACGACTGGATCGACCTGGCCTGGGACGGCAAGTCGAAGGGCGGCACCGCCCGCCTCTCCGTCATCGTCAAGAACCAGCCCGGCGCCCTCGCCGCCGTCGCCAACCTGTTCGGCGCGACCAAGGCGAACATCCTCAACCTGCAACTGGTCAACCGCGAAGGCCCGTTCCACACCGACGTCATCGACCTGGAAGTGGCCGACGCGCAGCATTTGAATAGGATATTGTCGGCGCTAAGGGCGATCGACGTCGTGGTGCAGGCGGATCGGGTTTAGGGGGGATTTTATACCGACTGTGCATTTGACAAGCCCGTAAGTCAGTAGAAGGCTTACTGCCGTTAGGCGACCTCGTAATTATGCTATCTGGAGAATCAAAGAGTGGTGGGTGGAATTGCGCAGGATGATGCGAGAGAAAACAGGCTGATTGACCTGTTCAATCTTCATCAAGCAGCCGATCGAGTTAGGCACGGCACCGATGCGATTCTCAAGCTCGACAACGTCGAATACGAATTCGAGCTAAAATCAGCGACGACAAACAAGGGTGGCATCAGTACGGTTAGAGACTTGGGACCTGGACATATTGCGAAGTGGCGCGGTAAACACTGGATCATGGCCTTTTTCGAAGGCTCTAAGCTGCTGTATTGCCGTTATGGATCGCCAGATGCAATGCGGCCCTGGATTACAGAGAAGTGGGATTACATTAAGGCGGATTTCGAAATGGCGAAATACGTTCCGGCCCATATCACGCTTGATACTATGTTCGAAATCGTGGGAAAGAAAGAAGTCTATACAAAGGCAGATGCCCGGAAAATTCACAAAAATCAGATGTCTGCGGCTCAATATGAAACCGCACAAGATACAGTGGAAGGGTATAGCCCGGCACGGATGCTTGATATTTTCAAAGACCGCGCCCGGTACGTGATTGAACGTGGCTCAACGCTAAACAACCCTCACATTCCAAGCAAATATTTCGAATCTTGGCCGGAGATCAGAACCAATCATGCAGCCAAATTGCGTGAATTGGTCAGCACGTGGCGGGATGCAAAGCCCTAGAAATTGAATTTGCCAGATTATAAGCCATCGGCGGTGCTACCGAATTGCCTATCAATCCGAGCGCAAAATATACGGGCCGTTCGACCGGCCAATCACCTGGGAACCCTTGGAGGACGAGACAATCCTGCAAGGAGAGTCGGAAGTGACCGTTCTTTGCCACATATGCACTGGCTGCCGCGCGATCAGCCGCGACTCCATTTGGCCAGACCCCAAGCCTGTTCCACTGCTTCAAGGCAGATACCGAACTGAGGACGCTGGTCGTGTGACGTGGCCCTGTCAGGCCGCTACGCAGGGTGGGCGACAGTGCGTCGAAACCAATATCCGGTAGCCCAAGCGCTTCTCTGACGCCCATCGTCGCAGGAAGATTATGCGGAAAGCCGGTAGAGCGATAATGCCGGTGAGTCGGCGTAGGAATATCGAACTGAGCTGCCTCACCCTGATCTGCAAAGCCAACAAAAAGCACGCGCCTACGGGCCTGCGGCACGCCAAAGTCAGCGGCGTTCAAAATAAACTGACGAATTACGTATTGACGCTTGAGCGGCTCTATAATCGTGCTCTCGATGTAATTTTTGAATTTCTTTGTCGCGAGTCCGCTGACGTTTTCGCAAACAAAGGCACGTGGACGGATAGCTAACACCGCACGGACAAATTCAGGGATCATGTCTCGAACATCCGAGGCTCCATTTTGGCGTCCCGCGTTACTGAAAGGCTGGCATGGAGGTCCACCGTGGAGCACGTCAATCTTGCCCCGATATTTGGACCAATCAACGCCACGTACGTCGCCGCTATCGCCACCATATACGGCCCATTCGGGATGAGCTGCGCTTAGAACCGACGCCGCGCCCTCCATGATTTCATAACTGGCGACATGATTGAAACCTGCACGATCAAAGCCGATATCCATACCTCCACCACCACTGAACAGCGACAATGCGGAAAGGCCGTTGCCGACAAGCTGCGGCATCAGATCAAGTGGATTCAGGCGCGGATTATAGACGGGATGCTTGCACTCACTACAATCGCCAGAAGCGGCACGACGCTTCGCCTGTTGCGATGCAATCGTCGTCGCGCGAAAAGTAGCGCGCTCCTGCTCCGTGAGTTCCCAACCCTGATACCAAGGCGCGTCCGTCCCACGTGCCGCAAGTTGCTTATACATCGCTGCAACTCCCATACGCGCGTCAAATGACGCGGCCTTGCGACGCGAAATCCTCCATCCAAGCTACGAGTGTCAACCGATAATCTCCACTTTTTCCCCACAACTCACCCGGCTCGCGTTTGGCCAGCTTACACCGCTGCTCATCAATGCAGCCTCGTCCTTCGTTTTCTGCGATTTCTCGGACGGCACACTGTATTTCTGAAACCTTTGACGCAAACCAAGCGGCCAGCGCCTCCCCCCCCCACCTTACCCTTCCAAAGTAGGATTTCCTCTGGTTTATCCTTACAGATGAACCACCCCGCCGCCTTCCGCCGCACCCCGTGCCACCCCTCTCTTGGCCCGCACCGACGCGCATTTCTTTCGCGTCGCTATGACCTTCCGCTGTTGAAAGAGGCGCGTCGGAGGCGCTTCGCGAGCGCTTCGGGGAGGCGCGCGAGACACGTCATTTCCTATTTTCCCACATTTTGCGTCGCCACACCCCGACAACGGTGTGAACTTCGGCCCCAACGCGCCACCATGACACACAACCCCCACCCCGCACCCCGCCCAACCCAAGTTTCCGCGTGACATCGCCGCCCCGACTCTGTAAGGGCGCTCCCAGCGAACCCTTCGGGGTTCACCGTCCGAGACAGTTGGTGAGGGGAATATGCCCCTCTTAATCTCCAGCCTAGACGGGGAAAAGTTCTCAACCGAACGGGTTAATCGCCCGATTCGGGTCTGCCTGTTCCTTCGATGGATGCGGGCCAGTCGATCTCTCCCCTCGGACTTAGTGCCCCATGCCTTCGGCGTGGGTTTAGTCGTTCGCCCGTGCAAGCGGTCGGACATGAAGTGGAGTAATGGCATGGATCGTAATCAGAAAGCTGAGGTCGTTTCCGCGCTGAACGCAGAGCTGGCAGAAGTTGGCGTGGTCGTCGTGACCCGCAACCTCGGCATGACCGTCGCACAATCGACTGTCCTGCGCCAGAAGATGCGCGACGCAGGCGCGACCTACAAGGTTACGAAGAACCGCCTCGCCCGTATCGCCCTTGATGGCACGGCCTATGGCCCGCTCAGCGACCTGCTGACCGGTCCTGTTGGCCTCGCCACCTCGGTCGACCCGGTCGCAGCCGCCAAGGTTGCGGTCGAATTCGCGAAGACCAACGACAAGCTTGAGATCGTTGGCGGCGCGATGGGGCAAATGCTGCTCGATGCGGAGGGCGTCAAGGCCCTGGCATCGATGCCGTCTCTGGATGAACTGCGTGCAAAGCTGGTCGGCCTTATCGTCGCGCCTGCTACCAAGCTCGCAACCGTCACCCAGGCACCGGCAGCGCAGCTGGCGCGCGTCTTCAACGCCTATGCGGAGAAGGAAGCGGCCTAAGCCGTCCTTCACCCGGATCAACTTTGACCCTCATCTGACGGGGCGCTTGGCCCCAATCAAGGAATTAGAAAAATGGCAGACATCAACGCTCTGGTCGAACAGCTTTCGGCCCTCACCGTTCTCGAAGCTTCCGAGCTGTCGAAGGCTCTGGAAGAAAAGTGGGGCGTTAGCGCCGCTGCTGCCGTCGCCGTTGCCGGCCCGGCTGCTGCCGCTGCCCCGGCTGCCGAAGAGCAGACCGAATTCGACGTCATCCTGACCGGCGACGGTGGCAAGAAGATCAACGTCATCAAGGAAGTCCGCGCCATCACCGGCCTGGGTCTGACCGAAGCCAAGTCGCTGGTCGAATCCGCGCCGAAGGCCGTCAAGGAAGGCGTGAACAAGGAAGAAGCCGAGAAGGTCAAGAAGCAGCTTGAAGAAGCCGGCGCGACCGTCGAGCTGAAGTAATCGGGAACGCCCCGCGGTCACAAGCTGCGGGGCAACCGATCCGGCTGCGGCCGGACGAAAAAGGGCGACACCTCGCGGTGCCGCCCTTTTCATATGTGGGGGGCGTAGCTCCCGCGATCAGTAATTCCACTGCACCTGGGTACGGATCAGGTCGCCTTCGGCCCGACCGGTGCGCCGCTCGTCGGCTTCGGCCCGCTTCATCCGGGCATAGGCGACGGTGACTTCGAACGCCTTCCACGGCTGCCATTCGACGCCCAGTTCGAACTCGTCGGTTTCCAGCCGCGGCGCGCTCGTGCTGGCCTTCCACCCGCCGCGATAATGTTGCCACCGGCCATAGGGCATCAGCGCACCGACCGAGTCCGTGGGCAAACGATACATCATCTGGACATAGCCGCCATTGAGCTTCTTGGTCTGGATTGACAGGCTGTCGCGGTCATATTCCGGTCCCTTGCCCCAATTCCATTCGGCCTGAATACCAAAAGGCTGCGGATAGAGCATGGCGTGGAGACCGACGCGGTTATCGTCATAGGCGATTTCGCTGACCGCGCCGCTGCGCAGTTCGGGCTGCACCTTGTTGAGCATCGCCGACCCGCCGATTTCGACCACCTGTCCTGCAAAGGCGCCGCCCAGCCCGTCCAGCTCGAACGGCCAGGTGGCGAAAGCGACCTTCATCAGCCCGCGATTCTGCTCGGTCCGATTGGTGCCCTGCCCGTTGAACACGCCGACGCCAAAGGCGCCATAATTGCCGAACAGCTTTTGCCCGTCATGCCCCAGCCGGTCCCAGATCTTCTCTACCGATGGCGGCGTATAATAGCCGACCACGCCCAGATCGCGCTCGCTGGGCACCGCGCTGTTGATTGCGTCGCTGCGGTCCAGCGTCAGCCGGTTGGACGATGATTGCATATTCTCCCAGCCATAGGGCACTTTGGACTGGCCAAAGCGCAGGCGCAGGCTCTTGTCCTTGTCCAGGAACACATCGGCATAGGCGTCGCGCAACTGGGCGAAGCCTTCGCGCCGTTCGCTGCCCGCCTGATTGTTCACCGCGGTCGCAAAGTCGGACTGGAGGTAGAGCGAGACGCGATCGGACACATCGCCCTGCAGCACCAGCCGCACACGGCGCAGCGAGAAGCCGCCGCGATCAGAAATCGCGCTGTCATGGACCGATCGCAGGCGCGATACGCCCGCCGGGGCCGTATCGTCGCCGGACAGGAAGCCATTATAGCGCATCTGGGTATAGCCACGCAGCGACAGCTTCTCATACCAGGCCTTGGCCTTTGGCGCGGCTGTGGAGGCCGGGATCGCCGATGGCGGCGCGGTCGCGGCGGCCAGCGCGACCGGCGTGGAGGCGGACGCCGGGGTCGATGCCGGGGCCACAGCAACCGGCTGCGCGCCTTTACCCGCGGACAGTGCAGCGGTCAGCGCCTCCACCTGGGCTTTGAGCGCGTCAATCTGGCGCTGCAAATCGACGTTGCTTTGCGCCTGCGCGCCCTGCGGCATCGATGTCATCAGCAGCGCCAGCGCGGTGCCGGTCGCCAGTCGCAATCGGAGCGTCATGCCTGTTCCTTCCTTGTTCCGCCACGCCCGTATGAATTTTCAGTTACATATTGGCGTCTATTACATGTCGTTTTTGTGACATCGGCTTTTGATCCGATCCCTGGTTGGCGACACGGGCTGGCCGGGCTAAGCCCTTCGTTACCATGTTCGCCATTCCATTCTTCTCGCACGCAGGTCGTTGCGCAGCCCTGATCACGGCTGCGGGTCTGGCCCTGTTGACGGGCGGCTGTTCCGATGAGGGCCGCGATCCCGTCGTGGTGAGCGTAATCGGCGATCGCGACGATTTTGCGAAACCGCTCGCGCATTTGCCCGACCCTGGCGCCAAGCTGATCCTGGAGGCGACGGCGCAGGGGCTGGTCGCGTTCGACGCGGGCGGCGAGATACTGCCGGCGCTGGCGCAGCGCTGGATCGTCGAGGATGACGGGCGCAGCTATATCTTCCGCCTGCGTCGCGCCTTCTGGGCCAATGGCGTGCGGGTCACAGCGCCCGATGTCGCCCGGATGCTGATGGCGCGAATCGAATCGCTGCGACGTTTCGATCCCGACGGACCATTGGACGCCGTGCAGGCGGTGGTGCCGATGACCGGCGAAGTGATCGAAATCCGCATGGCCGCGCCACGCCCCTATGTGCTGCAGATGCTGGCGCAGCCACAGATGGCGGTGCTGTCGCGCGATGGCGGCACTGGCCCCTACCGCCGGGCGACGCGCGGCAATGCGGTGATCCTGACACCGGTCGATCGCACCAGCGGCGATGACGTGGCGGCGGACGAACCCGTTCCGCCTTGGGAAACCCGCGTGTTGCGCGCCGAACGCGCCGCACTGGCGATTGTCCGTTTCCGCGAGCGCGAGGCCGCACTGGTGCTGGGCGGCCGCTTCACTGATCTGCCGCTGCTGGTGCCGGCCGGGATTGATCGCGACACTGTGCGGGTCGATCCGGTGCGGGGTTTGCTGGGCCTGGCCGTCACCGGCCGGGGCAAGCTGTTGGACGATGCTGGGATTCGCGCCGCCATCAACATGACGATCGACCGCAGCCAGTTGCCCGCCGTGTTTCCCCTGGGCGGCTGGGCGACCAGCGAACGCATCTTGCCTGATCCGATGGATCTGGGCCGTCCGCCCAGCGATCCGACCTGGGCGGCGCTGTCGCTGGAACAGCGCCGCGCGCAGGCCGCAGCGAATGTCACCGTCTGGCGCGCCACCAATGGCGCGCCCCCACCGCTCGGTATCGCCCTGCCCACAGGGCCGGGCGCCACGTTGTTGTTCGGGCTGCTGCGGCGCGACCTGGCCGCGATCGGCCTGTCTGCGCAGCGCGTCGCGATCAATGCAAAGGCGGACTTGCGGCTGGTCGACGAAGTCGCCGCCTATGACAGCGCGCTCTGGTATCTCGGCCGCATTGGCTGCGCCCGCAAGATCCATTGCAGCGACGCGGCCGACGCCCAGCTTCAAGCCGCCAGCCTCGCCAGTTCGCCCGAAGAGCGCACCGCGCGCATCGCACAGGCCGAAGCGCAGATGGTCGCCCATAACGGTTACATCCCGCTCGGCGCGCCAGTGCGCTGGTCGCTCGTGGCCAAGCGGCTGACCGGGTTCCAGCCTTCCGCTCGCGCGCGTCACCCATTGAACCATCTCTTCCGCACCACCAATTAGGACTTTGATCCTGCGCGCAATGAACGGTTGGGCTTTATGTGCGTATAGGGATCAGGCGCCCGTCGAAACCGGGGCAGGGAGAAGGCAGATGGCGATTTCGCAGGACCAGTTCGACCGGCTAGCGCGAGACATCCCCGGCTTTGGCCGCGACCCCGCGTCCATCCGCCGCCGCATAGAGGCGATGGAAGCGATGCTGGAGGGACTGTTTGTCATTCCCGGCACCAACCGCCGCGTGGGCCTCGACAGCCTGGTCGGGCTGATCCCGGTCGTGGGCGACCTTGCCACCGCGGCGATGGGCGCATGGATTGTATGGGAAGCCCGGAACCTGGGCATGTCGAAATGGCAGATCACCCGCATGGCCGCCAATGTCGGCGTCGATACGCTGGTCGGCGCGATCCCCTTTGCCGGCGACCTGTTCGACTTTCTTTACAAGTCCAACACGAAAAATCTGCGCATCATCCGCAAGCATCTCGATCGGCATCATCCCGCGACGGCGACGATCGACCTTTAACAGCCGGTCCAAATACAAGCGTGCCTCGCCAGACCGATCAGCCTTGCGGCTCGATCCGCAACTGCGCGCGGTCCTTAACGCCGCCCTGCTGCGCCGGACAGCTGATGTAGCGATATTTGCGGTCCATGCAGATCCATACTTCGCTCAGCGATCCGTCGCGCGTGACGTTCAGCCTTATGCCGTCGGCGACCATGCCTTTGTTTTCCGCCGCAAAGGCCTGCGCAAAATCCCGTGCCGACAGGGTCGGTCGCGCGGCCAGCGCCGTCATGTCGGGGTAGCGCAGCGCAGAATAGAGCTTGCGGGACAGGGCGAAGAATTTGGTCGGCGTCGTGGGTATACAGGTGCCATGCTTGACCCATTCATGCTGGATCAACTGGACCGAGGGGGTCGCGCACAGATGATCGCGGATCACCTTGCGCGGCAGGGGCGCTGCGGGCTTGCAATATTGCGGCCATTCCTTGCCATAGCCGTCGGGCCACAGGCCATGCAGGGTGAAGGCGAACCCATTGCCAGACTGGCACTGGAAGGCATCACGCGCCCCACCCCGCGCCGTCTTGCAATATTGCGGGGACCAGCTGACGGCCAGCGTGTAATAGCCGATCGGCAGCACGCGCTTGGGCTCATCGGCGCTTGGACCTTCGGCCTTTGGACGCGCGATCACTTCGGGCAGGCGGCACTGATTGGCCTGCGCCATGGCGACACCCGGCATGGCAAGCGCAACGACGGGCAACAGCTTCTTAAGCATAAGCAAAATCCAGCCCGATATCGGCCGCCGGGGCCGACTGGGTCAGCCGCCCGACACTGATATAGGTGACGCCGGTCTGCGCCTTGGCCCGGATCGTCTCCAGCGTGACGCCGCCCGACGCCTCGGTCGGCACGCGCCCGGCCACCAGAGCCACCGCCACGCGCAACGTCGCCGCATCCATATTGTCGAGCAGCAAATGGGTCGCGCCTGCACTTAGCGCGGGTTCGATCTGGTCCACCCGATCGACCTCCACAATGATGCTGGCGACCCCGGCCGCCACCGCCCGGCGTACCGCTTCCTCGACCGATCCGGCGACCGCGACATGATTGTCCTTGATCATCGCCGCATCCCAAAGCCCCATGCGATGATTGGTCGCCCCACCCATGCGGGTCGCATATTTCTCAAGGCAACGCAGGCCCGGAATGGTCTTGCGCGTATCCAGCAACGTCGCGCCCGTCCCGTCGATCGCATCGACATAGGTGCGGGTCATGGTGGCGATGCCGGTCAGATGCTGCACCGTGTTGAGCGCGGACCGCTCCGCGGTCAGCATCGCCCGCGCCTTGCCCCGGATGCGCAGGATGTCGGTCCCCGCCGCCACCCGGTCGCCATCCTGATGCAGCAGTTCGATCGCCACATCGGGATCAAGCGCCCGGAAGAACGCGATCGCAATTCCCAACCCGGCCAGCGTCACGTCATCCCGGCTGTCCATCACTCCGTCGAACACCGCATCGGCCGGAATCACCGCCTCGCTGGTGACGTCTCGGCCATCGGGACCGAGATCTTCAGCCAGGGTGGACGCGACGAAGGCGGTCAGGTCGAAGCCGGCCAGGCTGAAAACAGGAAGCGAGAAGGTCATGGCCGCGCGCCCACATCCCCCTGGCCCACCGTGCCGCTCGCCATTTCCAGCATCCGGTCCAGGCTTTTCTTCGCCTGCAAGCGCAGCGTCTCGTCCATCTCGATGCGCGGCTGCAAATCGCGCAGCGCCAGATACAGCTTCTCCAGCGTGTTGAGCGCCATATAGGGACAGATATTGCAGTTGCAGTTGCCGTCCGCGCCCGGCGCGCCGATGAAATGCTTGTGCGGCACCGCCTTTTCCATCTGATGGATGATGTGCGGTTCGGTCGCGACGATCAGCGTGTCGCCCGGCATCGTCTTGGCGAAATCCAATATGCCGCTGGTCGATCCGACATAATCGGCATGGTCGACGATATAGGGCGGACATTCGGGATGCGCCGCGATCGGCGCGTCGGGGTGCTGCACCTTGAGCTTGAGCAGTTCGGTCTCACTGAACGCCTCATGCACGATGCACACGCCCGGCCACAACAGCATGTCGCGGCCCAGCTTGCGCTTCAGGTAACCGCCCAGATGCTTGTCGGGGCCGAAGATGATCTTCTGCTCCTTGGGGATCTGCGCCAGGATTTTCTCGGCGGACGAGGACGTCACGATGATGTCCGACAGCGCCTTCACCTCGGCCGAACAATTGATGTAGCTCAGCGCAATATGATCGGGATGCGCTTCCCGGAACGCTTTGAACTGGGCGGGCGGACAGCTGTCCTCCAGGCTGCATCCGGCATCCATATCCGGCAGCACCACGATCTTCTGCGGCGACAATATCTTGGCCGTTTCCGCCATGAAGCGCACGCCGCAGAAGGCGATCACGTCCGCATCCGTCTCCGCCGCCTTGCGCGACAATTCCAGCGAGTCGCCGACAAAGTCCGACAAATCCTGAATTTCAGGCGACTGGTAATAATGGCCGAGGATGACGGCGTTGCGCTCCTTGCGCAGCCGGTCGATTTCGGCGCGCAGGTCGGTGCCCTGCGGGATTCCCGTGATCGCGTTCATACCCTGATACTCCTCGGTCCCATGGCTGGCCCTTTGCCCGCGCCCTAGCGCTGTGGCCGCCTGTTGGCCAGTACCTCATTGATCGGCGTGGTCACGTCCCACTGGTCCTGGCTGCGTCTTTCCGACGGGAAGGTGACAATCACCCGCGCATCGGTAAAGCCCATCGCAGCAAGTGGCGCCCCCATGATCTTGCCCACCGCCGCCCGGCCATATTCGCGCGCCTGCGCCATGCGTTCGGGCGACCGGGCAGACGCCGCAGCCCGCGATTGCGCATGGGCGGACACTTGCCGGCTCAACGCCTCGCCCGCCGCCCGCGTCACGAACAGCCCGCTGGTGCGCACCAGCGTCCGGCGCGCTTCATCGACATTGGGTTTGTCCGCCGTCACATCGGGCGCATTGACGATCAGCGTGCGGCGCGTCTCGTCCCACTCCAGGTCGCTGGCGTCCAACTTCGACAGGTCGATGAAATAATCCACGGAATAGGGCATTTTCACCACCTGATCGGATTTCAGCCAACCAAAGCCACGCACATCCTGCGCCGTGCTCTGGATCGTGCCGCTCAGCCGCGAAACGCGCAGATCGCTCGCGCCCGCAATCTTCTCCGCGATGATCTTCGTCACCGCCGACCCGTCATCCTCGACCGCCACCACATAGTCGCGATCATAGCGCTGCCAGCCGGCTAGCATCGCCGCGCCCACACCCAGGATCAGCAGCGCAGCGCCGATCGGCCCAGCATACCGCCTCAAAGCGTCTGCCATCGGCCGTCCCCGACTGGCGCGGCCAGCCCCCGGCCGTCCAGGTCGATCAGATGCGCCAGCACCGATCGCCCCGCCGCGCCATAAAGCCGCGGATCGACGCCCTTGTACATTTCCGCCACCATGTCGGGGATGGCGCTCTCGCCATTGCGCTCCATGTAGCGCAAAATCTGCCCCTCGCGCTGCTTGCGATGGCCCATCATGCCCCGCACCAGCCGCTGCGGCGTCTCGATTGGTTCGCCATGCGCGGGATAATAAACGCGATCGTCCCGCTCCAGCAGGCGCTGCATCGACCGCATATAAGCGCTCATGTCGCCATCGGGCGGGGAGATCACGCTGGTCGACCAGCCCATCACATGATCGCCGGTAAACAGCGCCTTCTCTTCCAGCAAAGCGAAGCAGAGATGGTTGGACGTATGCCCCGGCGTCGCCACCGCCTCCAGCGTCCACCCCGGCCCGCTCACCTGCTCGCCATCGCCCAGCACTTGGGTTGGCCGATATTCGGCGTCGAAGGCGGCGTCCGACCGCGGCCCGTCATCCTCCAGCGTCAGCGGCGCGCAGCCGATGATCGGCGCGCCGGTCATCTCGCTTAGCGGCCGCGCAGCGGGGCTATGGTCGCGATGGGTGTGGGTACACATAATGGCCATCACCGGCCGCCCCGCGATCGCCGCGGTCAGCGCCGCCAGGTGATCGGGGTCCGCCGGCCCCGGATCGATCACCGCGACCGCCTCGATCCCCACGACATAGGTCTGCGTGCCGGTATAGGTGAAGGGCGAAGGATTGGGCGCCAGCACCCGCGCCACCAATGGAGAGAGCGACATCAGGACGCCGGTCGGCAGGTCGGCCGGATCGAAGGGTGTTGCCATGCATCCCATGTGCCTATTTATGCGCGGATTTCAAGGGCGGCGGGGCGCGGTGGGTGAGACGGGGGCTGGGTCGGAAAGCGAGCAAAGGCGAAGTTTTGGTCAGACGAGTTATATGACCGGCACGCAAACCCCACATCGTCACCCCAGCGAAGGCTGGGGTCTCAGGCGATGGCGCGAGACGGTTGAGTAAGTGCCAAGTTCAACCGCTACGTGCCGCCCCACGAGACCCCAGCCTTCGCTGGGGTGACGGCATTTTTACGTCGGCTTTTGCGTGAAGCCTCGCGCGGACCCCCAAATCCGCCCCCCCCCCTCCTCGCCATCAACCTGTCCTACATCGCGCGCATCTGATAAGCCCTCCCGATGTTCATCGCCTGCGCCATCCCTGCCCCATCTCCCTCGCAACAATATGTCCAACCCCTGTCCAAAAATTTCAAAACCAGCGGGAAATGCGCGAAGTTAAGCGCGGCCAGTCCAACATGACCCCCGCCCTCCCCGAACGCTGGCGCCAGCATCTCGCCCTCGACCGGCGGCGCTCGGTCCACACCGTGCGCGCCTATGTCGCCACGGCCGAGCGGCTGATCGCCTTCCTCGAAGAGCATCGCGGTGAAGCGGTCAGCCCGGCCATGCTTGCGAACATCGACCAAGCCGACTTGCGCGCCTTCCTCACCGCGCGGCGCATGGACGGGATCGGCAACCTCTCCGCCGCCCGCGAACTATCCGCCGTGCGCGGCTTCCTCAAATTTATCGGCGGCGACGACGCCCGCGTCCCGCAACTCAAGGGGCCACGGGTCAAGCGCGGCCTCCCCCGCCCCATCTCCCCCGACGAAGCTGTCGCCCTGGCGCAGGACATCGCCGAAACCGCGCGTGAAGGCTGGATTGGCGCGCGCGACTGGGCGGTGCTGCTGCTGCTCTACGGCGCGGGCCTGCGCATCGGTGAGGCGATGGGGCTGGCCGGCGACATATTGCCGCTGGGCGACACGCTGCGCGTCACCGGCAAGCGGGGCAAGACCCGCATCGTTCCGCTGCTGCCGCAGGTGCGCGCCGCGATCGACGCCTATGTCGCAGCCTGTCCCTATCCGCCCGCCCGCGACCAGCCGCTGTTCCGCGGCGCACGCGGCGGACCGCTGTCCCCCGCGCTCATCCGCCGGGCGGTGCAGGGGGCGCGCGGACGACTGGGCCTCTCCGATCGCACCACGCCCCACGCACTGCGCCACAGTTTCGCGACCCATTTGCTGGGCCGGGGCGCGGACCTGCGATCCTTGCAGGAGCTGCTCGGTCATGCCAGCCTGTCCTCGACCCAGGTCTATACCCAGGTCGATGCCGCGCACCTGCTCGATATCTATCGCAACGCCCATCCCAGGGCGTGAATCAACCCTTGGGCCGCCAGGTCGCGAGCCGCCAGAGATAGAGGATCACCGCCCCCACCACACAGGCGGTCGCCACCGGGCCGACATAGGTATCGATGTCATTGAAATTCTGCCCCAGCACGTAACCCGCATAGG
Source organism: Sphingobium sp. Z007 (assembly GCF_900013425.1). Classification (GTDB taxonomy): domain Bacteria; phylum Pseudomonadota; class Alphaproteobacteria; order Sphingomonadales; family Sphingomonadaceae; genus Sphingobium. The sequence continues at coordinate 2,233,883 of NZ_FBXK01000005.1, forward strand.
CCAGGATCACGTTCCAGATCAGCGCCCCGCCGGCCGTCCACAGCAGGAAGCGCACATGCCCCATGCGAAACAGCCCGGCGGGCAGCGAGATCATCGTGCGGAACGCGGGCATGAAGCGGAAGACGAAGACGACGATCTGGCCATATTTGCCGAACAGCCGGTCCAGCGCCTCGACATCCCGCCATTCCAGCGTCGCCCAGCGGCCATAGCGATCGACCAGCGGCTTCAACCGCTGGAACCCCAGCACATGGCCGACCAGATACCAGAAATAATTACCGACCGTG